>JBEKPV010000209.1:0-5609 GCA_049520395.1 Tepidisphaeraceae bacterium
TTAATCTAACCCACCACCCCAACATCAGGTACATTGAACCCCCGCAACCCCCCCGATACAATCACCGCGCGTAAGTTCAGCCATTCATGAGTGATAAAGTCGATCATCCGGCCGTTCCCGAGGCTTTTGCCGCGCTTGGCGTACGCCCCTCCATTCTCCGAGCCCTCGCCGACCTCAGCTACGTAACCCCCTCCGAAATCCAGACCCTGCTCATTCCCAAAGCCCTCGAAGGCAAAGACCTCCTCGGCCAGGCCCGCACCGGCACCGGAAAAACCGCCGCCTTCGGCATCCCCATCCTCCAAAAATCCATCAAGGGCCTCGCCACACAGGCCATCATCCTCGTCCCCACGCGCGAACTCGCCGTCCAGGTCGACGCCGAAATCGGCCGCCTCGGCGCCCACACGCCCATTCGCTCCATCCCCGTCTACGGCGGCCAAAAAATCGCCGCCCAGATGAAATTCCTCCGCCACGGTCCCGAAATCATCGTCGGAACCCCCGGCCGGGTCATCGACCTCCTCGACCGCAGAATCATCTTCTTCAACAACATCCGCTTCGTCGTCCTCGACGAAGTCGATCGCATGCTCGACATCGGCTTCCGCGACGACATCCGCAACATACTCTCCCGCGTCAAAGGCGTCCGACCCGGCGCCGCCGATCAATCCGGCGACGGACCCTCCCACCAAACCATGTTCGTCTCCGCCACCATCTCCGACGAAATCGAAAAACTCGCCCGCCAATACATGCGCGAGCCCGTCGAAAAACTCATCGTCCCCGGCGCCGACGACAAACCCACCGTCGCCCAGGTCGAGCAATATTATTTCCCCGTCCAGCCCTGGGACAAATACATCCTGCTCCGCAAATTGCTCGAGCGCGAAAACCCCGACCTCGCCATCGTCTTCTGCCGCACCAAGCACGGCGCCGAAAAACTCGCCCGCAAGCTCCACGCCGACGGCATCGAATGCCGCGAAATCCACGGCAACCTCGCCCAGAACAAACGCGAACGCGTCATGAAAAGTTTCCGCGGCGGCAAATTCGACGTCCTCATCGCCACCGATCTCGCCAGCCGCGGCATCGACGTCGCCGACATCAGCCACATCATCAATTACGACATCCCCGAAGACCCCGAAGTCTACGTCCACCGCGTCGGCCGCACCGCCCGCATGGGCGCCGCCGGCAAAGCCTTCACCTTCGTCGCCAAGGATCAAGGCGACGAACTCACCCGCGTCGAAAATCTCATCAACATGGTCATCCCCGTCGCCACCATCGAAGGTTTCGAGCCGCGCCCCACTCCCGCCGATTGGATTCCCTCCGGCCCCGGCGAAGCCGCCCCCGCCCCCGAAACCCCTCCCAAACCCGTCCTCAGCCGTTTCGAGCGCCCCTGGGGCAGCGTCCCCGCAACCAACGCCCCCGCCAACGCCGAGCCCGCCGCCGCACCCGTCGCTCTTCCCCCACGCACCATCGGCAGCAAGATCCCCATCAACCGCCGCCACAAACGCCGGCGCTCATCCAAGTGAATCCCCCCGAAAAAACCGGGCGTCGCGACGGCCTGCATCTTCTCTTCCTCCTCGCACTTCTCGCCGCCGTCCGTCTCTTCTGGATGTTCATCGTCATGCCGCCGCAAAGCATTTCCATCGACATGCTGGATTGGCGAACCGTCGCCTATTCCCTCCACCACGGCATCAACCCCTACGAAAAATTCGAACTCCTCAACTGGCCCCCGTTCTGGATGGAATGCATCCGCCTCCTCTTCAAAATCTCCACCTCGACAAACATCTCCTTCGACAATTGCGTCCGCTTCTTCCTCATCCTCGCCGACATGACCCTCCTCACCTCCCTCTGGTGGCTCCTGAAAATTCTGGATACCACCGCCCCCATCACCAAACTCCTTCTCTGGGGCTACTGCCTCAATCCCCTCCTCACGATCCTCACCGTTCAGCACGGCAACTTCGACGCCTGCGCCATGATCTGGGTCGTCTTGTCGATTGGCTGGATCATCAAATTCCGCCGCAGCGACGATCAACTCGATTGGCTCATCGCCGCCGCCTTCCTCGGTATGGGTATCTTCACCAAAACCTTCCCCCTCTTCCTCACCCCTCTGCTCGCCCAAGGCTCCCGCAAACTCCCCGCCCGCACCCGCGTCCTCGGCGTAGGCATCCTCGTCGGCCCCGCCGCCCTCGCTCTCGCCCCTCTCTTCGCACTCACACCCTCCCCAATCGCCCAGCACGTCATCGGCTACCGCAGCATGGGCGACAGCTTCGGCGTCCTCTCCCTCCTCAGCCTCGCAGGCCTCCACCCCAACCAGTTCCTCTATGAAAAAATCTTCGGCCTATTCATGCTCTGCGCCCTCTGCACCCTCGCCCTCTATCTAATCCGCACCAATTGGCCCCACGACCGAAACCTCCCCCTCCTCGCCGCCCTGATCTTCCTCTTCGTCTTCACCCTAGGCACAGGCTACGGCTCCCAATACTGGTTCTGGGTCTTCCCCCTGATCCTGATCGCCTACCCGCGTCAGCCCCCCTGGTTCCGCTCTCTCCTGACCACCGCCGCCGCCATCATCATCGCCACCAACCTCTACGAATACGCCGTCGAACGCTGGCTCGGCGGCTTCTGGTATTGGCGAAATCCCTCTCAGCAAATGAACAACCTCAATCTTCGCCTCATGTTTTCCCCCACCGCCACGCCTCTCCTCCAATTACCCATGACCCTCGCCGCCCTCGCCGTCCTGATCGCTGGTTTGCGCGTATTAAACAAATCCGCGATTAACGAAAAATAGTTATAACTTTTTTTCACTCGCGCGCAATTCCGCCCCATCCAAGCCCCTGCGCGCCGCCCAAAAAAACTTACGCAAAACACGCCCTCAAAAACCTTCGGAATTATTCACTTGACAAAACCAGCCCCGATCCTTAGTATGTGGGCATGGAAACCAAGAAAAAATTCCCAACCCAAAAGGGCCAGAACGTTCTTAACCTTACGGAAGATCAGGCCCGGCAGCACATCGAAAAGCTGCTCTGGCCCGATGGCCAGCCGGTTTGTCATAGCTGCGGCTCGGTTGATTGCTACCGGATGGAAGGCGTATCCTGCCGTCCCGGCCTATGCCGATGCCGCACTTGCAAGAAGCAGTTCACGGTGACGGTTGGGACGATCTTTGAAGATTCGCACCTCCCGCTTGCAGTCTGGGTGCGGGCGATCCATTTCATGTCCACCAGCAAAAAGGGCATGAGCGCCCTACAGCTTCAACGCAACCTTGGGCTGGGAAGCTACAAGACGGCATGGCACTTGGCACACCGCATCCGGCTTGCCATGAAATGCCAGCCAATGCCGAAATTGCTTACGGGAGAAGTCCAGATTGATGAGGCGTACATCGGAGCCAATCGCCGCTCTAAAAATTGGGACGGCATCAAACGGAAACGCGGACGCGGGACCACGAAGACGCCGGTTTTGGCGCTGGTCGAAACAGGCGGCTCGGTACGGTCAATGCCGATGAACAAGGTCACGTCCGCCACCCTCAAGGCCGTAATGCAAGATTCGATTGATCCGTCCGCCCGGATCGTTACAGATGAATTTAGCGCTTACAATCGGGGCGCCCGGGAATTCGCTGGCGGTCACTTCAAGGTCATCCACAAGCGAAACCAGTATGTCACGGCTGACGGCATGACGACGAACACGGCCGAAGCATATTTCGCGCTATTGAAGCGCGGAATTCATGGCACGTTCCACCACGTCAGCAAGCAACATCTCCACCGCTATTGCGATGAGTTTTCGTTCCGCTGGAATGGCCGACAACTGACGGACACCGCCCGGCGCGATGCGGCGGTTCAGGGCGCGGAAGGGAAACGGCTAACGTTCAAGGCCCCAAAGGCGAAGAAGGATGAGCCGAAGCAAGACGGGGACCAGTTGCCAATGTTCTAGGGCGACGGCGATTCGGTCGGTTTGAAGCATTCGGCACATCAGCATCGAAAAATGGCTTGATGTACTGCGACACTGTGTATTTTAGTTTTCAGGGGGCGGTATCCCCGACCCAGTATCCAGTGTGATCGCTTCGCTGACCGTCTCTGCTGCGGTTTGCATACATTGTGACTGCATATACGCGAAGAACTCCAGCGCAATTCCGGTCAGCAGCTTCAAAATAAGTGAGCCGACGTTCGCCCAAAATACAAAATGCAGCCATAAGGAATAGAAACTAACTGCGTCATCTGTTATGGCTGGAGTTTGCCGACTGTTGATATCACCCATCGTGCTGTAAGTAATAGTAAAGGCGAAAATAAGAAGTATTAAAACGGGCGGGAGGCCCGCGATACGCCAAAGGAAAAAACAAAGCGCAATTGTATTGTCCCGGCGTCGCGCCTTTGCTTTTTGAGTTCCTTTGTCGCTAAGTTTGCTGGAGATTGATTTGAGCGCTTCGGAGGATTTTGTTCGGATAAGCCGAACCCGCTCACCCCAAAATGCTGAAAATTGGATGATCGCTGTAAACGTCGAACCACAAAGTGCGATCACAATCGAGACGATTGTGTATAGGGTCATCGTGGATTAGACGGAACGAGTCTCCCCCAGAGAACGCCAAACTGTTCCGTGTAAATGGACGCGTGAGGACGACTGTTGAATATTACTCTGGCTTTGACGGCATTCGCCAAGGTTTCTTTGGTGAGACGCTTGTGGGGTTCCTCGATCCGCACCATCTCGTCTGCGACAATATAGTGAGCGATTGATTCCTCATCCACCGCATGACCATATCTAATTTTTATCGTATTCGGAAATTCCGCAGAAAGAACATTGAGCGTATTCCGTACCCCATAGGGCGGACTCAATTTTCAGCATTATTCATTCACCAGTTCCATCGGGCAGGTCCGGGCAGCACCGTCGCTGGTGAACAGCGGCACTGCGCCGAACCGTCGAGCGGGGTAATTAGGCCCGCTTCCCGATGTGCGGATTTTACCGCACCATTCGATGTGTGCTATAGTCAAGACATGGCTGGAAAATCGAAAAAATCCCATCCGGGCCGTGGTGGCATGCGCGTGTCGCTGGCACCGCTCACGCCCGATCAGGCGCTGGCCGGACTACTCCGCGTTAAGCCGGAAGACCTAAAGCGGCTGGAAGCGGCAGAGAAGGCCCGTAAGCCCAAGAAGAAATGAGCCGCGTTGGCTCGCCTACCCACCGAATCTGGTAGTCGGTTTTGTCAAGTGAATAGTTCCGAAAACCTTCAGGCGCCAGCTATATATATAGAGGGACACACTTTTTTTACGAACCGTGACGCAGAGCCCCGGAGCATGGTCGGCCAAGCGCTTGACCGCCCAGCGACCCGGGATCTGTCCCCCGCCCGTTCAGCGCCATTGGTTTTGGCGATGCCCGCGGCGGCAGGCGCACACACCCGGTGAGCGCACTTCTTTGTACAACCCGCGCCCACCCCAGTGTGCGCCGTCCAAACTTCTCTCCCCTCTCCCCGGTACCCCGGCAACATAGCGCGCCCCGGAGCGTAATCTCTACCAATACAGGCAGTTCGCTGCCATGATGGACCTTCTACCAAAAAGGAGCCGTCATGGAAGACGAACTGTTGCGTGTTCTGTACCACCAGTTAGTTGCCGATGCCAGGGGGAACGGGCGGGGGCGATGCA
>JBEKPV010000210.1:0-9613 GCA_049520395.1 Tepidisphaeraceae bacterium
GGTTTGGGGTGGGGTCGAAATCGTCGCCGTCGGCTTTGGGGTCGAAGCAGGCGAGGATGACGCCGCCGCAATTGAAATAGTGGCGGCCGGGGCTGACTCGACGGCCGGGGTCGGCTAGCAGTTCGCTGTAAAATTTGGTGGCGGCTTCGATGTCGCTCACGGGGAGGATGACTCGAAAGAGCTTGGCCATGGGGAGGGGTTTATGCGGTGGCGAGGATGAGGGGGGAGGGGCCGGGGGCGTGGAGGAGTCGCGGGCGGCGGAAGCCGGCTTCTTTTAGCCAGGAGGCGACTTGTTTGAAGGTGAAGGTGCTGCCTTCGTCGGTGTTGACGAGCATGTTGACGGCGAAGATGAGGGGTAGAGCGGGGCCGCGGCGGCCTTCGTCGGGGGTGAATTCGCCGATGACGATGGTGCCGCCGGGCGCCATGGCGAGGCGAACGCGCTGGAGGAGACGGCGGCTGCGGGATTCGCCTTCGCTGTGGAGAATGTGTCCGAGAGTGGCGATGTGATGACCTTTGCCGAGGTCGGCCTGGAGGATGTCGCCTTCGATGTAATTGAAGCGGTGGTCGAGATTGTGGCGGGTGGCGACGCGGCGGGTGACGGGGATGACGTTGTGCCAATCGACGGCGGTGACGCGGACGCCGGGATGACGTTTGGCCATGGCGATGCCCCAGACGCCGGAGCCGGCGGCGATGTCGAGGACGCTGACGTCGCCGGTTGCGGATTTGAGGAGGGATTCGGCGGCGGCGGAGGCGGCGGCGAAACTCATGTTGAAGATGTCTTCGACGAATTGGGCGAAGAATTCGCCGCCGACGTCTTCCTGGTTGACGGGCCGGTGGGCGCGGCCGGTGCGGACGGATTCGGCCAGGCCCATCCAGGAGGCGATTAGTTGTCGGCTGACGTGCTTCATGAGGCCGCCGATGAAGGCGGGTTTGGAGTGGACGAGGAAGGCGGCGGTGTCGGGGGCGAGGGTGAAGGTTTCGCCGCGGCGATGGATGAGGCCGATGCCGACGAGGCCGTCGAGGAGGATGGCGATTCCGCGCGGGGAGGTTTTGGTTTTTTCGTAGATTTGGGCGGGGGTTTTGGCGCCGGCGTCCATGGCGTCGAAAACGCCGAGTTGGAGCGCGGTTTCGGCGATCAGGGGCGGGGCGAAACCCCAGACCATTTCCATGATGCGCTGCGGGGTGACGGGGCTGGATTTGGGACGGGGTTTGCGTTTGGCCTGTTTTTTAGCGGTTGATTTGGGCATGGGGAGGTTCTAGCAAATTCGCGGCGTCTTTGGCAAATATGTAATTTCCACCGAAATATTTACGTTGGCGCGGGGCGGATGCGTCAGTAAGCTCTTTTTGTTTAGAAGCGTTATTGAGCCGATTACGTCACGTCAGGAGTTGAACGATGCCTACGCAATCCAAGGGGCGACCATTCGTCGCCAGAGAGGTGGCTAGTATGCCGACATCTACGATTACACGGTCCGATTCGTCATCAAAAGGGAAATCCATTCTTCCGCCGATCGACCATGAGACGCAGGAATATGGCACGACTCGAAAAATGCCGATCGCGCTGGATGAGGGAGTGGCGAATGAAAGCGTGGACGATCTGAACCAATTGCTGGCGGATACGATGACGCTTCGGGATTTGTATAAGAAGCATCATTGGCAGGTTTCGGGTCCGACGTTTTACCAATTGCATTTGCTTTTTGATAAGCATTTTGAGGAGCAAATGGGGCTGGTGGATACGATCGCGGAGCGGGTGCAGACGCTGGGGGGAATCGCGATAGCCATGGCGCCGGATGTGGCGGAGGCGACGATCATTCCGCGTCCGCCGAAGGGACGGGAGGATGCTTCGACGCAAATCTCGCGGCTGCTGCATGCGCATGAAATTGTTCTGGAAGAAGCGCACACGATGGCTCGGGAAGCAGCCAAGCACGGGGATGATGGGACGAATGATTTGATCGTTTCGGAAATCATTCGAACCAATGAGTTGCAGTCGTGGTTCATTTACATGCACGTCGCGAAGGAAAAGATCTGAAGTGCGAAAACTTTGGGTGGGTATTGGCGATGGGCTGGTGAGCCGCGACGGGAGATTTTGAATGAAGATGCGCGCCATGGTGCTGAAGGCGCCGGCGTCGATTGATTCTTCGCCGCTGGAGATGCGCGAGTTGGAGGCTCCGGAACCGGGGGTGGGGGAGATTCGAGTTCGGGTGCTGAGTTGCGGGATTTGCCGGACGGATTTGCATGTGTGTGAGGGGGAGTTGCCGGAACGTAAGGCGGGAATCATTCCGGGGCATCAGGTTGTTGGGGTGGTGGAAAAACTTGGGGAGGGGGCGGGGCGATTCAAGATTGGGGATCGGGTTGGAATTGCGTGGCTTCGATGGACGGACGGGGTTTGCCGGTTTTGCCGGTCGGGGCGGGAGAATCTTTGTCCAGCGGCGAAATTCACTGGGTACGATGAAGACGGGGGGTATGCCGAGTATGCGGTGGTGGCGCAGAAATTCGCTTATCCGCTGCACGAATCGCTCGATCCGGCGGTGACGGCGCCGCTGCTGTGCGCGGGGATAATCGGGTATCGGGCGCTGAGGCGGGCGGAAGTCAGGCCGGGAGGGCGGGTGGGGTTGTACGGGTTTGGGTCGTCGGCGAGCATCGCCATACAAGTTGCGCTGCATCTGGATTGCAAAGTTTATGTGATGACGCGGAATGAGAGGCACCAGGAGCTGGCGCGGCGGCTGGGGGCGACTTGGGCTGGGAGCGCGGAGGCGAAGCCGCCGGAGTTGTTGGATAGCGCGGTGCTGTTTGCGCCGGTGGGGGATTTGGTGCTGCCGGCGATGCAGGCGCTGGATCGGGGCGGGACGCTGGCGATCGCGGGGATTCATCTGACGGATATTCCCCCGCTGAACTACGAGCGGGATTTGTTCCAGGAGAAGAATCTGCGGAGCGTGACGGCCAACACGCGCGGGGATGGGGAGGAGCTGCTTCACCTGGCGGCGGAAATTCCGATTAAGCCGCAAACGACCCGGTTTCCGCTGGAACAGGCGAATCGGGCGCTTCAGCTTTTGAAGCACGACGGGATTTATGGGTCGGGGGTGCTGGATGTGGCGGATGGGTTAGAGAATTGCTGAGCGGGAATTTGTTTGGGTGGGGATTTTGCGCGGTGGGGGTGACTGCCGGGGGTGGGGGGAATGATTGCATTTAACAAAACCGCCAAAGTCTTAACGTGTTGTGAATCGGGCATCTATATGCCGGAAACGCGGTCTAAATAATTCGAAAATGTTGCGAGTGCGGATATGGGCTGTCGCTGGGGACCAATATTTTAGACTTAAGTGGGCGGTGGGATACAATAGTAGCCGCCGTGGGACGGTGCATGGTCAGGGGCCGGGCGAATCGGCGGGCGCAAATCGTGGTTGTGTTTGGCTGCCTCGCTATTTCCGGTCTTATTGTTGAGCGCTTAGATCGCGCGGATTTTGCGGAGCATATTATGCCAAGATATTTACGATTTGGATGGTCCGGGTGTTTGTGCGGGGTGGCGGTTCTGCTGGCGCTGGGCGGATGTTCGACGGTGCCGCTTACGCAAGTGTCGGAATTTGGGACGGCGACGTCTTCGCTGGTGACCAATGCGCAAAACGGTTATGAGCTACTCAATTCGGCGACGGTGCTTGAACAGATGTACAACGTGGCCGACAATCCCGATCAGTTCCCTACACAGAGCACCTTCACGGGTTTCTTCTCGGTTCCGCCCGCTGCTACGCCGTCTAACCTTCCCGTTGCGGCTACCATGCCTACGTTGACTGTTGAACAGGCGCAGATCGCGCAGCAATTCAACGTGAGATTCGATTTACTGAGTGCCCTGGGAAAGTATGGCGCCGCCCTGCAATCGCTGGCGACTACGAATTACAGCTCGGGCATTAACAGTGCTTCGCAGAACCTTGACAACAGTTTGATTGGTTTGCGCGACAGCTATAACAAAATTGCGGCAGCCGATGCTTCGCTGCCGAAATCGGGCATTAACGATCAGACGTTCGCGATTATTTCGACGGCGATAGACGCGATCGGGACGGTGATCGTGGAAGAAAAGCGCCGGGAGGCGATCAAGGCGATCATCCAACAGGCGGACCCCGGTGTGCAACAGGCCGCCGCGTGTCTTGAGAAGGACTTTGCGGGTAACGACCCAGGTGGAATTCCCGCCAACGTGCAACAAAAGCTTTTGGATGCGGCCTGCGACGCAGCAGGACCAATTTACTTCGTCGGATATCGTTTCAAATGTGGCTCAATTGATCGGCTTCGCCCAGTCGGTTGATCAATTTTACACGACACTAACTACAACCGCGAAAACCCAATAATCAACGGACTGGCGACATAAATTTAACTTCGCCTTGGAGCAGATCGGAGTCATCTTATGGATATGGCAACGCTTATCGGCAACCTGGTGGCGATTATCAACGGATTGCGGAACAACTCGGGAGATCCTGCGATTCAGCAAAAACTTGGGGCTTTATTGAGCGAAGTATTGTTCCCGCTGTGGGATGCGGCGCTCAATCAGCGGTTGACGCAAACGGACCCGTTGTATGTAGCCGCCACGGCGCAACTCACCACGGCAACCAAAGCCGCTCAGGCGGCCCAGACGGATTTGAGTCAGACGGCGGCGGCGATTACTGCTGCGGTCACGGCTGCGAAGGCGGTCGATCAGGTGGTGGGGGTTGTGCTTCCGGTGCTGGCGCTAATGTAGGAGTGGCGCCGGCTTTCGATGCGTCCGCCCATGGCTGCGCGTATGGGTCGGCGTTGGGATCCCGCCAGGCTGGCGGGAAGATCGCGATGCGTGATTTGGAGCTTGAGATTTTTATCTGGGCGGCCGCGGGGCTGGCTTGGCTCCTTGCGATCGTGCCGGTGCTGTATTATCTGGGCTCCAATTCCGGCTGGAAGATGCGGAAGCAACGGATTCTTTTGTCGTTTAAAGAATCGGCGCTGGATAAATATTACAAGCTCTACTTTCCGGCGCGCAAGAAGTTGGTCGCGGATAATGCGGCGACGTTCGAGGCGGACTACAGGAAATATTACGGGCGGAAACATTTCGTTGTTCCGGTTATTTTGCTGTCGCTGATTAGCGCGATTGGTCTTTGGGGCGCGGCGCAAACGACGTTGGTCTGGCTGGGGGCGAGCGCCGGGCTAAAGGCGCTTCCGGCGATGGCGGTTAGTTCGATCATGGGGGCTTATACGTGGGTGATTTACGATCAGTTGAGACGCCTGCGAAGCGGGGATTTTGCGCGCGGGGACGTCGGTAATGCGGCGTTTCGATTCGTCATCGCAGTACCCTTCGGCTACGCCCTGGGGGTTTTCGACCCAACTTTTGGGGTCGGATTGGCGTTCCTGGTGGGAGTTTTTCCGACGCGGACTCTGTTCACTTTCGGGCGGCGTTTGTTTAATCAACAGTTTAAAATGGGAGAGGCTGGGTCGAAAGGTACCAGCGAACTGGAACAATTGCAGAACGTCGGTCGAACGGTGGCCGAGCGGTTTCAGGACGAAGGGATAACTACGATCGCGCAACTGGCGTGGAACGATCCGATCGACATGACGATTCGCACGAATCTGGATTTCAACTTCGTGGTGGATTGCATGAGTCAGTCGCTCCTGGCGATTTATGTGGGAAGCGATCTGCAGAAATTGGCGAAATATTCACTGCGGGGAGCGCAGGAAGTGACGGCGCTGCTGGATGCATTGAAGGGGAGCGCTGACGGCGATTCTGATGAGCAGGGGGGAACGGAAGGAAAGATCGCGCTGGGGCCTGCGCCTCGACCGCTGCCGGCGCGGGGGGCTGGGACATCGACGGCGGTGCTGATTCGGCGGAAGATGAAACTCCGGTGGAAAGAGCGGATGCGACGCTTGGGGCGACAGGCGATGGTGGCGGCGATCGCTCCGGGGCAAATCGTTGCGCGTGCCAAGGGGGCGGGGCAGTTCGTGGATTGCGATGTGGCGGCGGCCGAGGCGGCTCTGAAAGGGGCGGCGGCGGCACTAGGAATCGATGCGCTTAGTCTGTACTACACTTTAACGTGTGTCGCGGAAGATCCGTATTCCAAATTCTTGTGGGAAATTTGGGGCGATTGAAGCGTCTTAAAAATGGGGCGGTGACGTTGGCGAGAGTTGGGGCACCCATGCGACGGGGGCAGGTGAATCGGAAAAAATGGGGGATGATTCCGATTTTACAGTACCTGATTGTGCAGCGAAGTTGTATTAATGTGGGCACATCGCGGCGATGGGCGCTGCGTGTTGTTTGTCAGCAGATTACCAACCGACGCACCGAGTTCTTCGGACGTGAGCCAAAGTCATTTCTATCGAAGAGTCTTCGATGAGCCTTCAGAGTGTCGCTGCTAAATTTGTGGAATTGTGCAATCAGGGGAAGAATTTCGATGTGATGCGGACGATGTATGCGCCGAACATCGTTTCGGTCGAAGCGGATGGGAAGGAGACGGCCGGGCAGGGGCCGGTGATTAAGAAATCCGAGGATTGGGTGGCCGACAAGATTTTTCATGGCGAAAAGGTTCTTGGGCCGTATTTCAACGGGGCGGAGCAGTTTGCCGTGCACTTTACGCTGGATATCACGCGGAAAGCGACGGGTGAGCGAATCTCTCTTCAGGAGGTGGGCGTTTACACGGTCAAGGGGGACAAAATCACGCGAGAAAAGTTTTATTACGAAGGGGAACATTGAACGCGAAGGGCGAAAAAGTTTGTGAAATGTTGGAGATGCGCGTGAGCGCCGGAAGACAATTGGGCGTTTTGGATTTCGCGTTCTGGAGGTAAAGCATTATGAGCGGCGCTCGCAAGACGGCTATCGTGACGGGAGCTTCACAGGGGATCGGGGCCGGGGTTTTGAACGCGTTTGTGCAGCGGGGATATAACGTGGTCGGGAGTTCGCGGAAGGTGACGCAGTCCGCGGAGGTCGCGGCTTCGGATTACGTGGCGCTGGTGGATGGGGATATCGGCGAGGCGGCGACCGCGGCGCGCATTGTGGAGACGGCGCTGTTTCGGTTCAAGTCGATCGACGTGCTGGTGAATGACGCCGGGATCATCTTTAACAAGCCGTTTACGGAATACACGGCCGACGATTTCCAATCGCTGGTCAAAACCAACCTTGAGGGGTTTTTGTATCTGACTCAGCTTTCGATTAAGCAAATGCTCAAACAGGAGACGCGCGGGAGCATCGTTACAATCACGGCGGCGCTGGTTCGCAATCCGATCCGGGGGACGCAGGCTTCGGTGCCGATGATCACGAAAGGGGGGCTTGCGACGGTGACGCAGCAGCTGGCGATGGAATACTCCAAGGAGGGTATCCGTGTGAATGCGGTGGCGCCGGGCGTGGTGGAGACGCCGTTGCAGGGGAATGCTTCGCAGGAGGTTAAGGACAGTCGATCGCCGATGGGGGTTACGTCGACGGTCCAGGATATCGCCGACGCGGTTATGTATTTGACGGACGCGCGGACGGTGACGGGGCAGATTTTATATGTCGATGGCGGGGCTCATTTTGGGTGCTGGTAGTTGAAGAAGGTACGTTTGTCGCGAAGGGTGCGGTTTTGGGCGGGTCTTCGGGAACGGTTGGCCGCGGTTGAAATTCAAGGGCCGGAGGGTCGATGCGGTTGCGAGGTTTTCGCTGGGTAAAGGGAGTCTGCCGTGCGACAACAGACCACGTATCAGACCGTGAAGGTGGACGGACTGAATGTTTTTTACCGCGAGACGGGGCCTAAGGACGCGGCTACTCTTTTGTTGCTTCATGGATTGCCGTCGTCGTCGCGGATGTTTGAGCCGTTGTTGTCGCGATTGGGGGATCGGTTTCACCTGGTCGCGCCGGACTATCCGGGATTTGGGCATAGCGATGCACCGGCGGCAAAGGAATTCTCGTATACCTTCGACAATATCGCGGGGGTGATGAGCCGATTTGCGGAAGCGCTGAGTCTGGGTAAATACACGCTTTATATGCAGGATTATGGAGGGCCTGTCGGGTTTCGGATGGCGGTGGCGCATCCGGATCGAATTGAGGCGCTGATCGTTCAGGATGCGGTGGCGCACAATGAAGGGCTGGGGGCGAATTGGAAAACGCGGCGTGCGTTTTGGGCGGACCGGGCGAGCTATGAAGAGGCGCTGCGGAAGAATCTGCTCTCCCTGGAGACGACGCGGGCGCGGCATGTGGGGAGCGACCCGAATCCGGAGAGATATGATCCGGATCTGTGGACGGACGAATTTGCGTTTTTGAGCAAGCCGGGGCAGGGGGATATCCAGAGCGATCTGTTTTACGACTATCGGACGAATGTGCAGTCGTATCCGAAGTGGCAGGAGTGGATGCGGAAGAATCAGCCGCGATTGCTGGTGCTGTGGGGAAAATATGAGATGTCGTTTGATGCATCGGAGCCGGAAGCCTATCGGCGCGATGTGCCGGGGGCGGAGGTGCATGTGCTGGATGGGGGGCATTTTGCGCTGGATACGGCGGCGGATGAGATTGCGGAACTGGTTCGGCGGTTTATGGTGAATAAATAGAAAACAAAGTGATCGCGGTTTTTTGCTCGGTGTTTCGAACAGGAGATTGGCCATGTCGGAAGAAATCAATCGGACTCGGCGCCAGTTTCTGGGGACGGCGGCGGCGACGTTTGCGGCGGTGCAGCTTGGCGCGCTTGGGTTGGGAGGGGAGGGGTCGGAAAGGGCGGAGGGGGCGGAGCTGCCTGGGATTACGCCGGGGACGAACACGTCGTTTGGGGGGCTGAAACAGATTGATGCGGGAGTGCTGAATATTGGATACGCGGAGGCGGGACCGGCGGAGGGTCCGGTGGTGATACTTTTGCATGGGTGGCCTTACGATATTCACAGTTTTGTGGATGTGACGCCGCTGCTGGCTGCGGCGGGGTATCGGGTGATCGTGCCGTATTTGCGCGGATATGGAACGACGACTTTTCTTTCGAGCGGGACGATGCGCAACGGGCAGCAGGCGGCGGTGGCTGTCGATTGTATCGCGCTGATGGATGCGCTGAAGATTCAGACGGCGGTGGTGGCGGGGTTTGATTGGGGGGCGCGGACGGCGGATATCATGGCGGTGCTTTGGCCGCAGAGGTGCAAGGGGATTGTTTCGGTGAGCGGGTATCTGATCGGGAGCCAGGCGGCGAACAAGGCGCCGTTGCCGCCGAAGGCGACGCTGGCGTTTTGGTATCAATACTATTTCGCGACGGAAATCGGGCGGCTGGGTTATCAGAAATATCTGCACGATTTCGCGAAGCTGATCTGGCAGACGGCGTCGCCGAAGTGGAACTTCGACGACGCCACGTTCGAGCGCTCGGCGGCGGCGCTGGACAATCCGGATCATGTCGATGTCGCGATTCATAACTACCGGTGGCGCATCGGCGCGGCCGATGGGGAGCGGAAATACGACGATCTGGAAATGCAACTGGCGGCGTTTCCGGCGGTCACGGTGCCGGCGATCACCATGGAAGGGGATTCCAACGGGGCGATCCATTTGCCGGAGACGGCGTATCGGAAACATTTCTCGGGGAAATATGAGTACCGGCTTATCGCGGGCGGAGTCGGGCATAATCTTCCGCAGGAGGCGCCGCGGGAGTTTGCGCAGGCGGTGGTGGATGTGGATGGAATG
>JBEKPV010000211.1:0-5539 GCA_049520395.1 Tepidisphaeraceae bacterium
GCTGGAACGACTATAAGAAAATTCAGTCGGAGGTGGGCCGGTCGCGGCAGGGCCTCAAGCCCGGCCGTGGCGCCAGCCTATCGTACGGCTACCGTAAGCAAAAACGGCATTTTCGCGAGGTCTTTCACTGACAAGAGCTTACCTTCCAAAGCGCTCCAAGTCAATCCTTTGTTCGGGTACCGGACATTAGGAAATAGAACACCGGCGTAGCCACCAATGAGAAAACAACAGACACGCAAACCGCTCCGATAACCGCAATCGCCAGCGGTCGGAGCATATCCGCCGATTCAAACCCATAGGCCAGCGGCAGCATCCCTAAAGCGGCCGCCAGAGAGGTCATCAGCACCGGCCGCAGCCGTCGCCTCCCCGATTGAATCAGTGCTTCCTCGAGCGGAATCCCCGCCGATCGAAGCTGCTTAACGTGGTCGAGCATCAGCAGCCCGTTTTTGTGCACGATTCCCATTCCGATGATCGCGCCCAAGTAGGTCACGATATTGAGCGTGGTCCCCGTGATCAGCAAAGCGGCCACGATCCCGAAAACGGACAGCGCCGCTCCGCCGACAATCGCGATCGGCTCGCTGAACGACCGAAACTCCAGCAGCGCCACGGTGAAAACCAGCACCAGCGCGCTAATCAGCACCAGAGTCAGATTGGCGAACGATTCCTGTTGCTGTTGGTATAACCCACCATATTCAATCGTCTCCGGCGGAATTTTCCGATCGCCGCCCAGGATGCTTTGAATCTCGGCCATCGCGCCCCCCAGGTCGCGTCCCTGCAAATCCGCGGTGACCGCATCGTCCTGCCGCAGATCGTCCCGATGCAACTCAAGCTGCGGCGGCGTCATCTCAATATCCGCGACCTGATCCAGCCGAATGACGCGATTGCCCTCAGCCCGAAGCGGCAACTCCTTCAGCTTATCGATCCGGTCCGTCGCAGCCGCGTCGGCCTTTACGCGAATGTTCACCGTCCGGTCCTGCTCCATCACGCTGGTCGTCGTCTGCCCAAGCATGGCGATATTCACGATCCGCCCGATCTCCGCCGTACTCAGTCCAAGCCGCTGCGCATCGGCGCTTCGCACACGAATATCGATGCAGCTGCCCGTATAAACCAGGCCGTTAAAGAGATCCACCACACCCGGCATCTGCTCGATATCGTCCTGAATGCGCTTCGCCGTCGCGATGCGAAATTGCGCGTCCGGCGAAATGATTTTGATTTCGATCGGCTCATCCGCCCAGATCAAGTCGCCGATGAGATCCGTCAATATACCCGGAAATTCAAAGTCAACGCGTGGTAACGCGGCGTTCAGCCGATGCCGCAAATCCGCCACAATCGCGTCGCTATCGCGATGCCGGTCGGCTTTCAGTTTCACCAGAAAATCCCCGGTATTTGGCTCAACCAGCCCCACGCCCAGCGCCGCGCCCGTACGCCGCGAAAAACTCTCCACTTCCGGAAAATATTCCGGGTTCCGCAAAATTCGCTCCGCCTCCCGCATCATCCGATCGCTCTCCTGCAAACTCGTCCCCGGCGGCGTGATGTAGTCGATGATGAATCCGCCTTCGTCCATCTTCGGCAGAAAATCGGTTTTAAGGTACGTATACGCCGTCCCCGTCGCCATCAGCATGAAGATCGCCAGTCCCACCGTAATCCAGGGGAATTTCAATGCGGCGCCGACCAAACGCTCATAGATTGCGATAACCAGTCGCAAGAAAAATCCGCCGCCCATGGTTGATGATGAATCGGCCGGCTCGCCGGTGCGGACCGCTCCGATCACCCAGGCGGCCAGCGCCGGTGTCAGCGTTAGCGCCAGCACCAGCGACGTGAGCAGCGCCACCACCATCGTGATCGCCAGCGATCGGAAGAACACCCCCGCGATTCCAGTCAGAAATGCCAGAGGCACAAAGACGACTACGGGAGTCAGGGTCGACCCAACCAGCGGCGGCAGAATTTCCCCGACGGCCGATTCAACCGTCTGCGCTCGGTCCAATCCGGCCGCCACTTTCGCGTAAATCGCCTCCACCACCACGATGGCGTCATCGATCACCAGGCCAATCGCCGCCACCAAACCCCCAAGAGTCATCAGATTAAAGCTCAGCCCGCAAATCTTAAGCGCCAGAATCGTCGTCAGCATCGTGATCGGGATCACCAATGTGGCGACCAGCGTCATCGGCCAATTTTTCAGAAAGATGAAAAGAATCAGCACCGAAAGGATCAGCCCGAAAATCATCGAATCCCAAACACTGTGCAGCGATGAATTGACCAGCAGCGATTGGTCGTAAAAATAGGTGATCTTCATCGCCGGCGGTAATTCTCTTCTAATTTCCGGCAGCAATTCCTTGAGTTGTCTGGCGATGTCCAGTGTACTGGCGTCCGGCTGCGAGAAAATATTGAGCAGCACCGCCGGCTCCCCATCCGCCGTCACCACGCTAAACGCTGGCTCACTCCCGCGCGTCACGGTCGCAAAATCCCTAATCGGCACCGGCGAAGACCCGTGCCCAACCGTCAACTCTTCGATCTCCGAAGTCGACCGCGCCCGCCCATCGACCTCCGTCAAATACATCGAATAATCCTCGCGGTGCAGACCCGACGGCACGATCAGATTGTTGCCCGCCAGCGTATCCACAACGTCGGCCAGGCTGAGCCCCAGCGCCGAGAGCCGAACCGGATCGACGGCAACTTCGTATTCCGGCACGCGCCCTCCCAGCAGATCCACCCGCGAAACCCCGGGCATCCGCAGAAGTTTCGGCTTCAAAATATAGCGCGCCAGTTCCCACGGCTGTGTCGAATCCCCTCCCGGCCCCGTGAGGCTCAAACCGATGATCGGAAACGTGGAAAACGTCATTCGGTAAACTTCGGCGGTAGCCGTAGGGGGCAGCGACGCGCGAATCTGCGACAGCCGCGCCTGCGTATAGACTTCCGCCAGGTGCATGTCCACGTGCCAGGAGAAGAACAAGTCGATCTCCGCCGACCCCCGCCCCGTCGAGGAGCGAATCGTTTCACACCCCTGAATCTCCTTCATGGCCTCTTCGATCGGCCGGGTGATGGTCGCCATCATTTCGTCCGCGGGCATGACGCCGTTGTCCACCATGATGATGACCCGGGGGAAATCCGTCTGAGGAAAAACCGCCGATGGCATGTGCCGCGCCGCATAACCGCCCGTCAAGGCCACCGCCGCCACCAGAAACGCGATGGAAAGCCCGTGCCGAATGGCGAATCGTCCCACGGAGGATTTCATGGAAAAATCTTCCCCATGACGCCGCAGTTATTGACCGACGACGCGAATTCCGGTCCGGCTGGCCAGACCGTAGGTGCCGCTTGTCACGATCGAATCCCCGGCATGCAAATCCTCACCCCGTACTTCCACCAGGTCCGCCTCGCGAATCCCCGGCTCCACGAATTGCAGGGTCGCCTGCCGCTGATCCTCCGACACGATCGCAATCTGAGCCCTCCCCAGCGAATCGGTCACTATCGCCTCCGCCGGAACCGCCAGGCAATCGTTGTGTTGCTCAATTACGATCTGTGCCCGTACAAATTGCCCCGGCCTCAGCTCGGAATTTGGCGGAACCGCCACATCCACCGAGGCCATGCCCGTTGCCGGGTCGAGGGTGGGATCGATGAAACTTACCTCAGTCTGCACCGGTTCACTCGTGCCGGAAAGTTCAACCAATACGCTCTGCCCGATTTTCACATCACTGGCGTAAAACCCGGGAACAGACACATCCACCACCAGCCGATCCAAATCGACTACATCCACTGCCGCAGCGGCCGGACCGACAACTTCGCCTGCCCGCACGTTCAATCTCGCCACCGTTCCTGCAATCGGCGAGGTAACGCTGAGCAGCGACCGATCCACCACCGCCCGCTGCAATTGCAGTCGAGCCCATTCAAGTTGCAATTGCCCGATCAGGGTCATCCACGAAGGCATGTCCTTGGGGTGCGGCGCATTCCACATCGCTTCGCTATTGGCCAGAAAATCCCGCGCACGCTGCACCGCCGCGTCGGCCGCTCGGGCATCCAGTTTGAACAGCATTTGACCCTTCTCGACCTGTTGCCCCTCGATGCAGTCCACTTCCGAAACCAGCGCGGCTGACGGTGCCGTCACATGCACTTCCCCGGCCGGCTGTTCAGCCGATGCCGGCGCCGCCTCCACATACCCGTACGCCGTCAGCGACCGATGCAGCGTCGCGCGCACCACGGCGCCCACGCCCACCGGCACTTCCGTCTGGACACTCTCGGTCTGCTGCGGCATGTTCTCGGTCGTCCACGCGCCGCGATTGCCCAGCTCGTTCAAAATGATGCCCGCCACCGCGAAAATGGAGAGATTAACCAGCGGAGCGATAAGGCGCTTGAGCTTCATAACTATTTCCGCAATTGGTGCAGAAGATGCCCAATCTCCGGCAGGATCAGCCGTGTGACGGCCAATTCGACCGCCGCCGTGCTCCCCGGCAGCGCGAAGAGCAGTTTCCCGCCCGCCACTCCGCCCGTCGCCCGGCTCAGCAGCGCCCCGCTCCCGATCTCCTGCCAACTCAGCATCCGAAACAGTTCCCCAAACCCCGGCAACTCAATCTCCAGCATCATCTGCACCACCGGAATCGTCCGATCCCGCCGGCTCACCCCCGTCCCCCCGTTGCTCACAATCAAATCCAAATCGCGCCGACCCACCAACGTCTCCAAAGTCAACTGCAGCCCCCGCGGCTCATCCGGAATCACCTGATAATCGCCGATCGTGTGCCCCGCCCCCTTCAGCAGATCGCAAATCTTTCTCCCGCTCGTATCCGTCCCCGGCGTACGCGTATCGCTGAGCGTAACGACGGCACACCGCGCCTTGATGTCCTTCGCTTCGCCGCAATGTTCAGAGTACGACATGACTCTCTAATTCGAAGGCCGCGTAGAAACATGCGGCACAAGCGACAACTGCCCATTATCCATCACAATATCCAGATTCGACGTCCCGCTGGGCAGCGGATAATCAAACCGATCCGGATTACCCTGATCGATCGCCAGAATGGTTTCTATTTTAACCGCCCGATAAACGCGCAGCACCGCATAATTCCCCGACTCGAAGTTACCCGCGATGACCGCCCCCCGACTCTCCCCCGGCGGAACCACCACGCCCCCCACTCGCACCTGACCCTGCGTCTCCAGCGCCAATTGCTCCGGCGGCTCCCACCCATCCCCATACGGACCATGCAATTTCGTCAGCCAAACCGTCACCGGCTCCGACAGTCGATTCGTCACGCTGATATCGAAATGAGCCGTGCTGGTACACCCGCCCAACATCAGCGCCAAAAAAAGACACCCGCGCATCAGTCTGCTCATGCCGATATGGTAAATGGGAAAGTTGCCAGTTGCCAGTTGCGAGTTGCGAGTTGCCAGACGAGGAGGGTCACCCAAACCCTCCGCCCTCTTTTCCCAACTGGCAACTAGCAACTAGCAACTGGCAACTACTCCCCCATTTGACACTCCAGACGACCGCCTTAGAATTTCTTCCCCTTCAGAGCAGAAGCTGCTGCTGATGTGAGCCGGGCTCGTAGCTCAGTTG
>JBEKPV010000212.1:0-5531 GCA_049520395.1 Tepidisphaeraceae bacterium
CCGCACCGTCAATCCGCGACTCGTCGCCCTGGCTGTGGTCATCCCCACCTTCATGGAGGTTCTCGACACCACCATCGCCAACGTCGCTCTGCGCTACATCGCCGGCGGTCTCTCGGCTCCCGTCACCGATAGCGAATGGGTCATCACCAGTTACCTCGCCGCCAACGCCATCATCCTGCCCATTTCCGGCTGGATATCCTTGCGCCTCGGCCGCCGAAATTATTTCCTTTTGTCCATCGCCATTTTCACCCTGGCCTCCGCCATGTGCGGAATGTCCACCAGCCTCAACATGCTCATCGCTTGCCGCGTCCTGCAGGGATTAGCCGGCGGCGGATTACAGCCCTCCAGCCAGGGAGTCCTGCTCGACGCTTTCCCTCCGGAAAAACAGGGTGCAGCCCAGTCCATCTTCGGAATCGCCGCCCTCCTCGCCCCCGTGGTCGGCCCCACGCTGGGCGGATATCTCACCGACAACTACAACTGGCGATGGATCTTCTATCTCAACCTCCCCGTCGGACTCTTCGCCCTGTGGATGTGTCACATGGTCGTAACCGATCCCGATTACCTTAAAGCCGCCCGCGCCAAGGCCCGCGCCCAGCCGCAGCGCTTCGACACCCTGGGCCTTTGCCTCCTGGCCATGACGATGACCAGTTGGGAAATCGTCCTCAGCAAAGGCCAGGAATGGGACTGGTTCGGCGATCCCTTTTACCGCGTCCAAACCCTTGCCGCCCTCTTCACGTTCGGCCTCGGCGGCCTGATCTTCCGCGAACTGCGCATCAAATACCCCTTGATCAACTTTCGAACCCTCCTTGACCGCAATTTCCGCGCCTGCTGTGTCATCATTTTCTGCGCCTTCGCAGTCCTCTACGGTAACACCGTCACGCTTCCCGGTTTGTTGCAGTCCCTCTACGGGTACGACGCCACCACCTCCGGTCTGGTTCTCTCCCCCGCGGGAATCGGCGCGATTCTCATGCTCATCACCGTCGGTTTCCTCATGGCCCGCGGCATCGACGCGCGCATCCTCCTGGCTATAGGTCTCTTCCTCCTCGGACTGGGAAATTACTGGATGTCCCGCATGAATCTCGACATCAGCCCCTGGCAAGTCGTCTGGCCGCGCGTCGTGCTCATTCTCGGCCTCTCCATGCTGTTCGCCCCGCTCAACGTGGCGGCCTTCCAGCACATTCCCAGGGATCTCCGCGCCTCCGCCGTCGGTTTGCTCGCCCTGCTCCGAAACGAAGGCGGCAGCGTCGGAACTTCAGTCGCGCAGACCATCCAGGAACGCCGCTTTCAGTTTCATACTTTGCGGCTGAATGAAAATCTCGACATCCTCAACCCCGCCGTCAGTCAGCTTTTCGCCAACGCCAAAGCCTTCTTTCTTCAGCAAACAGGGGACGGCGCGCTCTCCCAGCAACTCGCCTTCCAGGCGCTCCAAGACGCCCGGAATCGCCAAGCCTCTTCCCTCGCTTATTTCGATGTTTTCTGGTCGATGGCCATGATCGCGGGATTATTGATCTTCCTGGTCCTTCTCATGAAAAAATCCGTCGCCGAAAAAGGCGCTCACCTCGCAGCCGAGTGAATAAAAAATCCCCAAGTGGCGCCTGCGGCGCCGCCATGGGTTTTCCTTAATTAATCAATGAGCATGTGGATGCGCGTGCTGATGCTGCGGATGGTCCACAAATTCCCGATCCGGATGTTCCGGCGGCCGATAGTGATGCGGGTGCAGCAGATGACTCAGTCCCACGATGATCAAATAACTCACCGACGCACCGCCCGCGATGAAGAAGCTGACCGGGTAAGGTGTCCACACCGCCAAAAGCAATCCGAACCAGGTGAAAACCACTCCGAACAGCGCCGCCGCCAGGATGACGGCCGCGGGCCGCCGGAATAAATGTTGCGCAATCGCGGCCGGCGCGATCAGAAGCGCGAACATCAGCAGAATTCCCACGACTTGAACGACTTCCGCAACCGTCACCCCCAGCAGCATCATAAACGCGATCGATAGGAAGCGGACCGGAACCCCCCGCGCTTCAGCGGTTTCCGGATCGATCGACGAAAACGTCAGCGGCCGGAACATCAGCGCCAGCCCCAGCAGAGAAACTCCGCCCAAAATCAGCATCCAGTGAATCTCCGCCGGTTCAACGCTGAGAATCGAGCCGAACAGAATCGCCACTGCCTCCGTCGCGCCGCGGGTATATAAGTGCAAAAAGAGCACCCCCAGACCCAGCGACAGCGCCAGCACCATTCCGATCTCAACGTCGCGCCCGCGCAGGCGCTTTTCCAAAGCGCCGATAACGATAGCCGCCCCGACGGTAAACCCCAGCATGCCCGCCAGCGAACTAATGCCGATCAGCGCCGCCCCGGTCGCGCCGGCGAATCCGATATGCGATAGCGCATGCGCCGCGAACGCCTCTCCGCGCAAGACGACGAAATATCCGATGATCGCGGTAAGCACCGCCACCACCGTCCCGGCCAGGAACGCGTTGCGAATGAAATCCTGTTGAAAAATATCCATCAGGCCGCGCCCCTTTCTCCGCCATGAAAGTGCGGCGCCTCCGGCCGCGCCGTTGCCAGCAAACGTCTGATGAACGGCGAGGCGATCATTTTTGAAGCCAGAAAACCGATGAACGCGAGCGTCGAAATGCAAAACGTCACGGGATAATCCTGGCGAATCGCCAGATAAATCCCCAGCCAGCTATAAGCCACGGCCAAAAATACGGAAATAAACAACGCCCGCATGGGCGAAGCCGTCAGGTTCATCGCCGCGGCCGCCGGGCCGACCAGAAGCGTGAAAATCAAAAGCACTCCGACCACCTGAACCGACAGAGAAACAGTAACCGCGACGAAGACCATAAAGATCATGGCGATGAGCTTGACAGGCACGCCGCGCGCCTCCGCCACCCCCGGATCAAACGAAGCAAAAAGCAGCATCCGAAAAAAAATCGCCAGCCCCGCCAAAACGGCCATGCAAAGAACCAGCGTCACCATCACATCGGTCCGGCTAATGCCCATCACCGTACCGAACAGCACGCTGTATGCCTGCTCCGCGTACCCGTGGTAGAGCGCGATAAAAAGCGAACCCAGCGCCAGCATGAGGGTCATGATGATCCCGATGGTGATGTCCCGCTCATCGGGCCGCCGTCCCATCGCGCCAATGCCTATACCGGCCAAAAGGGTGAAGGCCAGTAACCCGAAGATCGGATCGACCCCCAGCAAAAGCGCACCCGCCGCGCCGGCGAATCCGACATGCGAGAGCGCATGCCCCGCAAAGGTTAATCCCCGCAAAAGGAGGAAATATCCCACGCACCCGGCCACGATCGCGACCAGCGTCCCGGCCAAAAAAGCGTTCTGGAACGCCGGGAATTCGAGCATGGAGCGGAGGTCCATGTTTTAAATCTCCACGCCGAGCACAAAGATTCGCCCCGACAGACGGGCCACTTCAACCGGCGCGTTATACAGGCGGCTCAGAGTCTGCGAATTAATCACCTCATCGGGCAATCCCAGCGCCGCCCGCCCATTGGATAAAAACAGAACGCGATTGGTCACCGTCAGCAGGGGATTGATATCGTGCGAAACCAGCAGAACCGTGATATTCCGCTCGCGCGCCAGCCGCGAAATCTGGCCGACGATTTCCCGCTCGTGCGCCAAATCCAAATTGGAAAACGGCTCATCCAGCAGCAGCATGCGCGGGTTGCTGATCAGCGCCTGGGCGATGAGGATCCGCTGCTGCTCGCCGCCGGAGAGATGCCCGATGGGTTCGTTCTTCAGATGTCTGGCGCTGACATCCGCCAGCGCCCGCTCGATCCGCTGGCCGCGCTGGCGGCTGGGCAGCGCGATCCCCCAGCGATTCCCATCCAGCCCAAATCCGACAACGTCCTGCGCCCGCAGCGCGTTATCAATTTCCAAAACGTGATGCTGCGGCACGTATCCGATATCACTATTCCCCCGTCGCGGTTGCTTTCCAAAAACGCGGACCGATCCCGAATCCGGCTTGAGCAGCCCCAGCAGCAACTTGAGCAATGTGCTCTTCCCCGCCCCGTTCGGCCCAAGAATAGTTACGAATTCCCCCTGAACGATTGTGCCCGAAAGCCCGTCGAGAATGCGATTTCCCCCGATCGTATAGACCAGATTTTCAAGCGACACCGCCAACCCCGCCGCCTCGCGATTCGCGCCGCCGGGAGGTCCCGACGCGCGGGAAATTCCGCTTGCCGCCGCCACGTTCATTTCGCGCTGCTTTTCAGGGCCGTGTGAAGCGTCTGGAGTTGGCTCAGCATCCACGATTGATAACTCGCATTCAGTGGCATCGTTTCACTGACGCCCACAATCGGAATGTTGGCATCCTTCGCCTCCTGCTGCAAGTGAGTGGTGATCGGCGTGATCGTCTGCACGTTGCAAATCAGCACCTTTATCTCATGCCCGCTCACCTGCGCGTTCGCCGCCGCTATGCTCTGTACCGGCGGATCGTTCCCCTCGGCAATCGCGTGCTGAAATTCCCACGGCGTCAATACATTCAACTCCATCGGCCCCGTTTGATACAAATAAATCGTCTCCGTAAGTCCCACCGGAGTCGCACTAAAATCGTGCCGGATCGATTCCATTTCCTCCTCGATCGGCTTGAGCGAATCGTCGAACGTCTGCAAATTATGCTCGTACTCCCCCGTGTCGGCGGCGTCCAGCGTCTCATACGTCTTAACAATCGCCGCCGCGATATCCCGCACATTCTTCAAGCTGTACCAAACATGCGGATTCTCCTTCAGCAAGTCATGGCTAAGCTCCGCCCCCGTCAAAACCACGCGTGAGGCATTCGGCGACGCCCCCAAAAGCTGCGGCATCCAATTGTCGTAATCCGCCCCGTTTTGAATCACAATGTTCGCCTTGGCCACCGCGATCGCATCCTTGGGATCGGCCTCGTATTCATGTGGATCAATGTTGGGATCGCTCATAATGCTCACCACATGCACGTGATTGCCCCCCAGTTGCGTCGCAAGATCGCCGTAAAAATTCTCCGCCGCGACGACTTCAATTTTGCCCGCGTCGTCCGCGCGGGCGACGGGCGCGGTCCATTGAATCAGCCCGACGGCCAAAGCCGCCCCCAGGACGCCCACCCATTTACGGTGATAAATCGCGTGTCGCACACCACTCCCAGTTTGAGGAGTAAATGCTATCCGCGCCGCCGCCAAAATGCAAGTCAATTGCATTTGTCGGACCCTTGCACCAGCGAATTGCGCTAAAATTGATAGGGCGATAAATACGGCTCCTCGGGAGCCGCGATGGGGGTGATCTGATCAGCGTCGATCACGGGAACCGGTTGCCCCTGCTGGGTTTCCACGCGAAGCGTCCCCTCCACGCGCACCCAATCGTCGTTCTTGCATCTCGCGGTCGCGGGCGACTTAACGATCGCCTCCACCGGCATCGCGTCCGCCGCGCAGCAAACCACCACGAACCGGAAAATCACCATCTGCCCCGACGCAAGCGATGGATCCATCCACACCCGCCCTTCGGTGATGACATGGCTTCCGTTCAGTTTCGTCAGATTC
>JBEKPV010000213.1:0-5523 GCA_049520395.1 Tepidisphaeraceae bacterium
CATCTGCGTCAATTCCGATCGGTGTCCGAAGTAGCTGTGCACCGCCAGCGAAAGATCCCCGGCCGCCTCCGGCGGCACCGGCGCACGTTCCAAATGCACCAGCAGCGTCAACGCCTCGTTGGCCTGAAACTCCTTCGCCCAGCTGATAATGAATTCCGTTGCGTCATCGTCCAGGTCCTTCTCCTGAAAGGGCGACGGATCGATGGAGTTAAACAGCCGTCGAATTTTCGCAGGAGGGATTGGGCCAGGGGATGATCGGGGGCGCGCAGGGCGACGGTGGGGCATTTGGCAAATCCAATTTCAATGGGCACGAGAAGATTTGAATTTGTGACCTCGTCCTTATCGGGCGACTTTCTGAAGCGGGGCGAAAACTCGGGAAACCCAGCAAATGTCGGCACCATGGCGAAATATCGGCGATTCGCAAACCTTCTCGTTCCATTGCACTGGCGGGCATTGAATCGCGGTATTCAGAAATAAATCGGTATCAAAACGGTAGAGAAGTTGGGAAGCGAGAGGCCGTGCCGCAGCGCGTGAATGTTGTGGCCTATGAAATCAATCCGCAAACGATCTCACGCCCCATGCGCCGGTTCTATTCCCGGCGCCTGATCCTTGCCCGGTGCAGTGATCGGCTTGTCGCCGGTGAGTTTGCGGATGACCGTATAAAACACGGGTGTGAGGAACAACCCGAAGAATGTCACGCCGATCATGCCGAAGAAAACGACGGTGCCCAATGCCTGTCGCATTTCGGCGCCTGCGCCGGTGGCGACGAGCAGGGGCAGGACGCCGAAGATGAAGGCGAAGCTGGTCATCAGGATCGGCCGCAAACGCAGGCGTGCCGCCTCGATGGCGGCGGCGCTGGCGCGCATCTTCTGATCGTGCTCCTGTTGCTGTTTGGCGAACTCGACGATCAGCACGGCGTTTTTAACGCTCATGCCGGCGAGCACCACGAACCCAATTTGCGTGAAGATGTTGTCATCGAGCCCTCGGAGAAATACGCCGGCGATGCCGCATAACAAGCACATGGGCACGATCAGGATAATGGAAGCTGAGAGCGCGAAGCTCTCATATTCCGCGGAGTGAGTAAGGAAAACGAAGAGGACGCAAAGCGGAAAGATGAGCAGCGCGGTGTTGCCGGCCGTCTCTTCCTGGTAGGCCAGCTCGGTCCATTCATAGGTGAATCCGGCGGGCAGATCTCTCTGCGCGAGTCCCGCCATGATATCGATCGCCTGGCCGCTGCTGACGCCCGGCACGCCGGCGCCGTTGATCTCGGCAGAGGGATACAGGTTATACCGATTGATGCGGTCCGCATCGGTAATGTCCTTCAACTCCATCACGGTCCCCAGCGGGACCATTGCGCCCGAGCCGTTACGGGTCTTTAATTGGGCCACGTCCGAAGCAAGGGCGCGATAGGGAGCATCCGCCTGGGCCATCACCTTGTAAGTCCTACCCAGATAGTTGAAGTCATTGATGTAATAACTCCCCAGGTAAACCTGCAGCGCCTGGAAAATATCCGTGACGGCGACATTTTCCTTTTTCGCCTTGGTCCGATCCACATCCGCGTAGAGCTGCGGCACGTTTGCCCGGAAGGTGCTGAAGAGCGCGGTGATGCGCGGATCTTTGCTTGCATCGGCAATCAGCGCGCCCGTCGCGGCTTGCAGTTGCTGCGGCGTCGATAGCCCCGACCGATCTTCCACCAGCATCTTGAATCCTCCCGCCTGACCGATCCCACGCACGGGGGGCGGCGCCAACACCAGCGAAAACGCTTCCTGCACCTGGCTGAAGGCCCCCATGAGATGACCTGTCAGGGCCGCGGCGGATTCCGCCGGTTTGCCGGCGCGCTCGTCAAACGAATCCAGCGGCAGAAAAATCGTCGCCGTGTTGGTCTGGTTGGTACCCGTCAGCAAATTGAATCCCGTTACCCCGAACGTGTCGTGAATGCCCGGTATTTTGCTGGCGATAGCGGTAAGCCGATTGACCACCGCGTCGGTTCGATCAATCGACGACGCATCCGGTAACTGCGCTGCGGCGATCAGATAGCCTTGATCCTGCTGCGGAATGAACCCCAGCGGCACGGTCTTGAAACCGAAATAGGTTAGCACGATCAACCCGACATAAACGGCGAGCACCATGATCGACAGCCGCACGACGTGCTTCAATGTGCTTACATATCCGGAATTCACCTTATCCAGCCCGCGATTAAACAGGCGAAAGAACCAGCCGAATAACAGGTCGATGCCGCGAGTCAGCCAATCTTTTTTTGCCTTTTGAGGCTTGAGGATCAGCGCCGCCAGCGCCGGACTGAGCGTAAGCGAATTGAATGCGGACAGCAGCGTGGAGAATGAAATGGTCAGGGCGAACTGGCGATAAAACTGCCCGGTGATTCCACTGATGAATGCCACGGGCACGAAGACGGCCGTAAGGCCAAAGGCGATTGCAATGACCGCGGGCGTGACTTCGTCCATCGCTCTGTAAGCCGCCTCGCGCGGCGCGAGCCCATGCTCGATCCATCGATCCACATTTTCCACGACCACAATCGCGTCATCGACGACAATACCGATCGCCAGCACGAGCCCGAAGAGCGACAGATTATTCAGGGAAAATCCGAAGATCGCCATGACGGCGAAGGTTCCAACCAGCGATACGGGTATGGCCAGAAGCGGGACCAGCGACGCCCGCCAGCTCTGGAGGAATATCAGCACCACCAGCGCCACCAACGCGATCGCTTCGAACAGCGTTTTGACCACGTCGCGGATGCTGTCGCGAACGAAGATCGTGGTGTCGTAGGGGATCGCGTAAGCCACCCCTTTGGGAAAATAGGCTTTCAACTCCTCCATCTTCTTGTAAACCGCGTTGGCGGTGGCGATGGAATTGGAGCCCGGCAACTGAAATATGGGAATTCCGACGGCGGGCAAGCCGTCGAAATGGGTGGTGGTGCCGTAATCCGCCGCGCCAAGTTCAATGCGTGCCACATCTTTCACCCGCGTGAGGCTGCCGTCGGCGCCGGTCTTGATGATGATGTCGCCAAACTGCTTCGGATCGACGAGGCGGCCCTGGGCGTTAACGGTGTATTGAAACGGGACCTTCCCCGGTGGAAGCGGGGGCCCGCCGACGATGCCGGCGGCGACCTGCACATTCTGCTCCTGCACCGCATTGATAAAATCGCCCACGGTCAGGCTGCGCGACGCCAGCTGATCGGGATTCAGCCATAGGCGCATCGAGTAATCGCGCGCTCCGAAGATGAATATGTCTCCCACGCCGGGCAATCGCGCGAGCTCATCCTTGATCTGCAGCGTAGCGTAATTGCTGAGGTAAAGGGGATCGCGACTTCCGTCGGGAGAATAAAGTGCCACCGCCAGCGTGATGTCCGGCGATGCCTTTTTCACGACGATGCCCGCGCGCTGCACATCCGACGGCAACACCGGCACCGCAATGGCGACGCGATTTTGCACCTGCACCTGTGCGATATCCAGGTTCGTGCCCAGCTTGAACGAGACGGTCAACTTCATATTGCCGTCATTGGTGCTCTGGCTCGACATGTAAATCATGCCTTCGACGCCGTTGATCTGCTCCTCGATCGGCGTCGCCACCGTCTCGGCGACGGTCTTGGCGTTGGCGCCCGGATAACTGGCGCTTACGGTCACGGTGGGCGGGGCAATCTCCGGATATTGGGCGATCGGCAGGGTGAAGATCGCGATGGCCCCGACAATAATCGTGACGATCGAAAGTACGCCGGCAAAGACCGGTCGCTCAATGAAAAAATGAGCGAATCTCACGGTGTGTTTCCAGTCGTGGGTTGGGTGGAGGTCTGGGTGGCGGAGGCGGCATTCATGGTCTGATCAGGGGAGAGTGCCTCGGTCGAGGGAATGGTCGGCGCCACCGCCGAACCCGGATCGGAAAATGCCGCTGAATCAACCTGGATCGTCTGTTCGGTGGGAGCGACCGTTGCGCCAGGACGCGCGTGCATCTGCCCGTTGATGATGACCCAGTCGTCCGGCTGGAGCCCGGATACAATCGATCGTAACCCGCCGAATAGCGCTCCCAGTTGCACCACGCGGGCCTCGACGCCGTTGTTGTTGTTCACCACCAGCACGGTTCGCTGGTTCTGGTCGTTGCCGATGGCTGTATCCGGTACCAGCAGCGTGGAGTATCGACCGCTTCCGGGAATGCTCAGCCGCGCAAAAAAACCGGGGATGAGCAAGCCGGAACTGTTATCCAAAACGCCACGGAGCACCAGCGTGCCGGTAGTCGGATCGATGTGGTTGTCGACGAAGTCAATAAAACCCCCATGAGGAAATCCGCTTTCATTGCTAAGCTGAACGTAGCAGGGAACCTTTCCATCGGGGTCGGTGACGAGTGTTTTCTCTACTGCCAGCTTTTGATATTTCAATACGGAATGTTCATCGACGTCAACGTAACAGTACATCGGGGTCACCGATTCGATGGTGGTCAGGAGTGTTGCCTGGCCCTGTCCGCCGTTCACGAGATTGCCGACGGTCACCAGCTTTTTGCTGACGCGTCCATCAATCGGAGCCAAAACCTTGCACCATTCGAAATTCAGCTCCGAGGATTCCACCGCAGCTTTTGCACTGGCCACGGCGGCATTCGCCTGATCCACGTTTGCCCGGGCGTTGTCGAGATCCTGTTGCGAAACCGCGTTACTCTGCCGCAAACCCTGCAACCGAACGAAGGTTATTCCGGCGATCGCCTGCTGCGCTTCTGCCCTTTTCTGGTCGGCAATTTTCGCATCGAGATCAGCCTTGAATGGCCGATCATCTATCACAAACAGCAAATCCCCCTTTTTGACGATCGAGCCCTCGACAAACGGCGCCTCAGTGATCAGACCGCTGACCCGAGCCGCGACATTCACCGACTGCGGCGCTTGCAGATACCCGGTGTAAGTGTCCCACTCAATGACCTCTTTTTGCACTGGATGCGCGACGGTCACCGCCGGCGGAGGCGGCGACTGGGGCGGTTTCGCACCGCATCCGAATAAACCAAACGCGATCAAACAGGCCAAAACGGCGACCCCGTTCGCACGCACTCGCTTCTCCCAATCCCCCGGTGGGAAATCATTTGTCACTTCCCACATAATCGGTGGTTCTCCGGAGCTAAATCGGTGCGATTGCATCAACGCCTGATCGAAGCCGCGGATCATTCCATGAGCGCGGGCCATTCGCTCCATAAGAGGTGTCAACACACGCGGTAGACTTCGGCGTCACTGCGGGGACACTAGGGACGGACAAATGCAGAGTCAAATATGTTAAATGATGTGTAGCATCAATCCGGGAGCCGGGCGTGGGGGCTGCCTTTTAGGGACAATGCAATTCACACGATTTTGGCAATTCGCAAGAGAAAATAGAGAATTGAAAGCTGATCATGGAGAGCAGGTCGTGCGGTGTACATGGTCCGCTCTCATGTTGCTCGACTTTCTGGTCTCTATTGCTCTCCCCCCTATTTGGGCCAGCAGGGGAAAAATGGGCCCGACAAGATTCGAACTTGTGACCTCGTCCTTATCAGGGACGC
>JBEKPV010000214.1:0-5521 GCA_049520395.1 Tepidisphaeraceae bacterium
AGCAACCCGCCCCCCGAGGATACCGGCGCCTTCACCCAGCAATTCCAACACCAATCCATCTCCGCCCGCGTCTCCGACAAAGTCACCCGCGGCGTCACCAGCACCGGCGTCGTCATCCTCGACACCCCCAACGAATTCATCCTCGATTTCGTCCAAGGATTCGTCCGCCCCTTCCAATTCGTCGCCCGAGTCGTCGTCCCCCCTCCCATGGTTCAAAAACTGGTTGTCGTACTCGAGGAAAACCTCACCAAATACACGCAAACTTTCGGCCCCCCCGCCACTCTCCCCAAGCCTCCCGCCCGCCGTCCTTCCATCACCGAGATCTACGAAAATTTCAAACTCCCCGACGACCTTCTCAACGGCTCCTACGCCAACAACGTCCGCGTCGGCCACTCCCCCGCCGAGTTCTACCTCGATTTCATCACCGATTTCTACCCCACCGCCGCCGTCTCCGCACGAGTCTTCATGTCCCCACCCCACATCCCCAGACTTCTGGACGCCCTGAAAGCCTCCCGCGATCAATACCGCAAACGCAATAATCCTCCGGCTCCCCCCGAGCCTCCCACTACCTGAAATGGTTTGACGCCTCGAACGTCTTCTGATCCATTTCCAACGCTATGGACCCGACTCTCAAACGGATAATGTTGAAGATTAAGATATGTCCCACCTGCGGCAGCCGTCGGATTCGCCGGGTAGTCGCGGATTATCGCGGTAATTTCCGCGGCAAGCCCTACATCGCCCGAGGCGTCGAACACCACGAATGCCCCAACTGCGGCGAGAAACTATTTGGCCCCGAAGCCATGCGCCGCATCGAGTCATCCCGCCCGCCCCACAAACGAAAAACCCGCGTGGCCTGATCCCATCGAGATCGGCCTATTGCGACGCTCTCTCTTTCAATTTCCGCAATAAATCAAACGCCTGCATCGGCGACATCTTCTCCAGTTCAATCCCCACCAATTCCCGCGCAATCTCCCGCGCCGGATCCACAAACAGCGCCATCTGATCCGGATCCCCCGCCCGCTGCGCCCGAGAAATCTTCGGCGACCCCACATGCTGCACCGCCAATTCCGACAGCAACTGCCGCGACCTTTTCAAAACCTCCCCCGGCACACCCGCCAGTCTCGCCACATGAATCCCATAACTCCGATCCGTCCCCCCCTCCACGATCCGGTGCAGAAAAATCACCTGATCCTCCCACTCCCGCACCGCCACATTCAAATTCCGCACCGCCTTGATCCGTTCCGCCAAATCCGTCAGCTCATGATAATGCGTCGCAAACAATGTCCGGCTCCGAACCACCAGCGCCAGATGCTCCGTTATCGCCCAGGCCAAACTCAATCCATCCAGCGTGCTCGTCCCTCGCCCGATCTCATCCAGAATCACCAAACTCTTCTCGCTGGCGTTATTCAAAATATTCGCCGTCTCCACCATCTCCACCATAAACGTCGATTGCCCGCCATGAATTTCATCGCTCGCCCCGATCCGCGCGAAAAGCCGATCCGCAATTCCGATCGTCGCGCTCTTCGCCGGCACATAGCTCCCAATCTGCGCCATCAGCGTGATCAGAGCCACTTGCCGGATATAAGTCGATTTCCCCGCCATATTCGGCCCCGTAATCAGCGCCACCGCGTCGCTCTCCCCAAACCGCACATCGTTGGCCACAAATTCGCTCCCCAATTGCTGCTCCAAAACCGGATGCTTCCCTTCATTAATCTCCAGCCCCCGCTCGCAAGAAACCACCGGCCGGCAATACCGCCGCTCCAGCGCCAGCCCCCCCAGCGATGAAAGCACATCCAGCCGCGCCAGCCCCTGCGCCAGTTCCCCAAGCGTCGCCACATGCCCCAGAAGTTCCACTCTCACGCGCTCAAAAAGCTGCTGCTCCAGCTTGATCGCCCGTTCCTGCGCCGTCAGCGCCTCGGTTTCAAAATTCTTCAGTTCCTCCGTGATATACCGCTCGGCGTTCTTAACCGTCTGCTTCCGAATCCAACCCCCCGGCACCTTATCCCGATGCGAGTCGGTCACTTCGATGTAATACCCAAAGACTTTGTTAAACCCCACCTTCAGCGAGCCAATCCCAGATTCCCCCGACAACCGCGCCTGAAATTCCGCCAGCCACTGATGGCTGCTCTTCCCAATCTGCCTCAATCGATCCAGTTCCGCATCAAACCCCGCCGCGATCACATCCCCCTCGCGCAGATGCGGCGCCGGCTCGCTCTTAATCGCCCCCGCCAAAAATTTCCCCCGCTCCGCGCAAAACGGTCCCATCGCCGCCAGTTCCGGCGCCACATCCCCCGCCCCCGGCAATTTCTCCAACCTCTCCAGCAACCTCGGCATCGAACCCAAACACCGCGACAACGCCGCCAAATCCCGCGGACTCACCCTCCCCACCGAAATCCGCCCCACGATCCGCTCGATATCGCAAACATCCTCCAGCATCCCCGCGATCGCCCCCAAATCCTCCGGCTGCGCCACCAGCGCCGCAATCGCCGCCTGCCTCGCCTGAATATGCTCGAGCTCCGCCAGTGGAAACCGCAGCCAAAGCCGCAGCAATCGCGCCCCCATCGAAGTCCGAGTCCGATCGATCGCCCCCAGCAGCGACCCTTCCGTCCCCCCGCTGCGCACCGTCCGTTCAACTTCCAAACTCCGCCAACTCGCCGGATCAATCGCTAAGTGATTCTCCACCACATGCCGCCGCATCGGCCGGATATGCGCCAGCGACGTCTTCTGCGTCTCCTGCAAATAGCTCAATAGCGCCGCCGCCGCCAAAAGCGCCGGATCATCATCCGCAAACCCCAGCCCCTCCGCCGTCGCGATCTGCCACTGCCGCCGCATCTGCTCCTTCGCATGATGCGCCGAAAACTGCCATCCCGGCCGAGCCGTCACCGAAAACGTTCCCAACCCCCCAATCGCCTTCGCCAAATCATGCGCCTCCCCCGAAGGCATCTCCGGCACCAAAATCTCCGCCGGCCTCAGCCGCGCGATCTCATCCAAAACCTGCCCCTCATTCCCGCTCATCGCCACACAAGCCCCCGTGGACAATTCCACCCAGGCCAGCGAAGCCCGATACCCATCCTTCCGCGTCAGCCCAAACCCCACCGCCGCCAGATAATTATCCGCCGACCCATCCAGCAGCGATTCATCCGTCAGCGTCCCCGGCGTCATCAGCCGCACGACCTCGCGTCGAATCACACCCTTCGCCGTCGCCGGATCCTCCGCCTGCTCGCAAATCGCCACCTTATGCCCCGCCGCGATCATCCTCCTCAAATACCCATCCACCGCGTGAAACGGCACCCCCGCCATCGGAATCGCATCCTCCGCGAGCAGTCCCCCCCGGCTCCGAGACGTCAGCGCCACCCCCAAAACCCGCGCCGCCAATTTCGCGTCCTCCCAAAACATCTCATAAAAATCCCCCATCCGAAAAAACAGCACATACCCAGGATACTGCGTCTTAAATTGATGATACTGCCGCATCGCCGGCGAAAGCCCCGGCAACCCCTCCCCCGCCGCAGGCGCAGCAGTCTTCTCACTATTCTCAGCCGCAGCTTCAGGCATATCCAAAAGGTAGAACCCCCGCCCCCCGCTTGCAAGCCATGTCGCAAACCCCATCGCGTGCCGTCTTATTTCCCCTCTCCCCGTGTAATCACGGGGAGAGCCATGTCGTAAACCCCATCGCGTGCCGCCCTATTTCCCCTCTCCCCGCTTCCTTCAGTTCCGGCACGGTCGAGGGCCAGGGTGAGGGGCCGAATTTCGATTGCCCTCAACACCCCCGGTCATGCTTGCACCACGACCCCCAGCGTTTCGCATCCGAATCATCGAGTAGCTCAAGCTCGATCCCACCACCGCATCATGCAATTCCCACAGCGAAGGCAAAACCCGAATCTCCACCCCGCGCAAGCCCAGCGCAAAGAGCAAATCCTCAATTACTTCCACACGCTCCGGCACAACCGCTTCCGCACTATGAAAATACCCCGCATTCCGATCGACACACTCGAAACTCGTCTCCGCAAAGTGATAGCAAAACAGCCGAGTCCGACGGACGCGCTCCAGCCAGCCGGCTTCGAACGCCACGACCGCGGCGCTGGTCCCAAGAAACCGCTCGATATCGGCAGATTCGGTGCGGGCGCCCGCAAAAAAAGTCACGCGCGGACAATCGCGCGGCAGCAGATAATTTCGCAACCGTTCCCCATTGACCGCCCAAACCACAGGATGCTCAACGCCTGCCGCGGTCCTGGGCTCAAACCGCGCAATTCCCGATTCTTCACTGACGTGGTAGAGCATTTCGATTCCGGCGCTTCACTTCCCAATACAAAACGAGGAAAAAATCCTACCCAATAAATCATCCGCCGTCACCGCCCCCAAAATCTGCCCCAGCGCGTCCAGCGCCTCGCGCAAATCCGCCGCCAAAAATTCCGCCGCCCCCAATCGCTCCCCCGCCCGCTTCACCGATCCTCGAGCCGAATCGATCGCCGCCAAATGCCGCGCCCCCAGCGCCAATTTCGCCCCCACCGATTCCGCCCCAAACGTCAATCGATCCAGTTCGCCGCGCAGCCGATCCATATTCATCCCACTCATCGCGCTCACCCCCATTTCCCCCGCCTCCGCGAATCCTCCCAAATCAATCTTCGACCCCACCCGCAAATCCGGCTCCCTGCCCACTCCGACAACCGGCCGCCCATCCCCCGCTTCCCGCACCAGCACCAGCACATCCGCCCCTTCGATTGCCCCCATGGCCTGCTCGCGCATCTGCCGCGCGATTTCCTCTCCGCTGGCGCTTTCCTCCAGCCCCGCCACATCGATCATCCGCACCCGCCCCCGCGGCAAAAACACTTCCACCGCCAGCGCATCCCGAGTTGTCCCCGCCGTCGCCGAAACCACCGACCGATTCCGCCCCGCCAGCGCATTAACCAGCGTACTCTTCCCCGCATTCGGCCTCCCGCACAAAACAACCGTCGGCTCATGCGCCAATTTCTCAAACCGCAAGCTGTCGCGCACCAAATCACCCAGCATCCCGTCCATTGCTCCCAGCCGCCTCCCAATTTCCTCCCGCGAAAGAAACTCCACATCCTCCTCCGAAAAATCGATCCCCACTTCCACCAGCGCCGCCGTCTCCGCCAGCAGCTCCATCACCGGCCGAAGCCGCCGCGCCAGTTCCCCGCTCATCAGTTGCCGCGCCGCCGCCAGTTCCCCCTCGCTGCTCGCCGCGATCGCCGCCGCCACCCCTTCCGCCTGCGTCAAATCCAATTTCCCATTAAAATAAGCCCGAAGTGTAAACTCCCCCGCCTCCGCCCCCCGCGCCCCGAGCTCCATCGCCCGCCCCACCAGCATCCGCGCCAGCAGCGGACTCCCCGGAATATGAAACTCAATCAAATCCTGCCCCGTATAACTCCCCGGCGAGCAAAACCGCCAAACCCACCCCGGAACCGAAATCCCCCGCGCAACTTCCAATTCCCGCCGCTCCGCCGTCGCCCCGCCCGATTTTTCTCCAGAACCCCCGCACCCCAGCCCCTCCGCGATCCGCCAG
>JBEKPV010000215.1:0-5510 GCA_049520395.1 Tepidisphaeraceae bacterium
GCGCGTATGTCTTTACCCTTTGCCGCATGGATTCAATGGCGTGGGGCGCGCTGGCGGCGTCGATTATGCACAGCGGCCTGACTCGCGCCCGCGCGCTCATCCGCGGAAAATGGATCTACCCTCTGGCGCTGTTCGCCGCTGTGGCGTTATGGCCGGGCGAGGGAACCTGGCAACTATCCCTGGAAAAAACGGCGGGCATCAGTCTTCTGGGCTTCGCGTTCTGCGGCGCGGTCCTCGGGGCGGTCAATCGGCCGCTTCCCGCGCTAAAGAATCGATTCCTCAGAGCATTCGGGAAATACAGCTATGGCATTTATGTTTGGGAAAACAAATTCACCCAATTCTTCTTCCCGGCGCTGGCCGCGACGAAAATCGGCCGGCCTTTCATGAAGATTCCCTATGCCGGCCCGCTGTTTTTCTCGGCGATGTCGGTCGTGGTCAGCTTTGCGGTCGGTTGGCTCAGCTACAATTTAATGGAAAAACACTTCCTGGTGCTGAAGCGGTATTTTGAATACGTCCCGAAAGAGCGCGAAAAAACGTGATTTTCTGGTCCAGCCGCAGGGGCGGAGGTGCGGAAAGTCGTTCCTTTGTAGCTCCCGCCCCGATAGCCTCCCGGCGGTTTCGCACCAGACCGCCACCTGCCGGACGATCCCGCCATGCGGAAACAAATCTTCGATTGGCAGGCCCAGTGGCACCGCGAGCACTTCCAGAAAGTCTGGGCCGACGGAGGCCAGAAATATCTGATGATCCGGCTGGGGTTATAATTCGGGAAAAAGTTTTCTTGTGTCTCGATACAATTCAGGGTATCTCCAAACGCACCAATTTGTGCTCTCGAAGCGAGCGGCGCGGCCCCTTCCGGCCCGAAATCCAGCGTGCGGCTCGCGCGAACCAGCCGAAGTTCGGAACAGACGATCATCCCACTGCTCTTTTTGATTCCGCCCCGATTGCGAATCGACCTTCAATGCACGTGAGATCGCCTTCGGCGACCGATTAAAAGGCTTGCTGCACCGACCAGCATGGCCGCGCAGGACGGCTCGGGGACCGTGGCGACCCACTCGATGGCGTATTGAGCCCCCGAGGAAGTATTGAAGGAACCATAAACATCGCCGTTGGCATCGATCGACTCGCCAGTGGAGCCGGTCGCGCCATAGGACGAGGGAATGAGTTCACCAAGATCGACGTAGTTTGTCGCGCTCCCATTCCAGAGCATGGCATCAGCCTCGCCACTGTCCGTGCCTTGCACACCCACCTGACTGACGCCATTGGTGGCGTAGGCATCACCGTGGGGTGCATAACCGGCGACACTGAGATCAATGACCGATCCCCCTGTCCAAAGCACTGGCTCGCTGGGCAACAAGCCGCCGGGGGGACCGATTACCCCCACAACCTGCGTACCGCTAACGCCAAACGCGTACGACGTCTTCCTTTGAGGTGTTGTAAGAAAAGTGACGCTGCCGGCGGTGCCGCTCCATTCCGCGGCATTAACCGCGTTTCCGAAGGGAATACCTCCATATCCAACCTGGTTTTGACCATCCATCGCCAATACCTGTCCAAGTGTGTCGAGGTCAGTATTCAGCGAGGCACTACCGTTCCAATCCGCGGCATAACTATCGCTGTTGTCAACCGCCAGCCCGCCCTGGAACGAGCCAAAATTGGCGTTGGCTTCGGAATAACTAGCCTCTGGCGGATTCAGATCAACAAAGCTGGCCGCCGTCCCGGTCCAAAGTAATGCATGCGTGGCTCCACCAGCTGTAACACCTGAGCCGACTTCTTGATCGCCCGAGATACCGGCTGCGTCGCCAGGATCGCTCGACCCGCAGAACGACGACGTAAATCCCGGCGGGTTGAGATCGACGGCGACTCCATCGCTGTTCCAATAGACGGCGTGCTGGTTCCCGTCGTTCATCGCGTAGCCGATCGCTTGGCCGTCCGTGTCGACGTAGGTTGCTTCCGGAGCCGTATCACCATCCGGCGCGCCGATTTGATAAAGCACATCCGCCGTATATTCCTGCGCTCCCGCGCGCCCAGCCGCGACGGCGAAAACAAAAAAAAGAGCCAGAGCCCAAACTAAATGACGCGAAATCAATGGTCTCATGATCTCCCACCCAAATTAGCCCGCTAACTCTTTAACGTATCTGAATGAATTAACATGCGTACCTTTGAATCCGGTTAGGCACGTATGAACAAACGGAAATAGTCCTGGTAAAGAAGCGCGACGGTATTGGATTAGCACTGGTAAGCTGTCCGCAGGCGGTCGATGTCCGAAGCAATGCGATGAGCGGCCCAACCGCGGTCAAAAGTGGAAACGCGTATTCAGAACCCATCCGCGCAGCGCGCCGGGAGCGATATCGCCGCATAGAATCTCCGCTTAGAAAACTTGCATGCAAGTTTTCCACTGAAAAAGGCCAAAAATTGTGGGCGGAATGACTACCACGCCTAGGCCGCCCCTGACAATGAGCCCCGACGAGCGCTCGGCAACACAATAAATTTCCCCACAATAATGTCAAATAAAAAACTCGAGTTATTTTGATAGTGGCGAAGTCGGAGTTTATACCCATGCAAAGGCAGCTTCGTCGACGCCCGAAAAAGCCGAAATCGCAACACGGTTTTCCTTGTATCCCGAAGTATTTCGGTGTATCTCCATTTGCGCTAGTCCGTGCTCTTGAGCCCGGCATCGCCGCTTCCTTTGGCCCTAAGTTCAAGTATCGCCGGTTCAATCCCGGGGGTTTTCTGCATGGCGGATCAAAATTCCACACCGGCGGTCGACTCGGAGTCAAAGAGTGCGGGCGATGTTTCGCCTCCGCCGCCCCTGCGAAGCGTACACACCAACACCTTCGCTCAAATCCTCGACCGCCAGGGCTTGTCGGTTGCGGTCAGCACGTATCAAGCCGGAAAACTGGTATTCCTGCGCACCGAGCGTCGTCCGCAGGGCCCGATCGTCAACACGCATTTCCGCGGATTTAATAAACCCATGGGTTTCGCCTGGGAGCGGGGCCGGTTCGCCCTTGGCACGGCCGCCGAGATTTGGGAATTTCACGATATCCCGGCCGTCGCTCGCAAGCTCGATACCCCCGAAACTTCATCGCATCATGACGCGATCTTCATGCCGCGAAATTGTCATTGCACCGGAGATATCCAGATCCACGAAATGCTCTGGGTCCCCCGCGCCAAATCCGGCCCCGGCGAATCCGCATCCGATACCTCCGAGCTGTGGTTCATCAACACCCGCTTTTCCTGTTTGGCGGTCCGCTCCGACATGTTTAGCTTTATTCCCCGTTGGCAGCCCCCCTTTATCACGGCCCTGGCCCCGGAGGACCGCTGCCACCTCAACGGGATGTGTCTGCGCGACGGCCAAATCCGCTATGTCACCGCCTTAGGCGCGACCGACAAACCCGGCGGCTGGCGCGACGACAAACGAGCCGGCGGAATTCTCATGCACTACCCCTCCGGCGAAATTATGACGCGCAGCCTTTCCATGCCGCATTCGCCACGCTGGCACAATGGCCAACTCTGGCTCCTCGAAAGCGGCAACGGCGGATTCGGCATCGTCGACGAAAACACCGGCAAATATACCGAAATCTGCCGCCTGCCCGGTTTCACCCGCGGCATCGATTTCGTCGGCCCCTATGCCCTCATCGGCCTCTCCCAGGTCCGCGAATCCGCCGTCTTCAGCGGCATCGCCATCGCCGAAATCCCCCAGGACCAGCGCTTCTGCGGCGTATGGGCCGTCGACACCCGTACGGGCCAGGTTGTCGGGTTCGTAAAATTCATGGATGCCGTGCAGGAAATTTTTGCCGTGCAAGCGCTCGCCGGAATTCGCTGGCCCGACGTCTTGAACGAAGACTCCAAGCGAATCGCCGAAACCTATGAACTGCCGGATGAAGCGCTCCGGAAAGTCCCCCCTGAACTCCGCTCTCTAACGCGCCCGATGACGACCACCCACTAGCCCCTATTTGAATATCTCAAAATGCAAACCCGAGCGCCTGCAAAAAATGCAGTCGCGAAAGTTTCCGCGTCAAATCAAAACTCGCTTGCCCAATCCCCCGATTCGTGTCCAGTAAATCCCCAATTTCAAGACTGATGCAACTCACCGTAACCCGCCGAATAGAACCCGCCCGATCCTTCTTAAGTTCTCCAGGCACGTAACCGAAGTCACTTTGGCGGCACCGACCTCGGGGAGGGGAAAGGTGCGTTTCTCGCCGACATTGCCGCTACGGGGCGAGTGACCGAGCACGCATGTTCATACTTAGCAAATCCTTTCGAGCCGCGCCGAAGGCTTCGCCGCGTAACTGGGGCCGGTCCCGCAAACGCGCCAATCCGCATTACGGAATAGAACCCCTCGAAAACCGCGTTCTCCTCAGCGGCTACAGCGTCATCGCCAATTTCACCGGCACCAACGGCAACGAGCCCTACGGCGGCCTCGTCGCCGACAGCAGCGGAAACCTCTACGGAACCACCTACATCGGCGGCGCCAACAACGACGGAACCATCTTCGAAATCGCACACGGAACCTCCACCATCACCGTCCTCCACTCCTTTACCAGCTCCGACGGCTATGAACCTTACGACCAGCTCCTAATCGACAGCAGCGGAAATCTCTACGGGACCACCTACGGCGGCGGCGCCCATGTCGAAGGCGTCATCTTCGAATATTCCACAAGCTCCAGCACATTCTCTGACCTCTATTCCTTCAAAAGCTCCGGCGACGGCAAAAATCCGCGCGGCGGCCTCATCATGGACTCCAGCGGCGACCTCTACGGCCAGACCAAAGCCGGCGGTGCTTCCAGCGATGGCGCCATCTACGAACTCACCAAGAGCGGCGGCAGCTATTCAGCCAGCGACACCATCCTCTATAACTTCACCGGCGTCAGCCCCGACGGCCTAGGTCCCTACAGCGCCCTCACCCTCGACGGCAGCGGCGATCTCTTCGGTACCACCCGTAACGGCGGCACCAATAACGACGGAACCATCTTCGAACTCGTCAACGGCAACACCGCACCCACTATTCTCTATAGCTTCACCGATAGCACTACCAATGGCGAAGAGCCCGATTCCGCCCTCCTCATCGACAGCAGCGGCGATCTCATCGGCACCGCCCAGCAAGGCGGCGCCTCCAGCGATGGCACCATCTTCGAACTGACCAAAAGCGGCGGCTCATACAGCAACTCGCTCACGTTGCTTGCCTCCTTCAACGGCTCCGGCTCCTCCAGCAAAAACGGCGAGTACCCCTACGACGCCCCCCTCATGGACAGCCATGGCGATATCTTCGGCACCAACGAAGGCGGCGGCCAATACAACGACGGAACCGTCTGGGAACTCCCCCAAGGCTCCACCGCCATCACCATCCTCCACCAATTCGCAGGCGGCACGTCCGATGGCAAAAATCCCTACGGCAGCATCTACATGGACGCCCAGGGAAATCTCTGGGGAACCACCGAAATCGCCGGCACCTCCAACGACGGAACCATCTTCGAATACGCCGCCACCGAAAAATTGGCTTTCGCCGCCCAACC
>JBEKPV010000216.1:0-5257 GCA_049520395.1 Tepidisphaeraceae bacterium
ATCGGGAAATCGAATTGCAGACGGAGATTCCCATTCAATGTGATGCGTGCGAGAAGTCACGCAATGGCCTGAGTTATTCGGCTGCCAGTGGATCTACCCGGACTTCACTATGTTAAATCGGTTCGTTCTATCGGCCGGCTGCACCGCGGCAGCGATGGTTTTGGGGGCAGGTCTGCTGCATCTGATTCCCCGACTGGGGCGGACAGGGCAGCGTCTTTCCAATGGCCTTTGCCGCGCCCCGGGGCTGGATTGGGTGATTACGTATTTCACGGTCGCGCCGCTGATCGTCGGTCCGGCAGTGGCCGGTTGGCGAGGATTCTTTGGGGCCATCGTGGGGCAGGTTGCGGGGGTCATGATTTGGACTTTTTTGCACGAACTGGCCAACCCCGACGCGCGGCGCGGTCCACGAATCATCAAAATGAGCAACCGCCTGAGCGGCCGGTGGCGGAATATGGCGGCGCTCTGGCTTACCGCGATCGTCACGCCGGGGTTCTGGATAATTCGTTTTAGCGAGGTTGCCATTTGGCCGGCCATTGCGCGGCTGGTGGGGTTGCCGCGCTATCGCAGCGCGGATTGGGTCAATGTCTCGCGGCACAAATTCAGCGGGCTGGTCGGGCACGACCTCATCTGGTGCTTATATTGCGATTGGATGACGGGGGTCTGGTCGCTGGGTTCGGAAATGCTTCGCAACGTCGAGTCGTACTGGTGCCCGATCCGTTTTTCCAATGAAAAGAAATGCGCGAATTGTGCCGTCGATTTTCCGGATGTCGAACAAGGTTGGGTGCCGGCGGATGGGACCATGGCTCAAGTCGTCGAGACGATGGAAACGATGTATGCCGACGGCCAACGCGGCTGGTTCGGGCACCCGGCACGGCTGACTGTCAAAGGTGAGCCGGTGGAAATTACTGCAATTGCCGGGAAAAAACCGGCGCGGAGCGAGGTTTCGGCTGAATCCGATTCGGGGGGGACGTTGGTGTTTGGGCCGGATCAAGGTGGGGCGAGGTCGTGATTCTTGGGGGGTGGAGATGCGCGGCGGCGAGTTGGGCTTCGGCATTTTTGGGGAACGAGGGCTGTTTGCCGGTTACGACCGAGCCGGATTGGCTGACTTGGGGCATTTCGACAAGTTTGTCTTACGGGCAGGTGTTGGTGGAGTCCGAAGCGCGGCTGTGTGTTCGTCAACAATGTTGAATGTCCCCTTTTCTGTTCCCTGTTCCCCCCACGTTCAACGACCACGTCTCACGTTTGATTAAGGCGATACAATTGTCGCACTTTTGATTGACAAAGAACTACAATCGTCCAAACCCCGAGAATTGTCCCGAATGGAAAAACGGCGCACATGACTGCAGCCACGATGAAACTTATAAATCGAAACCGGCGCCGCATCATACACAGGCCAGAAATAAAGCACACCGAGAACCCACAAATTAACCCAATCGCGAGATGACGAAGCGTAGGATCACTTAGATTATTTAATAGCAGCAGGGCGCCCCCCATCGCGCCGAGCCCACCAATTCCGCAATTAGCAATCCCGATCATTCTTAGCGTAGCTAGCGCGTCCGCCAAATCTGGGCTCGAAGATGATTTGATGCTTTCGTAGTCCATGCGAAAAATTGTGAGCCTATTGCAGTAGTCGCAATGAATTCAGCCCATTTCGAATGTTGCGTGCAATCTCAATTATTAGAATTCCTGCTCTAGGTCATTAATTGTACGAGAGAAGAAAGTTCCATACGTATCGTTTACAGCGGTATTCGGGTTAGTCGTGCTATGCGGAATTACATCGGTCGACATCAGCCCATGAATCATAGCGGTCGGAGGGGCTACTGGGAGGTCGTCACCGGAGCGGCCGCGTCTTCGCTGGGTGCGGGATTCGTCTGCGAGACCGGCTCGTTCATGGCGTTGTATGCGTAGGGCCGCACGGAAATGCCGTGGGGGGAATGAGGCCGTTCCGCCTTTCAAAGCCGAAGAAGAGATTTGAACTCTTAACCCCCGCTTTACGAAAGCGGTGCTCTACCATTGAGCTACTTCGGCGGTAGTGGAGCGTCGAGGATACGGGGCGAAATGGGGGGATTCAAGGGTGCGGGACGGGAGCGCGGGTTGGGGCGGTAGGTTGCGCGCAATCAGCTCCCGACGGATGCTATCCGTCGGCTTTTCGGGGGGAAATGGGTTAGCGCGGTGATCGGACCATTCGGCAGGCGGCGCCGGCGGTGGTGATCCATTGATCGGGGGTGGGTTGCCAGCCGGGGAGGAGGGTCGGGCCTTGCTGGGAGGGATATCGGCCGATCAGCCAGAGGGAATGATACTCGTTGAGTTGTTGCATTAAGGGGGCGTCGGGCGGGCTGTTTAGGATTAGCCAGGGGCGAGGGGAATGGGGGGCGTAATAGGTGAAGCCTGTGTACCACATTCCGGGTGAGAGCCAGGGATCGTTGCCGTAGAAGACGAGGAGTTCGCCGGGGGCGGCCTCGTGGTTTAGCTGGGTGGCCAAGCCGCGCCAGTCTTCTTTTGTGGGCGGGCCTTCGTGAATTCTTGCGACGGCGAAAATTGCCGCCAATGCGATGGCGCACCAGGCGCCGGTGTCGCGGATTAAGGGGCGGTGCGGCCAATCGAGGGATGCGAGAAGCGCACAAGCGGCGGGAGCGGCGAGAATGGTGTAGCGGAGGTATTCGAGGAAGTTGGACTGATGGAAGATGTCGGAGATGGCCAGGGGGCCGGCGGTCAGGGCCAGCCAGAGGAGCCAGAGGAGGGTGTCTTTGCGCCAGGGGAGGCGAAGCAGGGGCCAGAGTATTGCGACGGCTGTGAGGAGGATCAGGGCAGCGGGTGGGAGGGTTGCGGCGTTTTTTTGGCCGAGGAGCCATTGGCCGGTGAGGCCGATCATGTGGAGGGCGGCTTGCTGGGGGTGATTTGGATCATCGGAATGGAGAAAACCTGGGCCGCCGGGGGGGAGGCTGTGGATTTGGAAATAGAGCTCGGGCCCCCAGAGCCAGGGCAACGTGAGGGCGGCGGCTAGGAAGGGCGGGATCAGGGTGCGGGGATTGCGCAGGAGGGAATAGATCGCCAGGGCGGCGATTACGCCGAGGGCGAAATAGTGGGTTAGGGCGGCGGCCATAATGGATAGGGTCACCGCGAGTCCGCGCGCGCGGGCGGGGCCGAATTTCTCGATTCGGACCAGAGCGGCGGCGGCGAGGAGGCAGAGGAAAATCAGCATTGGGTAGCTGCGGGCTTCCTGGGCGAATTCAATTTGCGCGGGGGATAGGGCCATTATCGCGGCGGCTAGGAGGGCGATGCGGGGGCTGTGCAAATGGCGGCAGAGATCGAAGAAGACGAGCACGGAGAGCAAGGAGAGAACGGCGGAAAGACTCCTGGCGGCGGCCGGGGAGTTGGAGAATGCGTCCATCCACCAGCGTAATAGGAGGTGATAGAGGGGGGGATGGGTGACGCCGTTCATGGAGTTCCAGATGTGCCAACTGGAGGGGGCGTTTTCCAGGCTGGTTAGATTGATTGGAGTTTTTTGGATGACGCCGGTTGGCAGGCGATCGTGGGCGGAGCCGCGGCCGGTGGAGATTTCGATGGACCAGATTTCGTCCATCCAAAGGCTGGCGCGGGCGATATCGTAAAAGCGCAAGAACGCGCCGGCGAGGAGGATAAAAATGAGGAGGGCACACTGGCCGCGTTTGAGCGGATGGGGGCGGGAAATGGAGGGTGGTGTGGTCATGCTCAGAGGGCGGGGGAAACTTTGACTAATTGGCAGATGGTGGTTTGGGAAGAGATGGAGATGATGCGGCGGATTTGCCATCCGGGGAATAGGAATTGGGTGGTGGCGTCGGTGTGGACGCCTACGAGCCAGAAGGAATTGCGGGATTCGATTTGGCTTGAGGCGGTTTGGTCGGGGGCGTTTTGCAGCAGCAGCCAGGGGCGGTTGGAATCGGGGAGATAATAGTGGAGGGACATGTACCAGATGCCGGGGGCGACCCAGGGATCCTGGTTGAAGAAGACGATCAGATCATTTTTTCCGGCGACGGAATCGAATTGGGCGGCGGCTTGTTTCCAATTTTCTTTTGGCTGGGGGGGGAGGATGAGGCGCTGGAATGTCAGCATCGCCAGGAGCGCGATGACGATGCAGGCGAGGGAGTCGCGGAGGATTTTTCGGGGTGGCCAATCCCAGGCGGCGAGGATGGCGTAGGCGCAGGGGCTGGCGAGGATCGTGTAGCGGATGTAGCCGGACATGGTGGTGGATTTAAACAGGTCGGCGGCGGCGATCAGGCCGACGGTTCCGGCGGTCCAAAGGGCCCAGAGTAGAAAATCCTTGCGGCGGCGCAGGCGGGCGATTGGGGCCAGGAGGGTGATTATGGACAAGAAGAGGAAGAAGATCGTGAGAAGCTGGTCGGTGGAGGATTGCTGGGCGAAGATTTTGTCGGCGGCGGGCTCGCCGGCGAGATATTCGGCGGTCAGGCCGGCCACTCGGCGGAGGGTTAGTTCGAGATGACGGTCGGGCTGGGATTCTTGCAGAAAGGCCGGCGTGCCGCCGGGGAGGAGGCGAGTTTGCCGAAGGAGGGATGGTCCCCAGAGGGCGGCGAAGAGCACGCCGGCGGCGAGTATCGCGGCGAGCGCGCGGCGGCGGCGTTTGCAGTCGAATCGCAAAAGGACGTAGACGATCAGGGCGACGGCGACGCCGGCGAGTAGATAGTGGGTGAGTAATCCGAGAAGGAGAAAGGTGAATAGCGCCACCAACCTTCGCGGGGTTGGGCCGAGTTTTTCGATTCGTACGATGGCGGCGGCGGCGGAGATTGCCAGGAAGATCAGCATTGCGTAACAGCGGGCCTCCTGTGCGGCGTCTAATTGGGCGCCGGCGAGGGTCATTACGGCGGCGGCGAGGAAGGCGATTCGGCGGCCGTGGAGCTGTTTACAGAGATCGAAAAAGACGGCGACTGTTGCGATGGAGAAAATGGCGGAAAGGAATCGGATGGCGGTTGGGGAATTTCCGAAGATTTCCATCCAGGCGCGAAGGAGAAGCGGATAGAGCGGAGGGTAGGTGTAATCGGCGGCGGCGGACCAGACGTGCGTCCAACCGGGGGCGTCCGTGAGGCGGGTTAGATCGACTTGATCCCAGCGGATGAGTCCGGTGGGGAGCTGGTCGTGCTGGTGGCCTCGGCCGCTGGCGATTTCGATGGACCAGATTTCGTCCATCCAGAGGCTGGAGTGGGAGATGTTATAGAAGCGAAGGAAGGCCGCGAGGAAAAGGATGGCCAGGAGTAGACCGTCG
>JBEKPV010000217.1:0-5218 GCA_049520395.1 Tepidisphaeraceae bacterium
CAGTATCTTCTTACGCACGTCCTGTGCCGCAGATTTGACCTCTTGCATCTTCTTGCGAACACGTGTCCCAGCGGCCTTATTGCCCCCGATGGCCTTGTTCACGTCTTCCTCTGCTTCAGTCACTAGCCGCTTTAACGTCTCATATTCCAGCATCAATGCCTCCGTGGTTCATGGCAATGGGGCAAAACTGTAATGAGCGGGGCAAAAGGTGTCAATTCGACGCATTAACGCCTATCCCGCCCGAACGAGCCTGCTAAACGCTTCCGTCAGCTTTCCGGTGATGGGTCCTGGCACGCCCGCCCCGATCGGCCGGCCGTCGATCCGGGTCACCGGAACCACTTCCGCCGCCGTCCCCGTCAAAAAGCATTCCTCCGCGACATACAAATCGAATCGTTGCAGTGTCTTCTCGATCGCGTTAATCCCCAATTTTTTCGCCAGGTTAAGAATCGCGTTGCGAGTGACGCCTTCTAGGATACCATCCGCCGTTCCCGGTGTCTGCAATTGCCCGTCCCGCACGATGAAAATGTTATCCGCCGAACATTCCGCCACATTCCCCTCGTGATTGAGCATCACCGCCTCCGGCACGTTGGCGTCGGCGGCTTCGATCTTCGCCAAAATATTATTCAAATAATTCAGGCTCTTAATCCGCGGCGAACATGAATTAGGATGGTTGCGAATCACCGTAGCCGTGATGATCGACATCCCTTTTTCATACATTTCGCGGGGGTACATATCGATGGTATCGGCGATGATGATCGTGCTCCCGCCGGAGCAGCGGTTGGGATTAAGCCCCAGGTACCCCACCCCCCGGGTAAGCACGAGCCGGATATAGCAATCGGTCAATCCACTTGCCCGCAGGGTCTCCTGCATCGCAGTCTTAAGCTCATCGCGGCCATGCGGCGGCGTCAGCCGAATCGCCCTTGCCGAACCAAAAAGCCGATCCAAATGCTTTTCAACCTCAAAAATCTTGCCGTGATAGACCCGCAGACCCTCAAAAACGCCGTCCCCATAAAGCAGACCATGATCGTAAACGCTGATCCTGGCCTGATCCTTCTCGAACAGTTTTCCGTCGATCCACACTTTGGGGGACATCGCACAACTCCTGCCGCACTAAGCTTAGTCACGCCCCTCGGCCGCTTCCAAAACACCGTTTTTCAACACCAAAACCCGGTCCGCCTGGCGCGCCAGGGCTCGATCGTGTGTCACCATGATAATGGTCTGATTCGCCTGCTTATGCAACCGCTCCAGCAATCCCATGATCTGACGCCCGGTTTCGAAGTCCAAATTCCCCGTCGGCTCATCCGCAAACAGCACCCGCGGCCGATTCATTAGCGCCCGCGCGATCGCCACCCGCTGCCGCTCCCCCCCGCTGAGCTGCGCCGGCCGATGCCGCAATCGCTTCTCCATCCCCAATTCCGAGAGCAGGTCTTTAGCCCTCCCACGCAATTCCCCGCGCCGCGATTGAAACCCCAGCCATGAATATTCAATCATCGCCGCCAGCAGCGTATTCTCCAGAACATTCAGTTCCGGTAACAAATGATAAAACTGAAAAACAAATCCGAATTGCCGGTTACGCAATTCGCTGCGGCGCGAGCCGGATAGCTCGGCTATATCCTGCCCGTCGAACGCGACCATCCCCCCGTCATACGATTCCAACGCCCCCATAATGTGCAGCAGCGTGCTCTTCCCCGATCCGCTGCGCCCTTCGATGGCAATGAATTCCCCCGCGCGGACCGAAAGATCGACATGGCGAAGAACATCCAGAACGCTCTCCCCCATGCGAAAGCGCTTGCGAAGTCCGGAGACGTTCAGGAGCGACATGGTAAAGTTCATTCCCACCGGAGGGCTTCGACCGGATTCATTCGCGCCGCGCGAATCGCCGGCACCAGCGCCCCGGCCACCGCCGAGAGCACGGCCACCGTCACAATCACCAACACGTCGTGCCGATCGAGCGTGTTGGGAATCGTGTCAAAAACATACGTCTTGGCGCTCCAGATCTTGACGCCCAAGTGATCCGACATCCACTGCTGCAACTGATTAATGTTGTGCACCACCAGGTATCCCAGCAGCAGACCCATCCCCGCGCCGACCAATCCGATCGCCAGCCCGTATCCAAGAAAAATCGCCATCACCCCGGTCCCCGTCGCCCCGACGCTTTTGATGATTCCGATGTCGCGCGTCTTCTCCACCACGATCATGAAAAAAATGCAGAAAATCAGGAAAATCGCCACCACGCTGATAATCGCGAACAGAACCACCAGCAGCGATTTCTCATGCTCCACGGCCGACAAAAAATCCGCCTGCCGCTCTTCCCAGGTCTGCGTCGTCAGCGGATCGTAGGTATAAGCCAGGTCCCCATTCTCCCGCACCATCTGCGCCACCACCTGCTCGATCTTCGGCTTCACCACGTTCGGATCAAACCCCTCCTTCAGCCCAATGGCAATCTCATTACACCGAGCAGGAGTCTGCAACTTCTCGCCCGATGTCGCGTCGGTGTAGTCTTGCGCGTCCATCGCCAAATCTTTTTGAAGCAACTCGAACGGAACGTAAACGCTGTTTTCATCGACTTGAAACACCCCCGTATGGCTGTCATCGATGATCCAATAAGACCGAATCGCCCGATTGTCCGCCGTCACATCTTCCCCCTGAGCGCTATTTAGCACCGTGAGGCGCACCCACGCGTGGTACATATAATCGGTCCGATCGACGACGCCGTTGTCATCCGGCCTCAATCCGATCACACCCCTGCCCACGACCATCCCCGGCCATTTAGAGACATCCGTCTTCGCCGCCGGCAAGGTATCTCGATACGCATCCGCCGACAGCGGCAAATCCCACGAAGGAAAATTCGCCGCTTTCTGACGCAGCGCCGCCGCGTTTGCCCGCAACGCCGCCGCATCATCCGGAAGCGCCGATTGCGCCTCGCGATCATATTCATCCGCCTTGCCCGCCAGCACGTCCTTCTGAAGGTAAAGGCTCTTCACCAGCCCGTTCACATTCTGCATTTTTTTCAGATCGCATCCCACCACCTGCACATACGTCCGAATTTGATCGGCGATATTCACCAGCCCGTAGGTATGAATCTCCGGCGCCGCCGCCTTCACTTCCGGCAGCGCCTCGATCCGATCGATCATCTCCTGGTAATGCGCAAATCCATCCTGCGAACTCCGGTAGACCACCAAATCCCCCACCATCGCATGGCTCGTCTCCCGAAACATCCGCAACCATCCCCCCATGACGCTGATTACCACCAGTACCATCGCCGTGCACAGCATCACCGCGACCAGCGAAACCCACGCGATCCGTCGCTTGCGCAAATACTTCAGAATGAGGAGGAGTTTGTACACAGGATTGGTGCCGCCAAATCAGGCCTTCTCCAGCGGCTTTAGAAGCGGAAATAAAATTATATCCCGAATGCTTTGAGCGCCAGTCAGCATCATGACCAGCCGATCGATTCCCATGCCTAAGCCCCCCGCCGGTGGCATGCCATACTTTAAGGCGGTCAAAAAATCTTCGTCGACTTTTTGCTGCTCTTCCTTATCGCCAACTTGATACGCGAAGTGTTTCGCTTGGATGTCCGGATCATTCAACTCAGAATAGCCCGGTGAAATCTCCACGCCGTTAATGGCCAATTCATAGACGTCGGCAAAGTAGGGATCGGCCTTGTTCTCTCGGGCTAGGGGGATGATGACGCTCGGGACGTGGGTGACGAAACTGGGGTCGATGAGCTCTGGCTCAATCGCGACTTCGTAGACATTAACCAATTGCTCAGCGGGATCGGTCAGCTTCTTGATCTGGCCCTCATGAAAATCCCGCCATTTCCCTGCCGCTTCATAGGGCCTGCCGGAAGGCGCTCCGGCCTTCGCGCCTACATCGTCCATCTTTTGGCTATATTGCTCGTATATAAGATCAAGGTATCTCTGAAGTGCATCTGGCGATTCTTGCAAAAGGTGTTTCTCAAACCTCCACCCAATTTTCTGTTCCACTAACTCGGTCATACGCACTCGCCGCCATGGCCGTTGCAAATTGATCATACGCCCATTGGCATGTGTGATCTGCAATGTCCCGAAGACATTCTGCGCCACCGTCGTAATCAAATCCTCGATCAGATCAGCCATCGTCTCCCACGATCCGTATGCTTCATAGACTTCCAGCATCGTAAATTCCGGGTTATGCCGCGGGCTGATTCCCTCATTGCGGAAATTCCGGTTCAGCTCGAACACTTTCCCAAATCCGCCGACCAGCAACCGTTTCAGGAATAGTTCCGGCGCGATGCGAAGAAACAGCGGAATATCCAGGGCATTATGGTGGGTCACGAACGGCTTAGCCGCCGCCCCCCCCGCAAGGCTCTGCATCATCGGGGTTTCCACTTCCACAAATCCCCGCGCGCCCATGAATTTTCGAATCTCTTCGATGATGCGGATGCGCACCTTCATCAGCCGCATGACCTCCGGGTTCGCCCAGAGATCGACATACCGCTGCCGATACCGCATCTCCACATCCGCCAGCCCCTCCCATTTCGCCGGCGGCGGCAGCAACGCCTTCGCCGACATGGCAACCGTTTCCCCCCAGACCGTCGTCTCTCCCTTATTCGTCTGCCCAAGTTTCCCGCTAACGACGATCAAATCCCCCAGATCGAGCAGATCGCGAATCTGCCAATCGCGCTCGGACAGCCGCTTTTTATCCAGCCCCACCTGAAGATCGCCGCTTTCATCGCGCAGTGTAATAAAGCTGAGCTTCCCCATATCGCGCTTCAGGACGATTCGCCCAGCCGCGGTAACCGTCGGCCCGCCGTCGTGACCCATCTCCGGCTTATAAAGCGATTTCGTCTCCGCCAGCGGCGTAATGCCGCTCGTCCGCCCCCCATACGGCTCCACGCCCAGTTCGCGCAGCTTCGCCAGTTTCTGACGCCGCTCCTGCTCGAATTGTCCGATCGATTCCGCCATGTGCGCCTCGCGTGATCTTAAGTGCAAGTGCCCAAAAGTAAAAACGCCCCCGCCCGCCTTGACTCCACCCCGAGCCCCGACCATTCTGGACTGCGCATGATGCGGCTCAGCGCTTTCGCCGACGAAATCTCCCCCGATTTGGATCGCCAAATCGAATCCTGCCGCCAGTGCGCCGTCACGCACCTCGAACTCCGCGGCGTCTGGGGAAAGAACGTTCTCGATCTCGACCCCACCGACCGCAAAAAAATCAAAACCCGCCTCGCCGAAGCCGG
>JBEKPV010000218.1:0-5180 GCA_049520395.1 Tepidisphaeraceae bacterium
CCCGTTTCCGAGAACGTCGAGTTCCCTCCCACCTTGAAGTGCGGATCCAGTTCCACCAGCGACCCGCGCGCCGTCAGCTCCAGCGCGGGGTTCAGGAAATACCCTCCCTGCAGCAGTTCCGCCTGATCCACTCGATACGCCTGCCCCGAAACCGTCCCGCGGAAATTCTCGTAATCCCCGCTATAGGAAGTGTAAATGATGAAATTGCCCGCGGTCATATAGGTGGCGTCGGCGTCCCAACGCGTCACATCCGTCCCCGTGTGAACCGTCGTCGTTGCCGTACTAACCGGCGGCCCCTGCACGATCCCCACCGTGCTCACCGCGGTATCCGATTGGCTGAACGATACCCCGGCCCCAGCCCCCAGGAAGTCATGCTTCCCGTAGTTCTTGCCGGTCGCGTCCGTGTTGTCCACCCAATCCCCGAAGAACTTGTAGTCCCCGCGGATCGCGCTTCCGAAATAATCCCTCGTCACCGTCGACGGCGCCCCCAGCAACGCCGGCGTCGCGGAATTCACATCCGTGAAATTGGTGTTCTGACTCCCATCCCCGTTGTCAAACAGCGTCTGAATATGCAGGGGATTATCGTTCCCCGTGTATTGAAAGTTGATCCCCTGCACATACGGCCCCGCCAGTGAGTTGCCCCCGGCCAGGTTGTCCGCCATCGAGCGATCCACCATCAGCAGGCTGTTGTCGCTCGTCGCTTCCTCTTCGTGGAAAACCGGATCCTTCATCAGCCCCACCTTCAGTGCCAGGTCCCCACCCGCCACGTTGTGCATGAAAACGTAATTGAACCACGCGTACTCGATATACATCGTCCCGCCCATCGGCGTCGAGGCGCTCGCGGCATCCGTGTTCTCCAGCTGAACCTTATACGTGATATCCTTGTTGATGAAATTCCCGTCGGCATAAAGCTTGAACCGCCGGATCTCAAAACCATTTTCCCAGTTCGGCGGATTCGCGCTCTTATAGGATCCCACATACCTCACCTGCGTCCAGAAACCCGGATGAAAGTAGAAGTTCCCATCGTCCGATGCCAGATAGAACTTCCACGCCGTCGAATCCCACCCGCCCGTCAGTCCGCCGCCGGCATCCATCAGGTTGCTGTTCTGGTCCGCCTCCCGGATCGTCTCCTTGACCGCCTGTTCCTCATCGGCCTGACTCTGCGCCGATGTCGAAGCCGAATTCGCCTTCAGTTGTGCGACCTGATCTTTCAGTTGTTGAATCTGCGACTGCAAATCCGAGTTGCTCGGCTGAGTGGTCGGCGGATCCGCCATCACCACCGCGCCCCCAAACCCAATCATTCCCGCGATCACCATCGCACCCACGCGACGACTCAGATGGAACATGGCCGGTCTCCTTTTTTTTCTTTCCCTTGCTTAGCCGGGCGCGTCGCGCCGGGACCTCTCTCCGCTCCCTCTTTTACAAACGCGGTTATTGTCTATCAACATATTTAGATTGCGCAAACACCCCATGGAATCGATGATAAGTCTAGCGCCTAGAATAATTGACATTACCCCCGCGCCTCCCCAGCGCCCCGTCCACTAGGGATGGATAACCAGACCCCGGTCCACCGAAGCCGTAGCGTTCGGCACCGCCAGCGGCTCAATCTGCGTCGCGTGTTCCGTTCTCTCGCTCAGCCGATCCGTACTCGTCCAGATCGTCCCCAGCCAAACCACCATGAGCATCGACACCCCAACCGCCACCATAACCGGAAACGGCTGCCGTATCGGCCCCACCGGCGCATCCTCCGCCGGGCCCGGCTCCGGTCGCAGGAACAGTGCCGCCACGATCTTCAAATAATAAGCCGCGCTGATCGCCGCGTTGATCACCAGTAAAACCACCAGCCAATACAACTTCGCGTTCAGCGCCGGAACAATCAGATACAGCTTGCCGAAAAACCCAATCGTCAGCGGCAACCCGATCAGGCTGAAACAACTCACCGCCATCGCCAGCCCCAGCCCCAGATGCCTTCGCCCCAGCCCCGCCAAATCCTCGAACGTCTCCGCGCTGGTCGCCGCGCGATTATGCCGGCTCGGCAGCAGAATCAGCACCCCAAACGCCGCGATATTCATCAGCCCATACGCCGTCAGATAAAAAAGAACTCCGCGCAGCGCCTCCATTTTTATCCCATAGTCGGCCGTCGCCACCAGCGCCGTCACGCCCACCAGCATGTATCCGCTATGCGCCACCGAGCTATACGCCAAAACACGTTTGACATTCCGCACCTGCACCAGGCCCAGCGTATTGCCGATCGTCATCGTCAAAAACGCCAGCACCCAAAGTAATTTCACGATTTCCGGCGACGCGTTCCACGTCCCCCCCGTCACCGCATACAAAACTTTCAGCAGCGCCACAAACCCGCTCGCCTTCGGCACAAAGCTGAGAAACGCCGTCACCGGCGTGGCCGCCCCCTCATAAACATCCCCCGCATAAACATGCAGCGGCACCACCGCCATTTTGAACGCCAATCCCGCGATCACCAACACCACCGCCAGCATTTCCCACGGGCTTAATCCGTTTATCGGATTGAGCATCCCCTCCATATGGTCCAGCTTCGTCGTCCCCGTCGCTCCGTACAGATAACTCAGTCCAAACAGCAATAGCGCCGCCGCCATGGCTCCTAGGAAGAAATATTTCACTCCCGCTTCCTGCGCCACCGCCAGTGGACGGGAGATACTGACCATGATGTAAGTCGGAATGCTCGCCAGTTCGATCCCTAAAAACAAGAGCATGATGTCATTCGCCCCCGCCACGATAAAAAGCCCCGCGATCGAAAGCAGCATCAGCGCGAAGAATTCCCCCGCCTCTCCGCCCCAGTCCGACGCCGGCCCGCCCGTCCCGCGCGGATCGTCCGGCCAGGCCAGCATCACCAGCAAAATCCCAACCACCGCCGAGAGCAGTTTGATATACCGCGCGAATTCAAAAACCTGCACCGCCCCCCGATGATCCGCCAGCGGCCGCGCCCCGTCGAACCAACTAAGCTGCGTAACTCCCGCCGCCGCCAGCGCCAAAACCGCCAGCACCGGCGCCATCTTCCGCACCGCCGGGCTCTGGCAAACCCCCATGAGAAACAGCACGCACGCCACCGCGCACAGCCCCGCCTCCGGCAACATCGCAATGGCATCAATAAGGTGGTTCATCATGATGGTTATTTCGCCGAGGCTTCCGCCATCGTCGTCAGGGGCGCTTGCATCGATTGAACCGGCGCGTTCATCGACCGCAGCAGCGGTGCCGGATAAACGCCCAGCCAAACCACCGCGATCGACAGCGGAATCAAAATCCCGATCTCCCGGCACCCTATATCCCCCGGCACGCTCCCCTCATCATGCCCACCGTGCCCCGAATGCCCCTCATGCAATTCCGGCGTCTTCAGCGGCCCGAAAATCACCCGCGCCACCATGTGCAGCATGTAAACCGCGCCAAGAATAATCCCCAGCGCCGCCGCCGACCCAAAATAAATCCCCAAATACGGCGATGTAAACGCGCCCAAAATCGTCAAAAATTCACTCACAAATCCGTTCAGCCCCGGCAGTCCAATGCTCGAGAACGTAAACAGCACAAAAAAGAAAGCCAGCACCGGCATCCGCTTGGCGAGCCCCGAAAGCTGATTGATATCGCGCGTGTGATACCGATCGTAAATCATCCCCACCACCAGGAATAGCGCCCCGGTCGAAAGTCCGTGATTGATCATGTAAAGGACCGACCCTTCGATCCCCTGCGTATTTAGCGCGATCAGCCCCAGCACGCAGAAGCCCAAATGCGAAACCGAGCTGTAAGCCACCAATTTCTTGATATCCTGCTGCACCCAGGCGACCAGCGCCCCGTAAATAATTCCGATCACGCACAGCCCGCCGATAAAAGCCAGCGCCCTGGGAAACGCGACCCCTCCCGTTTCGATCAGTCCGATCGGCACCGCCAGGCGAAGCAATCCGTACGTCCCCAGTTTCAGCAGCACGCCCGCCAGGATCACGCTGCCCGCCGTCGGCGCTTCCGTATGCGCCAGCGGCAGCCACGTATGCACCGGAAACAGCGGCACCTTCACCGCAAACCCCGCCAATAGCGCCAGCAGCACCCAATGCCGCTGCGTCGGCGTCAGTTCCGTCTGCGCGAATTGCACCACGCTATGAATATCAAACGTCCCCGCCAGGCAACCCAAATAGATCGCCCCCGCCAACGTGAACACCGACCCGGTAAACGTGAACAGGAAAAATTTCCCCGCCGCGTATCTCCGTTCCGGACCCCCCCAGATCCCGATGACGAAAAACATCGGCACCAGCGTCAATTCGAAGAAAATATAAAACACCAGCAGATCGCGCGCAACGAAAACTCCCAGCATCGCCGCCAGCAGCAGCAGCATCCACGCGTAATATTCCCGAACCCGATCCCCGATACTCTTGAAACTCGCCAAAACCGCCAGCGGCATCAGCAGCGCCGTCAGCAAAACCAGCCAAAGCGAAATCGCATCCACCCCCACCGAAAAAGAGGCCCCAATCCTCTCCAGTTGATATCCGTCGTACGTAAACTGCATCGTATTTGAACTGCTCACCCCATAGTCGAACTGCATCCCCATAACCACGGCCACCACCAACGTCGCCAGACTCACCATCAAAGCCCACCACCGCGAAATCGAAGCCGGCAACAGCGCGCAAAGCAGCGCCCCCACGCCCGGGATCACCAGCAGCAAAATGGGCAACAAACCGTTCAAATCCGGCTCCAATCCGCTTTACAAAAACATCAGCAGCAAAATCGCCGCGATACCCAAAAGCATCGCGGTGGCGTATCCCTGCAGATACCCGCGCTGCGTCGATAATTTCATCGCGAATCCGCCCAGTTGCGGAATCAATCCGACCGTCGCCACCGCCCCATCGATGATGTACTGATCCGTCAGATAAAAAACGTCCCCCATCGTGTGCAGCGAATCGACGATCGTTGCCTGATAAAACTCATCCACCCAATATTTGCCTTCCAGCATCCGCGTGATCGGCCCCAATGACGCCGCCAATCGCTCCGCGCGCTCCCGGTCCGCCAAATGCAGCATATACGCCAGCCCGATCCCCGCCGCCGAGATCAATCCGCTGATCACCATCAGCGCCGACACCGGCGACGAACCCTTCTCATCCGACGGCTGCCCCATCGCCTCGGCGTTCACCACCCCGCTCTCCGTCCCGTACTTCTCCGCC
>JBEKPV010000219.1:0-5090 GCA_049520395.1 Tepidisphaeraceae bacterium
TTCCTCCCCTCCGGCGCCAGCCCCAGATAAACCAGTTCCAAAGAATCCGATCCAAAAATCCGGCTCATCAGCAGCACCCCCACTCCCTTCCCATTCTCGCACAGAACATGCCACAGCTCAGGTTCAAACTCACCCGTCGCCTTATGTCCCGCGATCACGTCCTCGATATTCCGAACCCCCGTCAGCGCCGGACAATCCAAACTATCCTGATAACTCGACAAGATCGTCCGCGCGAAAAGCTCATGATTTTCCGCACCATAGCTCACCCAACTCATCTCCGGCGGCAAATTCGTCGGCGGCGTCGCCCGCGGCGCCTGCCCGTGCAAATAAATCAACTCCGCCACCTCCGCAAACCCCAACTCCGCAAAAAATTTCCGCGCCGGCAATTCGCCCGGATCAATCAGCACCTGCGCCAACTGAACATCCCTCTCGCTCAAATGTTGGCACACTCTCCGCACCAACTCCCCCGCCGCCGCACTTTCGCAAGACCATTCCGCCGCCGTAAACATCAGCGCCGTCCGTCCCGGACTCAGCACCGGCAGCATCGCCCACGCCGCCACCCCATTCTCCTCCGCGATCCACGTCTCCCCCAGATTGATTTGCCGTTGCCCCGAATATCTCAAAAATTCATTCACCTGCGCCGTCGTCGCCAGCTTCCCCTCCGCCCCCAGAAACATCGTCACCGCCACAGGCAAATCCCCCGCCCGCGCCGGCCGACAAACCACCCCCAGCGCGCCCACATTGAGGTCGTCCTGCTCCCCGGATTGTGCATTTGACAACCTTGCCACCGGGGGTAAGAATAACTTCATCCGACGCAAGGGCAATCGCCTTTTTCGCCCCAGAGCGTCAGGATAGTGCCCCGAACCAGATTTAAATCCCGGATCGCCCACGGCCTGCCGTGGGTTTTCCCAACTAAGGGCACTGCAAGCATTCGCGGAGACCCCCGTCATGACCCGATCCAGGCTCCTTTTGCCGCTAGCCGGTGCCGCTCTCGCGCTGGCTTTCCTCCTGCCCACGCCCATCCTCCGCGCCGACTACCCCCAGCCAAGCCCCTTTCCCGTCTCCTGGGAATTAACCGTCGATTTCGCCAAACCCCGTAGAATCCTCGTCCAATCCCCCGGCGACGACACTCTCAAACCCTACTGGTACATCACCTACCACGTAGTCAACAACACCGACAAAGACACCATCCTCTTCTACCCCAGTTTCGACCTCCTGACCCAGGACGGCCAAGTCATCCACAGCGACAGCATCGACGTAAAACCCGCGGTCTTCGCCGCCATTCAGGACAAAGAGCGCATCAAATTCCTACAGGACGCCAACGACATCGCCGGCCCCCTCCGTCAAGGCGACGATCAATCCAAAGACGGCGTAGCCATCTGGCCCGAGCCCAACCCGCGCATGGGCACCTTCTCCATCTTCGCCTCAGGCTTCTGGGGCGAATCCGCCATAGTTAAAGTCGCTGACGCCACATTAGTCCTGCACAAAACCCTACAAGAAACGTTCCACTTAGACTCCGACGCCGCCCACCCAGGCGAAGGCGCCCTAGTCCAGGAAGACTCCCAATACGTAATGAGGTAATTCCCCCGCAAAGCCAAGGGATAGCCATCCCTTGGGGCATTTAGAATTCATTCCCAGGTGATTTATGGCACACAAAAAAGGTCAAGGCTCCACCAAAAACGGTCGCGATAGCAATCCCCAATACCGCGGCATCAAAGCCTACGGCGGCGAACAAGTCACCGCGGGCTCCATCATCGTCCGACAACGCGGAACCAAATTCCGCCCCGGCTTCAACGTCGGCATCGGCAGCGACGACACCCTCTTCGCGCTCAAAGACGGCAAAGTCGAATTCCAGGGCCGAAAAATCCACATCCGCACCGAAGCCCCCGCCACCCCCTAAAGCCGACTGCGGCAAATAAGAAAGCCAGCGGACACCCCTCCGCTGGGGGTTTTCCGCCCCCATGTTCGTCGACGAAGCCATCATCCACGTCAAAGCGGGCGACGGCGGCAACGGCTGCGTCTCCTTCCGACGCGAAAAATACATCCCCAAAGGCGGACCCGATGGCGGCGATGGCGGCGACGGCGGCTCCGTCATCCTCGTCGCGGACGTCAACAAAGACACCCTCCTCGACTTCGCCTCCAAACACCATTGGCGAGCCCCACGCGGCGAATCCGGCATGGGGAAAAAAATGGCCGGCCTCTCCGGAAACGATCTCATCGTCCAAGTCCCCCCCGGCACACTCATCTACGACGCCGACCACCAACTCACCATCGCCGACCTCGACACCCCCGAAAAACGCGTCGTCGTCGCCAAAGGGGGCAAAGGCGGCCGCGGAAACTGGCATTTCAAATCCCCCACCAACCAGGCCCCGCGCCACGCCGAACCCGGAACCGAAGGCCAGGAACGCCGCCTCCGATTGGAACTAAAACTCATCGCCGATGTCGGCCTCGTCGGCATGCCCAACGCCGGCAAAAGCACCCTCCTCCGCGCCATCTCCGCCGCACGCCCAAAAGTCGCCGACTACCCCTTCACAACCCTCGACCCCCAACTCGGAATCGTCCAGCTCGACGCCGACCGCCGCATGGTCGTCGCCGACATCCCCGGCCTGATCGAAGGCGCCCGCGACGGCGCCGGCCTCGGCCACGCCTTCCTCAAACACATCGAACGCACCAAAAGCATCGTCCACTTGCTCGACCTCTTCCCCCTCGATAACTCCGACCCCGCCGAAAACTACCGAAAAATCCGCGCCGAACTCGAAGCCTTCAGCCCCGACCTCGCCAACAAAACCGAATTCATCGCCGCCAACAAAATGGACCTCGCCACCGACGACGACGCCCTGATTCGTCTCCGCGCGCAATTGCCCGGCCGGCAAATCTTCCCCATCAGCGGCGCCAGTCATCAAGGCGTGGAAACCCTCCTGGAACAATTATGGCGCTGCCTCCGCAACTACAAATCGCGCTAAAAGAATGGCAAACCGTCTGCGACGCCCTCGCCGACGCCCGCCAAATCCTCCTCCTCCGCAAAGGCGGCATCTACGAATCCGCCGGCGAATTCCAAATCGAGCACCGCCAGTTCCTCCTCTTCCCCACCCACGTCCACCAAAACCCCGACATGCTTAAACCCGGAATCAAAGTCCAAAAACTCGCCGCCGAACCCGAGCGCCTCTCCATCCGCGCCGCCGCGGAAATCACCGACATTATTCTCATGTCCAATCGCGCCGCGATGGACGCTCTGGACGACCAGCACATCTGGACCGCCCCCCTGATCGACATGCGTTTCAACTACCGCCCCGAAAACCCCCTCTACCTGCTGCTGGTCCGCGCCTACACCTTGCCCGCGCCCATCCAAATCGATAACACCCCCGCCTACGCCGGATGCAAAAGTTGGGTGCCTCTCGAAACTCCGCACAAGATTCAAAACCCAAAACCCTCCCTAGACGACGAACAATTCGCCACTAGAAGAAACGCGATTCTCGCGCATCTTCCCTGAACGCCCACGGCGCCGCCGTGGGTTTTCCCCCGAATTGCCCACCCGCAAAACTTCCGCTACGTTCCCTCAATATGCCCGATCATGAAGCTCCCGACCCCCTCCCCATCCATTTCTTCACGATCGTCCTCGATGGACAGCCCTTCATCCGCTACCACCTCAACGTCTTCAAACACCTCCCTTTCGACTGGCATTGGCACATCATCGAAGGCGTCGCCGATCACGTCCACGACACCGCCTGGAGCCTCAAAAATAACGCAAAAATCCCCCCCGCCTACGCCTCCGGCCAAAGCCTCGATGGCACCACGGAATATCTAGACCAAATCGCCGCCGAGAATCCCACTAGAGTAAAACTCTATCGCAAACCCCTCGGCCACCGCTGGAACGGCAAACGCGAAATGGCCAATGCCCCCCTCCCCAATATCTCCTGCGAATGCCTCCTCTGGCAGATCGACGCCGACGAACTCTGGACCCTCGACCAACTCATCGCCGCCAGAAAATTATTCCTCGACCACCCGGAAAAAACCGCCGCATTCTATTGGTGCTGGTTCTTCGTCGGCCCCGACCGCCTCCTCTGCACCAGAAATTCCTACGCCAACGACCCAAGAATCGAATGGCTCCGCACCTGGCGCTATAAACCCGGCATGCAATGGACCTCCCACGAGCCCCCCATCCTCACCGAATCCGTCGACTCCGCCCCCCCGCGCAACGTCGCCACCGTAAATCCCTTCCTCCACCACGAAACCGAAGCCGCCGGCCTCGTCTTCCAACATTTCGCCTACACCACCCTCCCCCAACTCACCTTCAAGGAAAGCTACTACGGCTACCCAGAGGCCGTCCCCCGCTGGCTCGCCCTCCAAGCCGCCGATACCTTCCCTCTCCCACTCCAGCCCTTCTTCCCCTGGTCCGATGCCGACGCCCAGGTCGACCTCGCCGACTACTACATCGACCCCCTCCTCGATCTCCGCCCCGCCGGCCTCGTCCCCCCCGACGCGCCCCCCGCGCGCAAACCCACGATCCTCCTCGACACCCTCTTCTTCCAACTCGATCAAAAAGGCGGCGTCGCCCGCGTCTGGACCTCCATTCTCCCCCACTGGATCGAATCCGGCTTCGCCGCCAATCTCGTCATCCTCGATCGCGCCGCCAAAGCCCCCCGCTACCCCGACCTCCGTTACCGAACCATCCTCGCCTACGACCCCCGCGCCCCCGAAGCCGACGCCCGATTCCTGCAGCGCATCTGCGACGAGGAAAAAGCCGACCTCTTCATCTCCACCTACTACACGTCCCCCCTGACCACCCCCAGCATCTTCATGGCCTACGACATGATCCCCGAAGTCCAGAATTTCGATCTCAACTTCTGGCGCTGGCAACTCAAACATCGCGGCATCCGCCACGCCTCCTCCTACGTCTCCATCTCCGAGTCCACCAAAAACGATCTCCTCCATTTCTTCCCCCAAATCTCCCCCGAAAAAATCAAGGTCATCTACTGCGGCGTCGATCCCGCCTACCACCCCCGCCCAAAATCCGAAGTCGCCGCGCTCCTCGCCCGACTCAACATCAACAAACCCTATTTCCTGATGGTCAACGTCACAGAGATCCCCTA
>JBEKPV010000220.1:0-8663 GCA_049520395.1 Tepidisphaeraceae bacterium
TGGCTGCGCGGCTTCGTAGGGTTGGTACGCGTGCACCGTGACGGGGTAGAGGCATTTCCTCCGGGTTTGTTTTTCCAGCCTGACAACTGAATCGAGTTGCTGCGCAAACGGCCTGCCAAGGCCGGTCGTGGCATCGTGCGCACCGCGCCGCTGGTGTGGAAGGTTTTCTCTAACCTTCGAGCTCGCGGTCTAGCCATAAGGGAGAGATCGATGCATCGCCGATCCATCATTGAAAATGCGCAGCCGTCCGAACACGTCACGGGATTGCCAATTCCGAAATGCAAATTGAAGTTGAGCCTGCTCGCCGCATCCGTCTTGTGCGTCGGGATCGCGCACCGGGCCGAGGCGGACTCGGAGTTTTTCACTGCCTCGGTGACCACCCCATCTACCCCGCTCGACTGGAGCAGTTCAGAGGGCCTGGGATTTACTCAGTTCGACCCATCGCTGGGGACGTTGAACTCCGTGGAAATAGCATTGGTGATCACCAACGCTCAGGGCACGATCACGGACACTACGCCGTCAGGCGACGTGGGCCACCTCGGCGAGTACGTCTCGCACACTACAACGACCGTAGAATATGACCCTAACGCCCCCGAAGTCATTAACTACTTTTCAGGTGCGACCGGTTCCTACACTGCCGACCCAGTAACCACGCCCGTTCCTTCACAGCAGATCACGCCGACATTCGATCTCCCCGCGGGAGACCTTGCACTGTTTACGGGCGGCGGAACCGTGTCTCTTACCGCCTCGACCTCATCACAGTCGAGTTGGGTAGATCTGTACAACGAAACGGCATTCGACGGAACCACAGACATTTCAGAATCATTGGGCGGCGCGATTGAATACGACTATACGCCGGCGAGCGTGCCGGAGCCGACGACGGCGGGGCTGTTGTCGATGGGTCTGTTCGGCCTGCTCGGCCGCCGAAGGCGGAGCAAGATGGCGCCCGAGTGTGCGGCGGTCTAGTCGGGCCGATGTAGGGAAATAATTTTTATTGAATTCGACGCAATGGTTTAACAAAAAGGGAGAGATCGATGCATCGCCAATCAATCGTTGCAAATGCGCAGCCGTCCAAACTCGCGCCAATCGCGAAATGTAAATTGAAGTTATCCCTGCTCGCGGCATCCGTCTTGTACGCCGGGATCGCGGATCGGGCCCAGGCGGATTCGGAATTTTTCACCGCTTCGGTAACGACCCCATCCACCCCGCTCGACTGGAGCAGTTCGGAGGGTCTGGGTTTTACTCAGTTCAACCCGTCGCTGGGGACCCTGAATTCCGCGGAAATTGCATTGGTCATCACCAATGCTCAGGGCACGATCACGGTCCCTACCCCATCGTACGCCGAGGGACACTACGGAGTTTTTGAATTATTCGATTCAATTGCCGTGGAATACGACCCCAACTCCGTGGCCATGAACTACTTTTCAGGCTTGGCTGAACTCGACTCCGCTTCTGAAGCAACCACGACTGTTCCCTCGCAGCAGGTCACCCCGACATTCGACGTCTCCAGCGGGGATCTTGCATCGTTTACGGGGGAGGGAACAGTATCACTCAGCGCCACAACCAACTCAAATGCGTCATGGGTGGATTCGACGATGGAATTGACCTATTACGGAAGCGCGGAGGTTTCAGAGTCATTGGGCGGCGCGATTGAATACGACTACACGCCGGCGGCCGTTCCGGAGCCGGGATCGATGTCCCTGCTGGCCGTAAGCGGCGCGGGTCTATTGGCGCGGCGAAGGCGGAGCAAGATCGTATCGGCCGAAGCGGGAATCTGAATCGCGCCGGGATAGGGAAGGTTTTTTGGTGAGATTTGACTGAAAACTAAATTTACCGGGAGGTAAAAATGCGTGGCCAGCGAATCGTCTCGATGTATTTGGGAGTTCTGGGTTTTGCCGGTCTAATGGCGTTGACCGCCCCGTTGCATGCTGATCCAATTTCCTTCAGCGACGAGGACAGCACTAGCACCGCCTCGGCGGCCGTAACCGGGGCAACCGGCGCCTCGAACGACATGGAGATCCCAAGCCTGCCCTTTACCAGTCCGGTTTCCGCCCCTTATTCCGCATTAAATTCCGTCACCGAGATGGCGACCCTTACTCCCACCTTTAGCACCACCGGCTTTAATGCGGTGACGAGCTTTTCCAACATTGACGCCGCGCATGCCGCCAATACGGATGAGGCCATGTATTTTACCGCCAATCCTGGGGCAACTTATAGCATCTCTGGGAATTACAACCCGGTAGAAGCCGCGGATGTTGAACTCGTCGACAAAACGACCAGCTCCACCCTGTTTCAATTTACGTATAATAGCGAAGCGGAACTTAACCTGCCGGCGACGCTCAGTTCACTTTTCACCGAACAACAGCCATCCGGGCCTACCGAATACAATTACGGCTCACTGACTGGCGAGCTGAATTCGGGCGATCTTTACGAATTCCATTCGCACATTTCAGTCCCCTCCGGAGGCGGTGACCCGGACACGGTCGACATCGCCTTCGCCTCAGTGCCCGAGCCGACGACGGCGGGGTTGATGTCGTTGAGTCTGTTCGCCCTGCTCCGCCGCCGACCGCGGAACAAAATGTCCCCCGAGTGTGCGGCCGTCTAGTCGAGCCGATCCAGGGAAAGAATTTTTATTGAAGTTCAAGGCAATGGTTTAACCAAAAAGGAGAGACCAATGCATCGCCAATTAATCGGGACAATTGTTCGGCCGCTGAATTTTTCGGCGCCGTCGCCTTCGCCGCGCAAGGGCTTGCTGTTTGCCGCGGCGCTTCTGGGCTTGTTTACGGCAACGCCGACAAGAGCGTCAGATCTTGTTTCGGATCTGAGCACCACGCCTGATCCGAATTATTTGGGTTACATCTGGGCCGGACCTGGAACGGCATTGGACGCTGCGGGGCAGTTTACGCTTTCCAGTTCCGCCACGCTTGGTTCAGTTACCGCAATGCTGTCAGATTCTGATGACACCGATGAGGGGCTATCCGTGTCCAATTTGCATGCGGAAATCCTCAGCGATGACGGAGGAACGGTTGGGGGTACGGTAGAGGCAACGAGCGCGGGGGGATCTGGCACGATCGGGGAATCGTTTAGTGATATCGTATACACGCCGATATCTTTCAACTTCGCATCCGAGAACCTGTCGGCAGGTACTTATTGGCTTCTGATCTATAACCCAGCCGAACAAGACGACGTTTACTGGGACGTAGGCGCGCCACCGGTAACAAATTCCGGCATCGATGGGTCAGTAACCGCGGAAAGCTACCAAATTTTTAATCTCGATGGTTCAGGCGGCATAGGTTATGTCTCTGATCGGCCGCTTTTGTTTCAAATCAACGGCAGCGCGGTACCGGAGCCGGGATCGGCGTCCCTGCTGGCCCTGAGCGGCCTCGGGCTGCTCGGTCGGCGCAGGATAGCGCTCCGTCGATAAAGCGGAATGGCTTGGCGAGAACTAGCTGCGTCCGTGTTTAGTTTCTCTATCTAGTTCGCCGGAAGCTCGGTTCAGTTCGTTACGTCACCAACCCGCTGGCGGGCACGATATTCTGTTGCGGCGATTGCATAAGGGATAGGTAGGCGTTGCGATACGCGGCGTAGCTGATCAAGGCTTCGATGAATCGAATTTACCGGCGATTGAAAGATGAGAAGCGGCCTAGCCGGCTTTTGATGCAAGTACACGACGAGTTGGTTTTCGAGACGCCCGCGGCGGCTGTCGAGGCCGAGGCGGAGATGGTGCGGAAGGAGATGAGTTCGGCGATCAAGCTGTCGGTGCCGCTGAAGGTGGAAATCGGCTGGGGGAAAAATTGATCATCCGGTCGTGCAAACGAAGCTGACGGAGCTGCGCGATTACACGACGGATCATCGGAAATTCCGGGCTTTACTGGATGAGATTGGTTCGCTGATGGTGTACGAGGTGACGCGCGATTGGCCGACCAAAACGCGGCCGGTGCAGACGCCGATGGAAAGGACGACCGGGCGCGTGCTGGCGCGGCGGGTGACGCTGGTGCCGATCCTTCGCGCGGGGCTCGGCATGTCCGAGGGTGTGCTGCGATTGCTCCCCGACGCCCGGCTCGGGCACCTGGGAGTCTATCGCGATGAAAAAACATTGGAGCCCGTCTCCTATTACCAAAAACTTCCGCCCGACATCGCGACGACGGAAGTATTGCTGATCGATCCGATGCTCGCCACCGGCGGCAGCGCTACGGCGGCGGCGGAGTTTCTAAAACAATCCGGCGTGACCAGTATGAAATTCGTCTGCCTGGTGGCCGCGCCGGCGGGGATCGAGGCGTTTCACCGTCAACATCCGGAAGTTGTTATCTATTGTGCCGCCATCGACCGGGAGCTGAACGAAAAGGGATATATCCTCCCCGGCCTGGGCGACGCAGGCGACCGAATCTTTGGGACCTGAAGAAGAAGTTGCTAGTTGCTGGTTGCCAGTTGCCAGTTGACGATCGGAATCGCATTTTTTTAACTGGCAACTAACAACTGGCAACTAGCAACTTCCCCCCCCATGTTTCACCAAACCTTCGCACTCCAGGACCTGGCGACCGTGGCGGTGCTGGTCGTTCTGGAAAGCGTCCTTTCGATCGATAATGCGATGGTGCTGGGCCTGCTGGCCAATCGACTGGAGCGATCGCAGCGCATGCGAGCGCTTTCCTTCGGGCTGGTTGGCGCGTTCATCTTGCGATTGCTCATGATCGCGGCGGCGGCTTACTTGCTGCACTGGGCGGTCCTCAAATTGCTGGGAGGCATCTATCTGCTCTGGATCGGCGGCAAATATTTTTTGATCCGGCCGGGGAACGATGTCCAGTTCGCCGCGACCGCGGGTTTTTGGAGCACGGTGGCGGCTATTGAACTCACCGACGCGGCCTTCGCCGTGGATTCGATCCTGGCGGCGGTGGCGATGGTCGGCCCCGCGCCGGCGGGAGAAATTCATCCCAAGCTCTGGGTGATTGTCACCGGCGGGATGCTGGGCGTCCTGGTGATGCGTTTTGCAGCGGCGATCTTCTCCGCACTGCTGGAGCGGTTTGCCCACTTGAAGCGCAGCGCTTATTTGCTGGTGATTCTGATCGGCGGCAAAATGTTGATCGAGTGGGCCTGCGACAACCCGCCGCATGCACCGCGGATCGACTTTCAGGAGCCGCGCTCGGCGGCGTTTTGGGTCTTCTGGGGATTGATGGCGGGGGTTCTTGCGTCGGGGCTGGTCCCGGGGGCGCGAATTACCGCTCGGAAACCGCCAGATTAATTTGCTTCCCCTCCGGCCCATCGGTACGATTCCGGTTTCGACAGCGAGGAAGCGCGCCAGGTATCAGGCTGGAGTGAAGTCATGCGTTTGATGGAGATTTTGAAGCCGCAAAATATTATCGTTCCTCTGGAAGCGAAGACGAAAAACGAAGCGATTGGCGATCTGGTTTCGCTGCTGGCGCGCAACGGGGAGATTCAGGACGCCAAAGCGGTTCTGGACGCGGTGCTGGAGCGGGAGACGACGCGCACGACGGGCATCGGCAACGGGCTGGCGATTCCGCACGGAAAAAGCAACGGGACGTCGCACCTGGTGATGGCGATCGGCAAGCTGGCGACGCCGATCGACTTTCAGGCCATCGATGGCCGGCCGGTTACGCTGATCTGGCTGCTGACCAGTCCTCCCGACCAGACCGGGCCGCACATCCACGCGCTGGCGCGGATCAGCCGATTGATGACGATCGATAAATTCCGGCAATCGCTCAATCAGGCGCAATCGGGGCAGGAAATTTACGATGTGGTGGTCGCGCAGGAAAATGCGCTGTAATTGACCGGGGGATTTAGCCGACCATTGTCAGGCCGAGCCGCATTCTGCGGATTTCTTCGCGCTGCAATTCGCCGATTAGGCGCGTCAATGTCGCCAGCATCTTTCGGCCATAGAGATCGTCCTCTATTTTTTTGAATTGAATTCCGGTGTTGATGGAATTGTCATTGCCCGGGTGGCCTGGGCCGCGCATGCGTCCTTCTAAAATGAGGATTTGATCGCGAGCGCTCAATTGCACTCGGAGCCGGTCTTCGGTGTCGATTTTGGGGGGCTGATTGTCTTTGCCAAAGAGCTGTACGCCCGCGCCGCCGGTGCTGAGATTGCGGAGCTGTGCTTTGACTTCCTGCGAGGCGAGGGGTTGATCCTTGTAAAAGACGCGGTCGCCGATGCGCCAGATGCGAATGATGATTTCGTCGTCGGGCACGATCGAAACGCGGTAGTCCGACCGCCGCTGAATGGATTTGACCTCCTGGGGCCGCGCGATCAGGATCGCGTCGACGGTGGTGTCGCCGTTGAGTTGAAGAGCGCGAAGGATTTTGAGTATGGGGACGGCGAAGATCGATTTTTTCTGGGCGTGCTTGAATGAAATGCCGGCCGGTTTACCGGTGGCGATGAGATCGGCGATGAGCGACTCCTCGCCGGCGGGGGCCTCGACGACGATCCCTTCGTCCGTTTCAGAGAGGAAGCGGGATTTGTGGTGCCGCAACATTCCCGCCGACGGCAGCGACAGGACGACTCCCACGTTACGGGCGATGGCCTGCTGTAGAAGTTCAATGTCCTTATTGGTCATCGCGCGCCCTGGCTTAATCGGCGTTATCCGATGGATTTCATCGGCAAGATCGCGATGCGAAATTAGAGGCCGGCGCGGTTAGTCCAGATTCATGCTCATGAGGAATTGAGCGTTGCTCGGGACCTTCTCCAGGCGGCCCTTGAGCAATTCGATCGATTCCACCGGGTTCATATCGCTCAGCACGCGGCGGAGCCGGTAGACCAGTTCCAGTTCCTTCGGATCCAGCAGCAGCTCTTCGCGGCGGGTGCCGCTGGAGTTGATGTCGATCGCCGGATAAATGCGCTTGTCGACCAGGCGGCGATCCAGATGCAGCTCGGCGTTGCCGGTGCCTTTGAATTCCTCGAAGATGACTTCGTCCATTTTGCTGCCGGTGTCGATGAGGGCGGTGGCCAGGATGGTGAGGCTGCCGCCTTCCTCGATGTTTCGGGCTGCGCCGAAGAAGCGTTTGGGCTTCTGGAGCGCGTTGGCGTCGACGCCGCCGGTGAGGATTTTTCCGCTGTGGGGCACTTCGGTGTTATAGGCGCGGGCGAGGCGGGTGATGCTGTCGAGGAGAACGACGACATCCTTGCCGAACTCGACGTAGCGCTTGGCTTTTTCGATGACCATCTCCGCGACCTGGACGTGACGCGAGGCAGGTTCGTCGAAGGTGCTGCTGACGACCTCAGCCTTGGTGTTGCGTTCCATGTCGGTGACTTCCTCAGGGCGCTCGTCGATGAGCAGCACGATGAGGACGACCTCGGGATGGTTCTTGGAGATGGCGTTGGCGATTTTCTGGAGCAGGACGGTTTTACCCGTGCGCGGCGGGGCGACGATGAGCATTCGCTGGCCCTTGCCGATGGGGGTCACCAGGTCCACGATGCGCATGTTGAGGTCTTTGGCATCGTGTTCGAGGACGAGCCGGCGGTTGGGGTGCAGGGGAGTGAGGTCCTCGAAGTTGCTCGTGTCAGTGATCCGCTCGGGGTCTTCGCCGTTGATGGCTTCCACGCGGAGGAGCGCGAAATAGCGTTCGGATTCCTTGGGAGGCCGGATCTGGCCCTGGACGACGTGCCCGTTGCGCAGGCCGAAGCGGCGGATCTGGCTCGGGCTGATATAGATGTCGTCGGGGCAGGGGAGATAGTTGTATTCGGGGCTGCGGAGGAAGCCGAAGCCGTCGGGAAGAATTTCCAGCACTCCTTCGCCGTACATGAGGCCGTTCTGGCGGATGCGGGCGCGAAGGATCTGGAAGATGAGATCCTGCTTTTTGAGGCCGACGTAATCGGTGATTCCCTCTTCCTTGGCGATTTCGTGAAGCTTGTGGACCTCCATGACCTGGAGGTCCTTGATGTAAAGCTTTCCGCCCTTGACCTGCTCGTACTTGGCGTTGGTCTCGGCGTCGAAATTGGCGACGTCTTCAGAAGCGCCGGGCTGTCCGTTGCCGTTGCCGTTGACCTGTTCCCGGGCCTCTTCGGATTTTGGCGGTGCATCTTCGGGTGCGTCGGCGGCCGGATCGAGGGCCGAATCAACGGCGACGGCGGATTCCGCGTCCTTGCTTTCGCGCACCTCGGCCTCGGCGGAGGAAGATTGATGCGATCCGCTGCTTCGCCGTGAACGAGTGCTGCCTGACTTTGCCATACGTGGCCTCCTGAAAAATAGTGATTGTTAAATCGAGTTGTTTGAGCTTGGTTCGAGTGAACTAATTTGAGTTCTAGTGACCAATTCCCGTCCGAGGGAAAAAGGGGTGGTTCTGAGTCCGTGTGATTCTGGTTTTTGGTATCGTGAAAGTCTTGATCTTTAAAGTTCTTCTACTGGAGGTTGGCCCATTATACCCTCGGAATCCTTCGAAGGTGCAATGCGATCCATTTTTCTGATTCATGACCCATAGGGTGAAAACGCTTCCACCGATGGGTTTGGCCCCGTTAGCCTCAAAGATGCAAACCCGGAAAAAGCACGGTGATTACAACGCTCGCGTCAGGTCTGATCCGGAAGTCGTTTAGCGAGTATTCGGAAAAGCACTTCTCTGACTTGGCCGCGGACATAGTCCGCGTCAGCGGTGTTAACGATAATATAATCGGATATTTCTTTCTTCTTGTCCAGAGGCCATTGCGATTTTTCGCGCCG
>JBEKPV010000221.1:0-5044 GCA_049520395.1 Tepidisphaeraceae bacterium
TCCAGCCCATCCCCCGCCGCCGCTCAACTGGCGTTCGTCCAGCAGCCGTCCGATTCCTCCGCCGGTCGTGCCCTAAATCCCGCTCTCGTCGTCGACGTCGAGGACTCCGACGGCGACAGCGTGACCACGGACCATTCGACCGTAACGATTTCCGTCTCCAGCGGACCCGGCACCCCCTCCGGCACGTTAACCGTATCCGCCGTCGACGGCGTGGCGACAATCAGCGACGTCACCATTGACACCGCCGGAACCTATACCCTCACCGCAACCGACGGCGCCCTGACTTCCGCGACCTCCGCCAGGTTCACCGTCGCCCCCGCCGCTGCCGAGCAGTTGGTCTTCGTCCAGCAGCCCACCAGCACAAACGCCGGCAGCACGATCAACCCAGCCGTCACTGTCGACGTGGAAGATCAATTTGGCAACCTGGTCAGCACCGATTCATCGAGCGTAACCCTCACCCCTGCCACCGGCCCGGGCGCGTTGTCCGGCACGACGACGGTCTCCGCCGTCGATGGCATAGCGACCTTCAGCAACCTATCGCTAAGCGCCGGTGGCGACTATATGCTCCGAGCCACCGACGGCTATCTAACCAGCGCGACCTCCGATAGCTTCACTATTGCCGCCGCCGGCCCAGCGATGCTCGTGTTCGGCCAGCAGCCGACCAACGTCACGGCCGGCAGCCTCCTGACGCCAGACGTCACGGTCTACATCGAAGATGCCAACGGGAATCTGGTCACTACGGGCAATTCCAGCGTGACCCTCTCCGTCGCCTCCGGATCCGGAACCCTCAGCGGCACGCTCACGGTGGCGGCCGTCAACGGCGTGGCCACGTTCAGCAGCCTGGTCATCGACAAAGCCGGCGCCGACACCCTCAGCGCCGCCGACGGCAACCTGGCCTCGGCAACATCCGCCCAATTCAGCGTCGCGCCCGCGGCGCCTTCGCAAATGCTGATCGTAGATCAACAATTCGTCGCCCAGCAATATGGCTCGGTTTCCCTCGACACGATCCTCGTGCTTGAAGACCAATTCGGAAACATCGCGACCAATAGCAGCTCGAGCGTGACCGTCACCGCCCACTCCGGTTCGGGCAACGTTCCCGTCTCCGGCCCGCTAACTGCTCCAGTGGTCAACGGCTTCGCTCAATTCCCCGATCTCTCCCCCGGTCAAAGCGGCGCCTATACCTTCACCTTCGCCGACGGCTCCCTATCCGTCTCAACGACCACGACCTTCGAAGTCCTGGATATCCCGCTGAAATGGCGCGATTGGTTCGGCTCGATCCTGCTCCCCTCAAGCGTCAATATCTCTCAAGCCCAGAGCGACGCCGAATCCCACGCCACCCTGACCGCGCCAGTCAGCGACGCCTCCGATTTCGTCGCCGCCAGCCAGCGCCCCCCCGTTTCCGAAAATGTGCTGGACGTCCTCGATTCGCCAATCTCAAATTCCGATGCGTCGACTATTCTGGAAGACTGATCACTTCGGCCGGACCACGGACGTGACATCGATGAACGCATACCGCGTTGGCGCGGAAAAATAGCACCGATCCGGCAACATCGGCAGCCCCGCTCCAAAACAACTATTCAACACCACGCGAAATACATTCACCAGTGAAATGTTGGAATAAAGCCCGTCCCCCGCCGCCCCCGGCGGCAAGAGCACGGCCGTCAAATTGCTCATGCATTCGTGCAAATCGCTGTCCGCGGGATTAGTGCTGTCCCAATTCACGCCCGAGCGCGGGCCATGATCGCCGACCAGCACAATCACCGGCGGCCGCGGCGAATTGGCAAGAATATGATCCACCATGTCGGCCGCTCGCCCGTCAATATAAATCGCCTGCTCGCGATACCATTCCCGATATTCCGCGGCCGTGTAACTTCCAAAAAGACTCGGGTCCCGAATCGTCCCATACCCCCGATCCCCCGGATCAGACCCATCCGCTTTGAAAACAAACGGCGGATGCGGCGCCAAAATATGCATAAAGACAAACTTCGGCCCCGGCTGCCGAGCCACTTCGGGAGCGCGGCCTAATTCAAAAAGGATCATCCGGCGTTGAAAGTCGTACGGATTCAAATACCCCCCGGAAAGACGCGCCACCAGATCATTGCCGCCCAGCGGCCGCAGAGCGCTGGTGTCCACCATCAATTCTTGAAACGGCGTAATCTGATGCTGCCCCGGCGGAGCCTCATAATCATCCGCCAGCGTGAATCGCAAGTCCGGAAGAACGGTATCCAGCGCCACCCACCGGTATCCCTCCTGTTTGAGTGTCTGCACCAGAGCGCTATGCCGCAGCAGCGGCCCGAGGGGCTGCCAGTCGTCGCCGCGCGTACCCTTGAATTCGTCCAGGTATCTAAGATTCAGCGTCGAGGAGATCGACAACTGGGTGTAACAATAATTGCTCGTGCTGGCATCCGCGACAAAAAAACCCTTGTCCCGCAGATGCTGGATAAACGGCCCGTCGTCGTAGTGATAGAGCGACTTTAAGACGTCCTGCCTCCCGTGGGCGTCGAGAATAATGAAATAAATATCCGGCCGATCGGCGATCGACACTCCCGCCACGGGCGATGAAATCAGCGACGCCGATCCCGCCGCCGGAGACACTGCCCGGGCGTCTATCCACCCAATGGCGATCAGCGCCAGCGGGCATACCAGCAGGGCCAGCCCAACGCGATTAAGATTCTCCGTCCAGATTTTCAGCCGCTTGATCCGGCGCAGCGCCGCGTAAGCAGCCCAGATCACCAGCAGAGACTGAACCCCCAGAAACATGCGCCGATCAAATACTTCCTGCGGCCGATTCAGCGGCGGGCTGATCCTCCACCAGGCCGCCATCCAAAACCGATGGGTCAAAAAGCAGAATACGAACACCGCCGCCGCCAAAGCCCCGCGGTCGATCCCGCGCAGAACCAGCGCAAAGACCGCAAATACGATCAACGTGAAAAGCAAAACGAAGACGGCGGCCCAGGCGACCTCCGCCAAATGCGCCTCACCCAAATTGTGTGCGTAAAGACTTAAAACGACGAACAGCGCGAAATAAAATGGATACAAGGCCAGTCGCTTCATTCAGTTTCCCTGCGCCGCATCCAGTATAACACGCGGGGAGTCTGAACAACCGCCTCCTGCCGGCAGAGTGTAAAAAAACGCCCAAATTCGCTTTCAAACGCCGCCTGCGTGTAATCCGCGAAGATATCCTTGCGGACGACCAGAAGCCGGCTAACCTGCGGATCCGTGCTCGGAACGAATTCGATCACCAGGTTCCGCGCGATTCGATGCAGGAATTTGGCAATCCGGCCCAGCGGGACGTTTTCGCCAATGGCCAAATGATGAATCAGCGCCAGCGCCAAAACCAGATCGGCCGGCCCGCGCTCCGCTAAACTAAACCGCTCTTCATGATTCCATCCCAGGGCCGGGCTCGGATTGGTTAAATCCATAACCAGCGGCAAAAGATTTTTTTCGCCGTGCTCTTTGACCCGCAGATAATTCTTTTCCACGGCCGCGGGGTCCTTATCAAACGCCACCGTGAAAATCCCCCGATCGCTTGCCAGCCGGCTGTAGCGTCCCGTATTGGCGCCCAAATCCCAGACCGTTTTAGGCGCAATCTCCTCGATCCATTGGGAAACGAGTTTTGTTTTGTGCTCGGTCGCCGCCGACGAATAGCCGCACTCCTGGTCGTAATCCGCCCATTCCGTCCCCACCGGCTTCCATTTGAGCCCGGCGATCCCCGATTCCAGATTGTCCAAGATTCCCATCAGCTGCTTAATCCCGAATTTCGCCGCGGACGGCTTTTGCGCCGAGGAACCCTTGGCCCGCTGCATTTTCGCGTGCCAGTGCAGATGCACGAGCAATGACAGACTGAGCCGCGATCGCGCCGGCAGCAGTGCGGCGGCCAAATCCAATGGAATCCCGTCGAGGTTCGCCAGCCACATTTGTTGCAGACGAACATCGCGCAGCGCCATGAGCGCCAGCGGCGCCAGAAAATGCCGGCAGGCCTGACCGTACGCGGGCCACGGTTCACCCTGCACATATCGTTCGAACGAAAGCGTGTCGATAAGCACCGCCCGACCGCGATCGAACTGAAGATTGTAAGCGCTGGCGTCCTTGAGGCTCATGCCATGCTGCAGAGCCTGTTTTTGAATCGCCAGAGTTGCCAGCGCGGCGTCTTTGAGCTGGCTGAAGGACCATTCATAGGGATACGAGATAAATGGAACCGGCAGCGGACGGATGAGTCGCCAGCCCGTGTTGGGATCGGCCAGCGGCGAATCCAATTCTTCGTGTGGAATCAGCCACCCGCCCTCGGTGGCATGGCGATATAGCCCCGATTCCATCAGCGCGCGATAATCCTGCTGATAGGATTGATTGACCTGGCGAAGGACATCGCCGGCACGGCGGAAGACGAAACCGCTGGGATCCCTGAAAGATGATCCCAAAATTTCGTCCGAAGTCATCGAGCCTCATCAACTCGGTGCGTCTTGCCTTGCCAAACCCGGCGCCAAAGGCGCTTGAGGGTCAGCAACCCGCCGAGGAAACCCCCAACGGCCAACTGCAGAAAAAAGCTTCCGGTGCCCGGATCCAGGTACGCCAAAATTCGCATGGATCACCAAACTCCTGCAACAACGCGAAGCGGCGTGTCGCGCAAAACAACGAACGCCCTCCCTTTCCCATTTAAATAACTTCGCACCCACTCATTTATTTCGACAATTAAACCCAAGATTTGATTTTTTCCGCAATGGGCAAAATTGCGGCGATTCAATTTTCCGCCCCCAGGGTCGGATTTTCCCCTATTTACCCGCTTAAAACCGAGCCCCCGGGCCATTAACCGATCCATAACCCGAACTGAGCGTGCTGGGGCTCGAACCCAGGACCTACGGATTAAAAGTCCGTTGCTCTACCAACTGAGCTACACGCTCGGATACGACTCGGCAGTGTAGGCAATCCCCGCCGGTTTGCAAAACCGCCCTTTGCATGCCGGAAAAACCCCGTTTCTCTGCTGAAGCCCGGCAATTTCGCTGCCTGCTGAATCCGATGTGGGAAGACCGAAATGAGCGTCGAATCG
>JBEKPV010000222.1:0-5035 GCA_049520395.1 Tepidisphaeraceae bacterium
CCTTCATCGCCAGCATCACCCCCCCATTTTTCACCAGCGGCAGCATCCATTCCGCCAGCCAATCCAGCGTCCCCACCGCCCGAGCCAACGCGACATCAAAGGTTTCCCGCAATTCCGATCGCCCCGCCTCCTCGGCCCGAATCGGAGCCACAGTCACATTGGCCAATCCCAATTCATTTGCCGCCGATTTCAGAAATTCCGCCTTCTTCTTCGTGGCTTCGATCAGTGTGATTTGCGCGTCCGGCCTGGCGATGGCCAGCACAATCCCCGGCACCCCCCCACCGCTGCCGACATCCGCCAAACGATGCGCTCCAGCCGGCAAATAGGGCAGCACCATCAGCGAATCGCCGACATGCAAAATTTCGGCGCTCTTCGGATCGACAATGCGAGTCAGATTCATCCGCGCATTGGCGGCCAGAAGAAGATCGAGATACCTCGACATTTTCTCCGTCTGCTAGACTTGCAGATTGACGCCGCCGCGCGCGGCGAGTTGGTTCCAGAGGGTTGGATCGGCTGGTGGGTTCACTCGCCGGGAATGTAACTGATCACGCCTTCAAACGGACTGCTGGCCGTGGCGTATCGCTTTTTGGGGATTCGCCCGGCTTGATAACTGAGCCGCCCCGCCTCCAACGCCTGCCGCATAGCGGTCGCCATCTTCACCGGATCCTTGGCGTGCGCGACGCCCGTATTGAGCAGCACGCCGTCGGCGCCGAGTTCCATGGCGATGGTCACATCGCTGGCCGTCCCGACCCCGGCATCCACGATCACCGGATAATGCGCGTCTCCCTCCTTGAGCGTCTCCAAACAGAGCGAAATATTCAGCGGATTGAGCACCCCTTGTCCGGACCCGATGGGGCTGCCCGCCGGCATAACGCTGGCGGCGCCGGCCTCCTTGAGCCGCCGCGCGGAGATCGGATCGTCGCTGGTGTAGACCAGGACGGTGAAACCCTCCTTCACCAGCTGCCGCGTCGCTTCCAGCGATCCCACCGGATCGGGCAAAAGCGTTTTCTTATCCCCCAGCACCTCGAGTTTCACCCAATTCGCGCCGGGGTTTTTCTGCTTTTCCAAAAGTTCCCGCCCCAGGAGCGAAACGCGGATGGCGTCCTCCGCGCTAAAACACCCGGCCGTGTTTGGCAGGATGATAAATTTCGATAAATCCAGGAAATCGAGCAAACTTCGCCCCTCTTTGTCGATAAGCCGCTCGCGCCGAACCGCCACGGTGACGACCTGACACCCGCTGGCGGCAAGCGCCTGCTGCATGATTTCGTAACTGGAGTATTTCCCCGTCCCGACAAACAGCCGGTTGCGAATTTCGAACTTGCCGATTTTCAGCAGATCCATTTGAAAATTTACAAAGCCATTTTTTTACCGCGAAGGCGCGAAGGACGCGAAGAAAAGCCAAAGAAAATTAGCCACAGATAAAAATCAGATGGACACAGATAATTGAATTAACTGGCGGCTGGCAATTTCCTCCATCTGTGTTCATCCGCCTTTCATCTGTGGCAAAATTGCTTTTTTCTTCGCGTCCTTCGCGTCTTCGCGGTTAAAATATTGCGTCACCCGCCGCCGACGAAGGTGACGATCTCGATTTCGTCACCCTCCTGCAACGGCGTATCGTATTTCGCCGAGCGAACCAGGCGGCGATTGACCTCGATGGCCACTTTGTCGGGAGTCAGCTTATGTTCGGCGATCAGCGCAAGAATATCGCTGCCGGCCGCCAATTCCCGATCCTGCCCGTTCACCCGGATGCGCATATCACCAGCCTAGGCACTGGCGGAATATTCGTCAAAGAGATTTTGCTCTCGGCCAATTGCCAGTACCATGGACTCGATGAATCCGTTGTACCGAGACGTTTTGGGGAAGTGGGGCGTGGTTATTCTTTTCCTGATTTTCGCCGGCGGGGCTGGATGCAAGCTCAATTTAAAGCAGCCGATGATCCAGTCGCCGGGCGGATACCCCGCCGCCGTCAACGCCGTCAAATCGATTTCTGACCCGCCCCCCCCGCTCGCAATTCCGTGCCGGCGCGCAATCGCGTGATGTTGGCGCGGTGCTTAAAGATAATCAGGGCGGGGACCAGCAGCGAAAAAATCAGAAATGGCAACTGAGCATCCAGTAGCGGCCAGTGCCGGACAATTCCCAGGAGAATATAGAGCAGTGGAAACGATGCCGCTCCGACAATTGAGGCGGCACTGATGTAGCGCATCGCCGCGAAGACGGCTCCCCACACGGCCACCGCCACGAGTCCCGGCAATGTGAAATAAGGAAAGATTCCCAGCAGGACGCCGGCACTGGTCGCCACGCCCTTGCCCCCTTTGAACTTTAAAAAAATACTGGCCATGTGACCGAAGAGCGCGCCAAAGGCCACCAGCACCCAAAGCAGACAATCGAAACGGTTATCAACGGTAAAATTCAGAATTGCCCCGGCCGCTAGCGTGGGTACCGCGCCTTTGAGCAGATCTAGGGTGAAGACGATGAAGAAAAATTTTCGGCCCAGGAGCCGGCCGACATTGGTCGCCCCGATATTCCCACTGCCGGCCTTTCGGGGATCAACCCCTTTGGCCAAACCCACGATCAGTCCGAAGGGAACCGAGCCGATAAGATAGGCGGCGGGTATCAGGATCAGTAAAACTTGGACCTGGGTCATTTCGTATTAGTTTAAGCGGAAGTACGCACCGAGGCGACGGAAGGGCGAGACATGCCGGAGGACCGCCAAAGCGATTCAAGTCCGCGGATTCTTGACTACGCCTCTCCGATGCCTCGGGCCAAGTTGTACTCGCCGGCATGGCTTTGGCTCCTTCCAACTCTCTTTGGCGCAGTCTTCATGATGCAACGGGGGGTGGATTCCAGACCCTGGGTTGCGCTTTTCCTGCTTGGCCCTGCCGCGTACGTGGTGCAACGCTGTAGGAAAGATAAACGCTTCGCGCGACCCTGGCAGACGGCGGAGGCGGTCATCGGCGTTGCCTCAACCACGGCGGTTGGGTATTGGGTCTACCTCTTTCGCCAAAAGAACCTGGATAGTTCGAACGACTTTTTAGATCCGGCTCTATATTTTTTGCGGCCGGACCGTCGCAATGCGTTGATCCTCGCAATCTGCTGTGTCTGCGCGTTCGCGGTTACTCGAATTGCCGGACGACTAAAATGTCCGCGACCTCGGGTACCCTCTGGAATACAAAGTGGCGCGGTTGATCAGCGCAATCGCTCGTAAAACTCCCCGCGACGAAAGCGGTGGATAGGGGCTTCACGATTTAGTCGGCGGCATCATGCGATCTCGCAGATTTTGTGCCGCTTGGGCGACGACATACCTTCGCAGGGAATCACGGACGATATCGCTCAACGACCGTCGCTTGCGGCGGGAAAGTTTCTCCAACTCACGCCGGAGCTCCTTGGGAATGCGAACGGTAAAGCTGCGCATGCGCGATATTGTATGATAATGAGCGTGGCCGAGCACATCGCCGGATTGGGCGATATGATTACCCCCATGAAGATCTACACCAAAACCGGCGACGACGGCACCACCGGCCTCATCGGCGGCCAACGCGTCGGGAAGGACGACCCGCAGATCGATTGCTTCGGATCGGTGGACGAACTCAACGCCGCCATCGGCTGGGCCGCCGTGGGGACGGGGGGTGAATTGCTTAAGTCCCTGCGCCTGGTGCAGAACGAACTGTTCATCATCGGCTCGCATCTGGCCAGTCCGGATGGGAAGCCCCCGTCCTGGATTCCCGTTTTCGAGGATTCGGCCGTGGATCGGCTGGAGATGGAGATCGATTCCGCCACCGAGCGATTGCCGCCGCTGCGCGATTTTATCGTTCCCGGCGGGTGCGAAACCAGCGCCCGATTGCACCTGACCCGCACCATCTGCCGCCGCGTCGAGCGCGTCCTGGTCGCCTTTTCCCACGACCGCCCCGTCGCTCCGATCATGCTGACCTACCTGAACCGCCTCAGCGACTGGCTCTTCCTCCAGGCCCGACTGGCCAATCAGCAGGCCGGTTTGCAGGATGTCCCCTGGATCAAAAGCTAAGGCCGTTTTTCGGCTCTCAACGGGAGATTCCATTTCATGCGATACCAGTGGCGTCTATGGCAACTGTCTTGGATTGCATGCCTCGTCATGACCTGCCTCGCTTCTATTTCCCGGGCGGATGCGCCGAATTCAAGTGATTTTCGTTTCGGTTGGCTCAACCAGCTCGATTCGCGAACGATGTATGCAGCCGATTTTTTCCCCGAGCCGTTATTGGCCGAGGAGGGGGATTCGGATCAGGAGCTGCGGACCACCTGGTTGCATGCCGAAGGCTCCGGTGCATCGCAGGATTTATTGTCGGCCGAGGTGGAAGACAATATCGGGCTGACGACCTTCGAGATCGACGGGGGCTGGGAGCGCGATACGTTCTATGACGCCGACGATGACGATTCAACGGATCCGGACACGGTGCAGGGCATGGACAGCGTCGAACTGACGGTGCGGCATCCATTCCTCCAGTGGATTTCCGCCGATGGGACCATCGACGATACGGTCGTGGCCGGTTTTTCGCTGTCGATCCCGGTGAACACGGCCGTCAGCGAAGATTTCGAAATCGAACCGCAAGCCTGGAACATGCTGCGGTTGGGAGACCACTGGACGGTGCAGACCCGCGTCGCCTATTCGAATCTGGTTGGCGGAGGCGATGAGGGGAACCAGGACACCCTCGAATACGCGGCAACGCTCGGTTACCGCGTGGATTTGGGCAACGCCATCGTGCGCCAGCTAACGCCCCTGGCGGAGTTGGACGGCGAGGACCCACTCAACCACTCCGCCGCGGGGGACGATCAACTGCAGGGCGTCGTCGGAGCCGAATTAGGATTCCGCGGATCGGAGGACATTCAGCCGAGTCTTTCCGTCGGCTATACCTTCCCCATCGACGCCGGGGCGCGCCGCGAATTTCAGTGGGGAATCGTCACCAGCCTGATGATTGATTTCTAGAGCTCATCGCTGCACGGGCGGCAGCACCATGCTCTTCACCCGCACAATATTCGGCCGCGCTTTGAGCCGGTCGAGAAG
>JBEKPV010000223.1:0-4889 GCA_049520395.1 Tepidisphaeraceae bacterium
GCCGAGCCGGGGGCGCCGATACCGGATTTAATTGTCAATCCGGTGCGCAACCGGCACGAGCCGCGGGTGATTAAGGATTTACAGGACACCTACACGAAAATGACCCGCCCCCGCGCGGAATTGAAAAAAGAGTTGAAACACAACCAAGACATGGCTTAAGTGAATGGCATTCGTTCGCGTCACCTTTAAGTCGCGTCACCTTTAAGTCGTCCGTTTACGCTTATGGTCCAGATCAATGAATAGCAATCCGTTGGGCCCCTTGGACTACGAAAATGCGAATGCCTTCGCGGCTACGCGCCCTCGCCGTTGGTTAATCAGGTCGGTCGGAATTGGGATTTTTTCGATTTGCGGCTCGTTTGGTTGGGCAGCGATCACGTGGGCCGGGCAACACCCCGAGAATGATGATTTGGCCACGAAGATCAATGTTTGGCTCTGGCCTCCGCCCGACCAGGTAAGCCGCCACCCGTGGACGATTTGGATCTATTTCTTTTTGCCTAGCCTTTGCGCCGCTTTCATAATCGTTGCGGCGGTTTCGGGTCGAAAATTAAAGATATGGCAAGACCCGTGGTTTTGGAGGGCTATATTTATTGTTGTCATTGCCTTTGCAATACCAATCGCCGCACAGATTCTATTCGGTATTCTCGCGTTGGCGTGAATTTGGGATAATAACCAGCAGCAACCCGGCGCGAACTGCGTCGCGTTATCGATTGACAATAATGGCTTCGTCATGCCGGCCGGCGAAAGCTCGGTTACGATCAGCGTGCCAATTTTACAACTTCCAACGTGTGCGATAGACCTATCCCGATGGCGCGGAATTGCGCAGCTTCCATCGGTCCGGCAGCCACTGTTCAAGTTGGCTTATCGGCATCCTCGGCAAATTCGTCAGCAATTGCGTCAGGTAGCGTTGGGGATCGGGCCTCGGCACGCGCGTGAGCGGCGGGGGCGGCCCTGCGGCAGAAAGTGGAACCGGATCGGATCAGTTTCATCGACGCCTTGCGTTGGCTGCTGCTGGCCGAGCCGGGCGCGCCGATTCCAGACTTAATGGTCAACCCGGTGCGGAACCGTCACGAGCCACGGGTAATCAAGGATTTACAAGATACGTATACGAAGATGACCCGCCCCCGCGCGGAATTAAGAAAAGAGTTGAAAAACAACCAAGAGATCGCTTAACTGAATGGCATTCGTCCGCGTCACTTTTAGGTCGTCCCGCGTCACCTTTAAGTCGTTTTTTGATTTCGCCAGGAGCTACGGTTAGACAATAAAAGAATAGTCAAACGGTATGCCCGCCGAAGTGCTTAATTACGGATCGCCTGCTCGTTTTCAATTAAGTTGGCGCCATTTATTGCTCGTGATAACCGGCGCGGGGGCGATTGTCGCGCTAGCGGTGATGGCGCTTCTGATCCGGAGCTACAAAGTTCATGATACCTTCGATCATTGCCGCGATGGCATTCATATACAGGCCATAGATTCTTCAAGTGGCATGCTTTACGCGGTCATATATAGCCGGACTCAATCTGCTGTCGGACATGCTTGGCTTTACTATAGTGATCCCTTCGTCGGCCCGGAATTTAGCTACCTAGGCATCAGGAATAATCGATTTATTCCGTTCCAATATGGCCAAGGTGCAAATGAAATCGGCGGTAGAACCTCGGTGTTCGTAATCCCCCATTGGGTGATTATTCTTATTTTACTGGCGAATAGCTTTGCTTTTTTCCGGACTGCCCGAAGAATGAAGGGGTGAATCAACTGGGACAGGCGCGGCAATTCCGGGTCGATGGGAAGCGGGACGCGGCTCGGCCTGGCGCCAATATAGACGTGATGCCGGCCGAGGGGTGATCATTTGAAATTACTTTAATTGGGGTTTTTGACGAATTGGTAGTGTTGCAGCCAATGGGCGGCGAGGGTTGGCCAGGTGCTGAGGACGGGGTCGTTGCCGCCGAGGGCGAAGCCGTGTTTGCCGTGCTGGAAGATGTGGAGTTCGAAGGGGACGCCGGCTTTTTGGAGGGCATCGGCGAACATGAGGCTGTTTTGGACGGGGGCGGTTTGGTCGTCGGCGGTGTGGACGAGAAAGCAGGGGGGCGTGTCCGGGGTGACGTGAAGCTCGTTGCTGGTTTCTTGTTCCAGGGCGGGGTCGGGGTTGTCGCCGAGGAGATTTTGGCGGGAGATAAGGTGAGTGTAGGGGTCTTGCATGGTGATGACGGGATAGATGAGTAAGACCAGGTCGGGGCGGCTGGAGTATTCTTCGACTTTGTCCCAGGGGGAGGGTTGGCCGGGGTCGAAATGAGTGGCGACGGTGCTGGCGAGGTGGCCGCCGGCGGAGAAGCCGAGGACGCCTAGGCGGGTGGGGTCGATTTTGAAGGTTTCGGATTGGGAACGGATCAGGCGGATGGCGCGCTGGGCGTCCTGCATTTCTATGGGGTGGTGGTACTTGGGGCCCAGGCGATATTTGAGGATGAAACTGGTGATGCCCAGGGAGTTGAGCCACTGGGCGACGGGGATTCCTTCGTGAATGCCGTAGTGGTTGTAGGCGCCGCCTGGGAAGATGATGATGGCGGCGCCGGTGGTTTTGTCGGGGGCGGGGAAGTATGGGGTGATGGTGGGGATGTCGATGGGGGAGTCGCCGATGGAGTTGGGGGGTTGGCCGTCGTAGAGGGGGATGGGACTTGGCTCGGTGGTTTGGGCGCGGGCTATTGTTGTTAGGGTTAGGAGGATGGTTAGGAAGAGGGTTGCGCGTGTTGATGGTCGGGCGCTCGCCGTTCGGCCGCACAACCTTGGGCCGCTCGCCCTTCGGCCCCTCACCCTTACCCTCAACCGTGCCGGAACTAAAGGAAGGGGAGAGGGGAGAGGGAGGCGCATTGTTGCGTTCGATGTCATTTTAGATTTTCGGGGTTTAGGGGTTTTAGGGCGGGGGGGGTGAAGCGGCCGTTTTTTCGGATTAGGTGTTTGTCGAACCAGATTTCGCCGCCGCCGACTTCTCGGGTTTGGCGCATGACGAGGTCCCAGTGGATGGCGCTTTTGTTGCCGTTGCTGGCTTCGTCGTAGCAGGCGCCGGGGGTGAAGTGGATGCTGCCGGCGATTTTTTCGTCGAAGAGGATGTCCTTCATGGGTTTGATGCAGTGGGGGTTGAAGCCGATGGCGAATTCGCCGACGTAGCGGGCGCCGGGATCGGTGTTTAAGACCTCGTTCAGTTTGTCGGTGTCACTGCTGGTGGCGCGGATGATTTTGCCGTCTTTGAATTCGAGGCGGACGTCGTGGTGGGTGGTGCCGCGGTAGATGGTGGGGCAGTTGAAGCGGATGATGCCGTTGACGCTTTGCTTGACGGGGGCGGTGAAGACTTCGCCGTCGGGGATGTTGACTTTGCCGTCGCAGCAGATGGCGGGGATATTTTTGATGCTGAAGCGCAGGTCGGTGTCGTTGGGGCCGACGAGGCGGACTTTATCGGTGCGTTCCATGAGTTTTTTCAGGGGCTGCATGGCGCGGCTCATTTTGGGGTAGTCGAGGGTGCAGACGTTGAAATAGAAATCCTCGAAGGCGGCGGTGCTCATCTCGGCCATCTGCGCCATGGAGGGATGGGGCCAGCGGAGGACGCACCAGCGGGTTTTGCGGATGCGGATGTCGCGATGGACTTTTTTCCAGACGGTGGATTCGTAGAGTTTTTGTTTTTCAGCGGGGACGTCGGAGAGTTCGGAGACGTTGGCGCTGCCGCGAGCGCCGATGTAGCACTGGACGCTTTGCATCTGGAGGCGCTCGACGCGGGCGATGGTTTCCCATTGTTTTTGTTGGCCGTGAAGCATGAGGGCGCGGTTGATCTGGTTATTTTTGAGCATGACCAGGGGATTGCCGCCGGCTTCGACGGCGTGACGGATCAGGGCGGCGGAGAATTCCGTGGGGATGTCGATCGCCTCGATGAGAATGTTTTCGCCTTTTTTTACGGCGCAGGAATAACGGATGAGCATTTTGGCTAGTTTGTCGACGCGGGGGTCTAACATGGGAAACTCCTGTGCCGAATATCTTACAGTAAGGGATCGACTTGGGGTTCGGGAATCCAATGCTGCGTGGTGGCGGGACGTGTGGTGGGGATTTTGGAGACGGTCCAGTCGCAGGCATCCGTATATTGGCGGCCGGCGGATTGGCCGACGGCGTGGAGATGCTGAGGGCCGAGAGTGAGGGGGATTTGCGGCCAGAGGAAGATGTGGTTGGGGCTGGATTTTTGGCCGAGGGAGTGGCCGTTGAGGAAGAGTTCCACGGTGTCGCAATTGGAATAGATTTTGAGATCGGCGGGGCCGGGGAGTCTTGGGGTCCATCGGCGCGAAGTTATGTGGACGAAGGGGTCGGTGGACCATTGGGATTTATAGAAATAGAAGGCGTCTTTGCGGGTGAGCCGGTCGGCGGTGACGAGGCCTTTGTCGTTTTGGCCGGCGCGATCGCCTTCGTGGCGGGCGTCGCTGGCGAAATCGAACATGCAGAAGATGAAGTTGCCGAAGAGCCAGGGGCGGGTGCTCATGGCGGACCAGGCTTGCTCGTGCATGCGGGCTTGCCATTCTTCGGGATGCCAGGGGCCTTTTACATAGGGGCGGGTGGTGGGGGATTCGTGGTCGAGGAGGCTGGCGCCGGCGCCGTATTCGCCGATGGCGATTTTGCCGGAGGGATAGGCGCGGTGGATTTTGTCGAGTTGGTCGGGCCAGGCTTCGTTGGGCTGGCCGTACCAATCATAATAGCGGCTGAAGCTGGTGAGATCGGCGATCCAATTCACCGGGTGCTCCGGGGGATGATACGAGTTGGCGATGGTTAGGCGCGTGGGATCGAGCTGGTGAGCCAATTCGTTTAGATGTACTTCCAGCGGCCAATTGGTTCGGGTGTGGGGGCCTAATTCATTGGACAGTCCCCAA
>JBEKPV010000224.1:0-4799 GCA_049520395.1 Tepidisphaeraceae bacterium
AACACGGACAGGTACGCTATACTTTGCGTTCGGCGTGACTTACATTATATGCGCCATGCAGGACTTGAACCTGCAACCCGCTGATTAAGAGTCAGCTGCTCTGCCAATTGAGCTAATGGCGCGGTTGAATCGGCAACGACCTTATTTCCCGCTCTCCGCTTGTCAAGGCCGAAGCGGATTCACCCTCGGCTATTGCGGAACCTTCACGGCATCCACCGGCTTATAATTCAGCCGCTGCGCCGCCGAATCGTAGGAGCAAAGCTCGTTAATCATCTGCGCCCGCTCGTTATGCAAAGCCTGCTCATACGCCAGGGAGTCCGCCGCCCCCGCCGCCGAGGCGTCCCACATGGGCATGGCCTGCTCAAGCTGCACGAGGGCCACCAGCGCGTCGGGCCAAAGCTCCGCCACATCGACCGGCCGACCATCCGGAGCCGGCGGACTCGACAGCAGCTTCTGCGAATCCACCGCCAACTGCACCACCGATTCCACCCGCAACCGCAGCGGCATGATGCCGTATCCCTTGGTCGGATCGGCCACGATCTGCGCCGGCCGGAACAAGTCCGTGGTAATCACCGAAGTTCCCCCATTATCCGCCGCCGATGCCGCCGCCGCCGCGAATCCGCGCTTTTGCGCATCGGCCAGAGCATTATTCGCCGCCGCCAGCGCCAATTTGTAAGCCTCCGTAAGCTTCCAGTCGCTGATCACTTTATCGCGCACTTCCGCCAGCGGCGCCGTGTGCGAGGCGTCGAAATCGCTGATCCGAAAAATAAACGAGTTCCCCGCCGCGTCATCAAAAACGTCCGACGGCTGCCACAAGCTCAATCCGCCGCTGCCCGGATCCATCGTCGCATATTCCGCGAACGGCACCGGCTGCCCCGTGATCGCCTCCGAAAACGACTTCCCGATCCCCGGCGCCGTCAAAAGAATTCGCGCGTCTTTCACTTGATCGCTATATCCGATCACCGGCGTTATGCCCGATTCTTTTTCGAGCTGCCGCCCCAGATTCTGAATAAACGATATGTCCGTGTATTGCGACGCGCCCGGTTGCGTCGTCGCCCCGGCGTTTTGCGCATCGTGCCAGGCGCTATAACCCGCGTTCATTTGCTGCGAAATCTCGCGCAACAGTTTTATCCGCAGCGCCAGCGCGCTTTGCTGATAAAGATGCTCCAGCACCATCGGCACATGCAACGCGAAGTCCGCATCGAGATCGTCCACGTGCTGTGCCGTCGGCTGCGTCGTCGGGCCTAGCGCCCGCGCCTTGGTCGCGGCCGCAACCGGTTGCTGATCGTATTGATCGCGATTGTTTTTAAATTCACTATAAGCCGCCACGTACCAATCCTGCTGGCTCTGCGAAGCCTTGGCGGCGTTCACCAGATCGCTCAGCTTCAATCCGATGAACTGAACTTTCACGCGATTCGCATATTTATATCCCAGCGCCATCGGATCGTCCGCCGATCCAAAAGTCTGCTGCATCGCCACTCGGTCGCTGAACGAATCATACAGACTCTTGATATCGTCTTCCGTCGGCTCCGAAACCTTCGACAAAAAGTGATTCGCGCTGAATTCCACCAGGTTCAGCGCCACCATCTGAGCGTCGCGCGCCTTCCAAAGTTCGCGGATCGGCGCATTGGTCTTCACCAGTTGCAGGTTCGAGTTCAGCAGCCCCACCACCATCAGGCAATCGTTGATCGATTTGGCGACCCCTTCCGAATCCGATCCGGCCGGTATCCCCGCGACGTTGTTGGTCAGAATCGATTGCACGTCGTCCGGATTGACGATCACCCCATGCTCTTGCGCTTCCCGCACCAGCAGGAAAAATGTATCCGGCTGTTTATTGATAACGTCCGCCGGCCCTTGCAGCAGCGCGGTAAGAAACGGCTTGTCCGTATCCGGATTGTTCGGATCGACGAAATGCAGTTCCTTCAGCGTCTGCCATTCATTGCGCATTTCCTGCATTTCGCTCGCGGTGATTTGTTGGCCGTGCAGGTCCCCCACCACGCGGTTCGGCGCCGCCCCGCGCATTCCCTGGGGCACCAGCCCATAAAGAAAGCTGATCATCCCAAACACGCAGAACACCGCCATGATTTGCTTTTGATGTCGCGATAGCCATTTAAACATTCAGCGCGGCCTTTCCAATGGTTCCCGTCTTATAACTTGCGGCTCTTGCAGGAGAGGGGAGTCGAACCCCTAAACCTTTCGGTACAGGATCCTAAGTCCTGCGCGTCTGCCAGTTCCGCCACTCCTGCTCGCCAATGGATTAAATCCGCGATCCGGATCGGGGTCAAATGGAGCAAGGCACTTAGGCACGAAGGCACGGAGGCACGAAGGGAAATACGAACAGGCCATCGTTTTCAGTCCCACCCTCCGTGCCTTCGTGCCTAAATGCCTCCGTGCCTTCTTTTGACATCCCCTCTCCCCCGGCTAAACTGCCGCGACCCGACTTTTTGCCGGTAGACGCGGCAACCCAAGGTCCCCACGTGCGGTCAGTTAAAGGGATGACGATCCACCAAATCGCAAGCATGTCACCGCTGTCCCCACGTCGCCGTGCATGGATGCGCCGGACGCTTCCGATCCTTCTGATCGTCCTCTTTTTTACGGCCTCTTTCGCCGCCGCGCAGACGGATGAGCCTCCCGACACGCAGCCCAGTACCCCCTATACCGACAAGGGTTTGGACGCCGCCTCCGATTTAGCCGGGCGGACCATCGAATCCGTGCGAATCGAGGGAAACACCCATGTCGCCACCGCCGTCATTCGCGAGCTGGTCCGCAGCCGCGAGGGGGACAAATTCGACCCCGCCACCGTCGTCGACGATTACCAGCGAATCTTCAACCGCATGAAAATGTTCGCCAACGTCGAGGCTCGCGTGCAGCCCACCGAAAAGGGCGTCATCGTCATCTTCGTCGTCACCGAGCAGAAACAGATCAACGAAATTCGCTACGTCGGCAACCACGAACTCAGCGACGACGATTTGCGCAAAGTCGTCGATCTCAAAAAAGGGGAAGCCATCTCCCTCTTCCGCGTCGGCTCCGCCCGACAGTCCATCGAAAAACTCTACCGCGACAAGAATTACCCCTTCGCCCACGTCCAGGTCGACGAAGACTACATGCGTTCCACCGGCGACATCGTCTTTCAAATTATCGAAGGCCCGCAAGTCCGCATCCGCAAAGTCGATTTCATCGGCGTCAACAATTTCACCGTCTATCGCCTCAAGGACCAAATCAAAACCGGCTACTACATCTTCATCTTCCGCAACGGCGCCTTTGACGCCCAGCAGGTCGATGACGACGTCGTTTCCCTGGAAACCTTCTATCACGACAAAGGCTTCTTCGACGCCCGCGTCGGCCGCAAGATCACCCTCTCGCCCGACATGCGCGAAATGCAGGTCACCTTTGTCGTCGACGAGGGCATGCGCTACGTCGTCGACAGCGTCGAGTTCCGCGGCATCCGCGCCGTCACCGAGGGAGCCTTGCGAAAGCAAATGAAAATGCTCGAGGGTGTTCCCTTCGATCAGGACGGCGTCGACCGCGATAAAAAAGCCATCGTCCGAGTCTATAGCAAGGCCGGCGGATACATTTTCGAGGACCTCCCGGGCCTCCCCGCCAATCCAGACTATCTCCAAATCGACGTCAAACAGAAATTTCTCTCCGAGCCCGGAAAAGTCGATCTCATATACGACATCAGCGAAGGCAAACAATTCCGCCTCGGACGCATCCTCGTCAAAGGCAACACCCGCACCCAGGACAAGGTCATTCTCCGCGAAATGCACATGCGCCCCGGACAGGTCTACAACTCCGCCGAAGTTCAGGACGCCACCGACCGCCTCCGCGGAACCCCCTATTTCGAAAACGTCACCGTTACCACCATCGGCGACGATCCCGAAGTCCGCGACCTTCTGGTCGACGTCACCGAGGCCCACACCGCCCAAATCAGCGCCGGCGTCGGCATCAACAGCAACGGCGGCCTCGGCGGGCAGGTCTCCTACGAACAGAAAAATTTCGACATCGCCAACCCCCCCGCCACCTGGGGCGACGTCTTCAGCGACCGCGCCTGGACCGGCGCCGGCCAGGACTGGATCGTCAGCGTCGAACCCGGCACCGAGGGAACCAACGCCCAGATCGGTTTCACCGAGCCGTACCTCCTCGACCAGCCCTATAGCCTCTCCACCCAGGGATATTTGGCGGATCGAATCTACGATAATTACGACGACAATCGCCTGGGCGCCACCATCTCGCTCGGACAACAGTTCAATTACGTCTATTCAGGAAAGGTTTCCCTCACGGCCGAAAATATCGAGATCACCGATATCAACGACCCCCCCGACCGCTCCCTTCAGATCGTCGATGCCCAGGGCTACCACTTCCTCACCAGCGCCGGCGTCCTGTTCGAGCGCGATACCACCAATCACGGCCCCGTCACCTACGAAGGCACCAACGCCCAAATCGGATTTCAAAAAGCCGATGTCCTCGGTGGGCAGGTCGATTTCAGCCAGGTCACATACAGCTTCAACGATTATTTAGAGCTCGGTGAAGATTTGCTCGACCGTAAAACCGTCCTCAATAGCCGCGTCGATGTGGGCTGGGATCCCCAGAATCCCCCCTTCTACGAACGCTTTTACGCCGGCGGCCTTGGAACCGTCCGCGGCTTCGCTTACCGAGGCATCAGCCCGCGCGACGGACCTGGAGAAGACGCCATCGGCGGCGCTTTCTCCATGACCGGCGGCGAAGAACTCGGCTTCCCGCTGGCCGAGGATTTCCTCCGCGGCGATATATTCTGGGACTACGGTGATGTCGAACCTCAA
>JBEKPV010000225.1:0-4773 GCA_049520395.1 Tepidisphaeraceae bacterium
AATTGGGCGAACGATGATTCAAGAATCAAGGTAATCGGACTGGCGCGCAACTTCGGCCATCAAGCCGCGGTGACGGCAGGACTCGATCAAGCCCTTGGAGAAGCGATCGTCGTTCTGGACTCCGACCTTCAGGATCCGCCGGAAGTGATACCGCTCATGTTGGCGAAATATCGAGAAGGTTATGACGTGGTCTACGGCCGACGAACGTCACGAGACGGGGAAACGATCTTCAAAAGGTTCACCGCCTGGCTTTTTTACCGCCTGATGAAGTGGTTTGTTTACGAAGAACTTCCGTCTGACGCCGGCGATTTTCGCCTGGTTTCGCGACAATGTGTCGAATCGCTGAAAGCAATGCGCGAAAGCCACCGGTTTTTAAGGGGCATGATTGCCTGGGTTGGATTTGCGCAAACTTTTGTGGATTACGAGAGGGCGCCCAGAGCCGCCGGCAGCACTAAATACCCGCTGCTGAAGATGCTTAAATTCGCATGGACTGCCGCAGTTAGTTTTTCACCGATACCGCTTCGATTAAGCCTCGCCGCTGGAGTCTTGGTCGCCATCGGCGGATTTGCGTATGAAATATTTGCGTTGATCCACGCCATGATCGTACACGACACCGTGCCGGGCTGGGCGTCAGTGATTACCGTAACCTGCGTCATCGGCTCCGCACTCCTTATTAGTATTGGAATACTCGGCGAATACATCGCCCGTATTTTCGAAGCGACCAAAGGTCGACCGCTTTACATCATCAGTACATCCGTGAATGTTGCGGGGCATCGAACTCCAGATCAGCAACAGTCTATATCGAGTCCTGCCGCGACTCCTCCTGTAATTTGAAGGCGGCCTGTGGCTAAGCGGGGCTAACGCATCTTTGTGGCGATCAGGCGGGGGTCTCAATTCCGGCTTGGATCGCGCATGGCGGTCATTTGCCGCATGTCGATCACCAGCGTCGCGGGGTCCGGCGCCGGGGAAACGGCGGCGCCGGCGCGGGGGTGGCCGGGCATTTCGAAATCGCTGTCGATGAGCGGAAGATGGAGATCGCGAAGGGTCATCTGGATCATCCCATTGGGCACCCAATCCTCAAACGTCGATGGATAGCCGAATTCCTCCCGGTACGCACCGGGGGCGAGGGTGTCGCTCGGGCTGGGTTGAATGAGATGGATGTGCCGCACGCCCCGGAGGTCGGCCGAGGCCAGCTTTTCGCGAAGAAAGCGGTATTCCAGCGTTTGGGGAATGGCGAAGTAGATCAGCACATTGAACGCGGCGACGACGCAGGCGCAGACGGCCACGCCGCGCAACAATGCGATGCCCAGGCCCGAGGGGGTTTGGCCGGGCGATCTTCGCCGCAGCGTCGCGGCGAATCCGTTCACGGCCAGCCAGGCGTAGACGAGGATCAGGGTGGTCAGTCCAATTTCCGTGCGATAGTAGGCGACAGACTCGGCGACTGCGAGATTGGGCGCGTACGCCAGTGGGATAAGAAGCATCGCGGCGGCGAAACATTTCGCCCGGCTGAGCAGGTCGCCCGGGAAGTAAAGCAGCAGGCCGACGGCCATCGCCAGGCCGACGGCAAGTCCGACGGCGGTGGTTCCCGGAAAATGCTGCAGATTCAGGGCGTCGAGCAGCGGCGTTTTGATGAACCAGTGAATTTTATGGAGGATGTTGTTATTCAGGGCCGCCCGGTAGGACATGAACTCATGCGGATAGATCCGCAACGCGAGTTTCAAAGCCACGAATTCCATCCCCATGGCCAGAAATCCGATAACCAGGTAGCCAACTCCGCGCCGGTAAATGCGGGGGAATGTGGATCCAGGCTTGAACAGGTCGATCGCCGCCGCCGCCCAAAAGATCATGCCGACGGGCTGGTTGAACATGAGCGAAAAAAGCAGCAGGGCGACGCACGCCGCTCCCCATCGAATCTCCCGCCGGCGATTGGGGGGCGCGCCGTCGGGGATCGAATCGGCCCATAAAGCGGCGCTGAAGAAGGCGAGGGCCGTCGCCCACGGGTATGAATATACGATGGCCCAGGAGGCCAAGATCTGCATCGGCGGCAGCGTTGCCGCCATGATTCCCATGGGAATTGCAACTTGCACCGACCAACCGGCGCGAATCATCGATCGGCTGAAGACCCAGGCGAGGAGACCGAGGCCGATGATTGCAATGAGGCGGAGCCATACGAAATTAGCGACGTGGTAGATCGGGTAGTACCCCGCCAGCTCAAATACGGCCATCAGCGGTCTGCCCTGGACGGCGAGGCAGGGGAAGATGCGCTGGGGCTGGTAGTATACCCAACTGCCAATTTCGTAGTCGTCCATGAATCCGTAAGGCACGGCCAACACGCTTGAATAGACGACCAGCATGATGCCGATCATCCAGGCAAGCCGTTTGATGGATCCACTTTTGCGGATGGCGCCGGTAGGCTTTGGCGCCGACACCGATAAATGTAGAACCTTCGACGGAACGGCCGGGACGGATAAGACCCCCATAAACGTATCCTTGGCTGGCTTGATTCGACCAATTCGTTAGTGCACTGATGGTGCGAGGTCGAACCGGGGTTTCCGATACGAACCTTTGCGGACGGTGGTTACCCAAAAGTTTGAGGAGTATATCGAGCCCGACGCCTCCACGAAAGGGATTTCTCGGCTACCCCGGTAGCACAAGATACGCCTTTGCGGCCGGCATCCGACCGGGCTTTCAAGTTTCAGGGACCCGGCTCGGCTTATCCTCGGCACGCATGAAACAAAACGAGCCGGTATTTTCAAAATGGAAATGGGGGTCTAGGGGAAATGGGCAGAGCCGGAATTAAACCGGCGAGACATGGATTTTCAGCCCCACTACAACGACTGCGGTTTTCGCCCCAGCAACGTAAGATCGGCTGTGATTTAATCTGCGCCAAGGGTCCGGCGAGAGCACTTCGATCGTGACGGAACTGTTATCCGTTAACGTCATCGCGGCAACGCGCGCCGACATTCCTGTTGCATCAAATGCGACGATCGCGCGGCATGAGAACAGTCCAACAAACTCACCGATTGAAATATCAGCGGCAAAACCTCCAATTATTGTCAGCCAAGGCCGCTCTTATCGGTATGTCACGAATCTAACAATAGAGTTCTATAGCGAGAAGCTGCGTTTCCCGATGATGGAGATGCCGCCATTTGATTGGGGATGAATCATCAATAGATGCCAACTCAAAACGTCGCGCCCTCGGCGAACCGTACTACAAAGTGCTGAAAAGGCGAAACAAGGAGAAAAACCATGCTTGCTCGCGGTCAGGCCATGTTCTTGCTGATTCCATCGTTGTCGAAGACGAAATACCTCCATCCCGGCAAGGTGATCGAATCCGACGGCTCAAGCTTCACCGCCGAATTTGAAGAGGCGATCATTCTGGAATTAGGCAGCGACGTAATCGTTTTTTGCGAAGTGAATCGAAAATTCTGCCAACAGGGCGCGATCGTGCGCGAAATCCGCTCGAGCCCCGAGGTTGGGATAATCTTTGAGCGCTGCGGCGAGGTCGTTTCCGCCGAAGGCCGCGAGTCCTATCGTGTCAGCACGGCAGCCACGGAAATCACGGCCGGTGTCGGCCGGGAAAGCGCCTGCCCGGTTTTGGATGTCAGCAACGAGGGCTTCGCCGCGGTCACGGCCAAAAAACTGAATCTGGGATCGATCGTGCCGATCAAGCTGCACGGCGAAGGCCACACGCTCGACACAACCGCCCGAGTTCAAACGTTGCGCGAGCGCCCCGACGGCAAATTCCGTTACGGATTTCTCGTCCCCCGAGACGACGTCGCGGCACGAAAATTCCTCCAGCGGCTGACCGCCGCCATGCAGCAAATGCAATTAAAGAGGATTCGCGGAGTGGCGTGAAAAGTACGCGCGGCGTGCTTCACTCTTACGCCATGCTTTGACGACTTCATCTCACAGCGGCCTAACCGCGGCTGCAGCGCGTGGAAATTGTAAACATCCGCAGCGCCGCCGCGACAATGGGCAGAGCCGGAATTGAACCGGCGACACATGGATTTTCAGTCCAATATAAAACGCCAAAAACTGGGAAAATCCGGCCGAAAATGAGGTTTTTGGAAAATCAGACTGTCCATGCCAGGACGGATTAGGAACGGTTAGGAGCGATATGCCAGTGTCGTGAAGTGTCGTGCAGTGTCGGACAATGAGTGTGCCGCCAACGCAAAAAGTGAATGTAGGAAAGATGAATCAGGCAGCCGGCAAATGAGCCGTGGAAGTTTTTGTACGGCGTCGGGACCGCTTTGGCTGGGGCACAGGGGCGTTAGTTGCCGGCAACGGATCGGACGTGGGCAATTGATCTTGTGGTGTCTGCGCTTGCGGCTGTAGCCGTGCAACGGCCTTCAAGTCTGCCGCCGCAATCCGCCAAAGATGTTTAACCCCCCTGCCGCAATCGGTGGCAGGCAATCGCCTGTCTGCAATCATCCGGCGGATCGTCTTGTTGCTCACGTCCAGAATGGCCGCTGCCTCATGCTCATTCAAGTAGGGCTTATTGACGACCGACGCCGACAACCGCTTCCTACGCTGTCTGGCGGTGGGCTTGTCTCGGACCAACAGATGGTCAGGGCATGGCTCATCGTCGTACGGGTCGAAGACCTTCGCACGGCGGCCGAATGCGGCTAACAGATTGTCGCCTATCAGGCTGGCCATATTCCAATATACCACATGGCGGTCGGATCATTTTGCGGTTTGTTGGTTATGGGACGCAGGTTTGGTCGGGTCGTGTGCACTAGCAAACCTATGCCGGATAGTTTGTGAAAACGA
>JBEKPV010000226.1:0-4770 GCA_049520395.1 Tepidisphaeraceae bacterium
ACCGACTAACCCCGCCGGCGGCGGACTTGGGTTCGCTTTCCTTATGGTACTTTGATTCTGGCATGGGATCAGCACATATCGCACCCGCCCGACAATCGCCAGAACAACCTAGCTCCAAGTCCGGCGAACCTTCATGGACGATGCTTTTGATACGGAGCAATCATCAAGCGCTGGTAATGGAGTATATGGCCATAAAGAATGCAAGATAGACAAATCCCACCATGAAGCCGACGACGACGGTCATCACCGGTTCGATCATTAGTGTGATGCGTTTGACATACGATTGAAGCTGTTGATCGTGAAAGTCCGCCACCTTATCGAGCACGTTACTCAGCGTGCCGGTTTCTTCCCCCACCGCCACCATGCGCGGAAGCATGGGGAGGAACTCCCCCCCGGCGGCGAGCGGGCGATGCAAAGAGTTGCCGCCAATCACTGACATCTTTGCCTTCTGAACTCGGCTGGAGATCGCGCGGTTCTTCAGCATATTTCCCGAGGTGTCCAGCGCCGTAATCATGGGCACGCCCGCCTCCAGCAGCATTCCCATGCCGCGCGCGAAGGTGGTGGTCGCGCCGAGTCTAAGGAGTTTGCCGATCACGGGAATTTTCAGCTGAACGTGATCCATGACTTTCGCAGCCGGTTTGTATCGGTAGCCCAGGACAATCGCTGCGACAATGGATACCAGGCCGATCGTGATGGGGACCAGATATGCATTGATAAACGCGCTGGTTGCCAGGAGTGCCTCTGTGATGGCGGGTAGTTTGTGGCCGCCGGCGGTGAGGAACTGACCGATTTCCGGAATCACACTGATGGTCAGATAAGCCCCTACCGCCACGGCCACCACTGCGGTGAAGACCGGATAAAGCAGCGCGGAAACGACCGTCACCCAGAGATTGCGATTTCGCTCCAACTGCTCGGCGGCGCGGAGGAGAACGGTTTCCAGCATGCCGGATTGCTCCCCCGCATGAACGAGTTGAACGACCATCTTGGGAAAGACGCGGTGTTGTCCCAGCGCATCGCCGAAGCTGCTGCCCCCGGCGACGCGATCATGTACATCATCCCAAATCCCCGCCATCCGCGGCCGGCGTGCCTGATCGGCACAGGTCTTGAGAGCGGCCATCAGGGTCAGCCCGCCATCGAGCATATTGGCGAGCATGCGCGCCCCCATCTCGACGTCGAAGGAGGTCGCCGGCCGAATTCCGCGCCGGCGGGGTTTCTTCCCCGCCGAGTCGGCATCATCCGTCACATCCGCCTTGACCAGCGACCACCCGCGCGCGCGAACCAGACTGGCCAGCGCGCTGGTGGTGTCGGCAATCTGTGTCCCATTATGCCACCGACCGGCGGTGTCCCGTGCGGTGAATGAGAAAGTGGGCATGGGTGTTGAACTCTGAAAAATGAATGAGGATTTACGGGCTGTAATGCGGCAAGACCAGATTGATTGTTTGGGTGCCGGGGACCAGGGTGACGTTCAATGTGGTTGTGTAAAGCGCCGAGGAGACCACGTTCGCAAAGGTCGTATCAGACGCCGGCGCAACGTAAACCTTCAATACTCGCGGCCCGATTGTCACGTTAGATGCGGAAATTGAGAATTGCCCGCTATAGGTTATTGGCGCTCCCGATGGATACGAAGCAGCCCAAACGCCGCCCGTGTTTGCGGTTGCTACGAGTATGGGTACATCCGCGACCGGATTAGGGTGTTGGGTAAAGTCCGGTCCAATGTAGTCAACCCAAATCGCGACCGGGACTGTTCCTGAAGAAGTCGTTGGATTGGGTGTGGGTCCTGAAGAGGACGGTCCTGGGTCTTGACCGCTGTTCATCGTCACCTGCCCGGTGATCGTAAGATTGGTGGCCGTGGTGCCGAATCCAGACGTGGTGCTTGTTATGGTCGGATTGGGGATGGAAACATCGTCGTTATAGTTGCCGGCGATGGGAACGGAACCCGGCGGATTTCCATGGACCGCGTCTTCGAGATGATCGGCGCCCCATGAGGCCAATTGGGCGATAGGAGTGCCGACCGTCGCGATCAGGGCCCCATTGACGTCGTAGGCATGAAAAGAATTTCCCCAGCCGTCGCGGACGTACGTTGGGCCGGCGCTCAAATGAAGATAGGGCCCTTGCCAGCCCGCCCACACTTTGACGTTGCCATCGATATTGGAGGTGTATGGCTGATACGGTGGGATTCCGTTGGGATTCGATATCAGTTCATTAAGTGGGTCCTGGGCGCCCTGGGGGTCACCGGGATCACTTCCTGGGTTGGAGAGGGGAAGGCGCCCGGTATCCGCTACGAAACCCGTGACTAAGGCCGAGCCGTCAGCGTTTCGCTGATTCACCGGCCCAACAATCGCGGCCTGGATCTCGTTCAACGATCGCACGGTGCTTTGATAACGGGCTTGGTCCTGTAGATTGCCTGCTGCACGAAGTGCGATGGTCGTGACGGCCGCCAGAATTGCCAAGGCGATCACCAATTCAATCAGAGAAAATGCTCTATTTCCGCCTCGCATTATTCCGATATCCTATTAATCCTATCGGCTTAGTCAACAAATCTATTTTGGGCTCAATTACTTGGGAGAATCCGCATGATTGATGAACAGGACGATGTCGTCGCCGCGATCCGCCGGGAGGGGATAATATGGTTCAGAAGGATCTCCCGGGTCGACTTGGGGCGTTTCGACCGTGCCGTCCGGTCCGGCCGAAATCAGACGGATAAACGCCTGGTTTTGGGCGGGCGTCCCGCTCGTCGGCCATTGAAGAATAATCACATTTCCCCATGGATCGACCACGGCCGAATCGCCCGTGGTCCCGTAGTTAGCCGGGTTCCCCGTAGTGCCGTAAGGCGTTGGCGAAGTCGGCCCCAGAAATCCGTTGGTATAGGCGGGGTACGTCGCGTTCGCGTTCAGCAAATACGGTCCGCGCCAACCTCGGTTGGTATCGCGATTGAACGCCGCAACTCCCGCCGGCTGAACGAACAAATCCTGCAGGGTATTGGGGTATTGCCCGGTATCGCTGTAATACCCCGGCTGACTCGCCGTCCCCACGATCGCATCCCGGATCGCCGCCAGGCTGGCCTTGGCGGCGGTGTATTTGGCACGGTTTTCCAGGTAGACCCCGGATGGAATGATGAACCCCGCGACAATCGCAAGGATGGCGACCACGATCACCAGCTCCAGCAGCGTTAATCCACCGCGCTTTCGAATCGCAAGCCGATGTCGATTCATTGCCATCATCTTCCGCTCTGCTCTCGATAAAATCTTCAGCAAGTTCATCAGCCGGGGGATGACGACGTCGCCGGTTTGGCCGGGTCGGTGCTCTGACCGGCCGACGCCGATGGCAATGTTGTTGGTTTGCCATTGTTGAGGAGTTGATACTCCGGCGGCAGGCTTTCGCTGATGCGACGCTTCAATTCCTGCTGGGCGTCCGTCACCGTTGTGAATTTTCCGGCTTCAACGTCGCGGGTCATTCCACGGTAGACATCCGCGATCGTCTTCACCCGCGAGCCGCTGCGAACGATGTCCACATCCTCCCAGAGGGTGTCCAGATCGACCTTCCAAACGCCGTTGTTTTTAAGGATCCGGATGGGCTGCTGGTCGGCGCCTTTGGTGGTGAGGGTGGCAACGTCGCCGTCGATTTTTTCATCGGCGTCCTGCACCTGGTCGACCATTTTCTGCGCGTTTTCGACTATGAAACGCGAGTCAATGCCGAATTGGCGAGCGGAAGCGGCCTGATAATCTCTGTAGGCGACCGTCCAATCGCTGAAGGTGCGCACCCATTCGAATTTTGCATCGGAGCCGCTCGCGACTTCGTGAATGTGGGTCAGGTCACCCGATTCGATATCCTTGGCAAATTTAACGGCCGCCTCGCGCGAGGGATTGGCCAGGCGCTCTCGGGCGACAGACAAGCCAGCGATCGCCTCCCCATTTGTCGGATCCAGATTGAGCGATTCCTGCAGAATCGCAGCGGCGTCGGAGTCGCGGGTTTTTGTATCCAGCAGTGCCACGCCGAACACGGCGCGGTCCTGCGACAATTCTTGAATACTGAGGACGTTCTTCTCCCGCTCGATCTTCAAAAGCTGGTAGCCCAGGTCCACGGCTTCGTCGGTTCTGTGCTCGCCCGTTAGCGCAACGATCAGGTTCCGGTAGGCCTTGGTAAGAACGTACCCATCTTCGAATTCGTGCGCATCAATCACGTGCCGGCTGATCGCCTCCGACAAAATATAGTATTGCTGTTCTTTTTGCCTGCACGCGGCAATTGTCGGGTCCTTGGCGATGGTTTCAGGCGTCGCGCGATCGCCCGAGCTTTTCTCTAATTCGACGGAGCGATCGTCGGCAAATCGTTGAAACTGGATTCCGATACGAAGGTCCGATGCGCCCAGGTTTAGTCCGACCGCCATGCCATCCTTGGTCACCTGATTTGCATGAGACCAAAGGGTGATATCGTCGCGCCAGTATCCGATTTGGTGGGTACTTCGTATGCCAAGCGCGACGATCCAGATTGCCGCAACGGCGACCGCCCAGCGCGGGCGAGTCGTCTGGAAGATCGCCGCCAGTGCGATCGCCGGACCGAGCATGGCAACATAAAGATAGTGGTCCGCGACAGCGGAAATGCTCTCAAAACTGAAATTACTTAAACCCAGCACCGGCCCCACGCTGATAACCGACACCAGCGCGGCGGCGAGAAGCCACGGGTATTTTTTTCGCCACGCTAGGATGAGAATTCCGACCGCCACCGGGACGACCCACGTCCAGAAGAGCCAGTGATGGGTCAGATTCCTGTGCG
>JBEKPV010000227.1:0-4736 GCA_049520395.1 Tepidisphaeraceae bacterium
CTCGCCGATTGTGCGCGGCGATTATGTCGAAGCGCGCACGGCCAGCGTTTTTGCCGGGCCTTGTCACTTCAATGGCGAAGTCGTGACCACCGGCTGCGATGCGATTCTGGCGTGGAACGTCCATTCCGGATCGTATGACCATGTCGATCTTTCGGGATTGCGCGCCATGGCGGTGGTGACTTCGGATGCCAATCTTGCCGATGCGTCGACATCGCGGCGGTCGGAGATCGCGATCGACTCCTCAGCAACGCCGGCGCAGGCGGCGGCTTTTGTGCGTGCGCTTGAATCGCACGACGCCGGTTCGCTTGGCCAGATCACCGGAATCCGGCGCGAGCCGATCGTGTTTATCCATTACGCCCGGCAATATCGCGTCAGCGCCGCCGGATTCGCGGCGATAACGGCGCAGGGTATGCCCAACGACGAGTGCTGCAAGCAGCCGAATCTGGTTTGGTATTCGCCGCTGGTTCATCTGGATTGGCGGAAGGTGGGGTATACGAGCAACGCCGCGTACACCGCCGGGACGCTCACCGATCCGTGGCAACGCGCGGATGAAAACAGCGCGTTTTATGGCGCGTTTTCGATCACTCCCTGACTCTATTACGACGACGGTTGATAGGCCCGGCCGGCGCGGTATAGCTCCAGGCGGGATTCCATTTTTTGCACAAAATCTGTGTGGCCGGCGGAGCGAGCGAGCGTAATGGCTTTTTCGGTCGTGGCGGTTGCATCGTCGAATCGGCCGTCGGCGGCGTAAGCGACGGCGAGGGTGTCGAGGTAGTCGGGATCGCCGGCGCGGGTTAATTCGCAAGCGCGCCGGGCGAGAATCACCGCTCGATCCGGGTCGCCCCCGGCGAATGGGGGGAGCGTGGCAAGTATCCAGGCCAGGTTGTTTTGGGCTTCGTAACAATTGGGATTGTATTGCAGAGCCTGCTCGTAATGTTCGCGCGCTTCGGGGACGTGGCCGGTGGTCTGCAAGAGGAATCCGAGATTGTAATGAGCCATCCAGGCGGCGGGATTTGTGGCGATCGTGTCGCGCCAGAGGGTTTGGAGGTCGGCGTAAGTTCCGCATTGCCGCCAGGTGAGGATCATCAGCAGGGGGAGCAGCAGGGCGCACAAGCCATGGAGCGCCGATTTAATCTGAAGCCGCTCGGCGGCTCGGACCATCAGTGCGGCCGCTAATGCGATCAGACCCAGACTCGACAGGTAGACCCAGTGGTCGCAGACGAAGGAAAATCGCATGAAGTAGGCGTTCATGAAACCGAGGACGGGGAAGAGCGTGCCCACGTAGAAGAGTGACGCTGCCAGCGGGCCGCGCCCGATTCGCCGGCGGGCGAGCCAAAGGGCCAGCAGAACGGCGGCGGCGCTAAGGGGGAAGAGCCATTGAAACAGGGAACGGGTGTTAAGCTGCCAGCGCGGATAAATGAAGCAGAGGTTCGCCGGCCAAAGGAGTTTGCCGGCGTAAAACCAGAGGACTCGGCCGGCGATCAGGCAGCGCCCGGCGAAAGAGATATTCCACTCCGGCCCGCTGGCGCCGACGTGATTTTTTTCGAGCCATGCGGTGGTCATGGATAGGCCGATGGAGACCGCGAAGAAGGGAAGTGTCGGCCAAATATCGCTCCACGAAATGCGTCCGCGTTTCCACCAGTGAATCAGGAGAACCACGGCGGGGAGGGAAAATGCGGTGGTTTTGGTCAGCATCGCGCCGGTGAAGAATGCAAAAGCCAGCGCGTAGGCGCGCCAGCGCCGCGGCCGGGGATTTTTCCCTTCGGTCCAGAATGAATTGAATCGCCCATAGGCCAGCAGCGCGCTGAGATAGAGGACCAGTGAGAGGACGTTTTTGCGTTCGGTGATCCAGCCGGCGGATTCGACCATGAGTGGGTGGAGCGCGAAGATGGCGCTGGCGAGCCAGGCGCCGGGGACCTCGAGCCGCTCGAGTAATCGCCAGAAGAGCAGGGCCGCGGCGGCATGCAGCAGAACATTTTCAACGTGATAGGGGAGCGGCCAGAATCCCCAGCATTGGTAATCGAGCCAAAACGAGGTGGCCGCCAGCGGATAATATTGCTGCAGCGCGGTGGGGTGGAACCAGATCGAGAATAAGCCCCGGAAATGATAAAACAGCGGGGCGATTTTTGTCGTCCAGGAGTCGTCGTCCCAAACGAATTTTCCGGGGAACACCGGCAGATAAGCCGCGAGAGTAAGCAGAACCAGCAGTGCCGCGTTTGGGAAAGATAATTTCCACGCACTCGGCTTGGCCATGCCCTGAAGTTTCTCCGAAGCGCTTACGCCTATCTAGGGAGGGGTGTCCGTTACGTCGACCAGGGTGATATCGAAGATCAGGGTCGAAAACGGAGGAGCGCCGTTGTAGGCATCGTCGCCGTAGCCGAGGGACGGGGGAATATAGAGTTTAATTTCGCCGCCTTTGCTGATTTTTTGGAGGCCTTCATACCAACCGGCGATGGGCCAGGCGCCGCGGGGATTGCGCAGGGCGATGGTGTGGGTGTCTCCACCCTCGGTGTGGTCGAAGACTTTGCCGTCGATCAGGGTGCCGACATAACTGATCTTGACGGATTTGCCCGGTTTGGGGGATGGGCCGCTGCCGGGATTGATGATTTGATAGAACAGACCGGTCGGGGATTGGACGATCTTGGGGTTCTTTTTCAATTCGGCAAAAAAAGCGTCGCGGGCGGCGAGTTGTTTTTCTTTGAACGCCTCCTGGGCTTTAGCCAGGCGGGCTTCGACGAACGTATCGATTTCTGGGCCGATCTGATCGAGATCATAGGGCGGCGGCTGGCCGTGGATTCCGGCGACCAGGCCGTTGGTGATGGCGGCCAATTGAGTCTCGTCAAGGCCGATCTTGGAGATAACCGTTCGCCGAACGGTAAACCAGCCCCAGGTCTCCATGATCTGCTGGTCGGAGTAGCCGGAAGGGGGGTCGGGCGGCGGAAGGGGCGCCGGCGGGGCCAGAGTCATCGCCAGCTCATCGGGGGCGGTCTCCTTGATGTCCAGAAGTTCGACTTCATAAATCATCGCCGATCCGGGAGGAATGCCGTACATGGCTAGTTCCATTTCGGTCGGGGGATTGGCGACGTAGACCCGCATGAGGCCGCCCTTGCTGAGTTTCTGGATGGCTTCGTACAGATACTGGTTGAAGCGATTGTTCCACAGAACGGTATCGACCGGCCCGTATTGGGTGAATTCCTGACCATCCAGGAGATGGCCGAGGAAATGGACGTTCACCGTTTGCTGGGGTTTGGCGCAGGGACCGGAGCCGGGGCGGATGATTTTATAGCGGAGTCCGCTGGGTAACTTGACGACGCTGGGATCCTGATCCAATTGGGCGAAGAAGGCTTGCGCCTCGGCGCGGTGTTGGTCGGTGACGGCCTGCACGTACTTTGCCCGGCGCGTTTTGGCCAATTTTTTTACGTCGGGGATGATCTTGAAATAGAAATACGGGCAGGGCTGGCCGCGGTATCCCTCGGTGATGCCCTTAAGGAACGTGGCCAGTTCGGTATCGCTGATCTCGATATCGTTTACATTCCGCTGATGGGCGAGCATCCATCCCCAGGTTTGGAGAATCTGCGACTCCGAAAACTGATGGGCTGGAGAGGTCGTGGTCGTTTGTGCAATGACATTTACACAAATTCCCAAGGCGAAAAGACTGGCCAGGAGCTTGGTGGATGATTTCATAGGTTCGGTTAATTGTAGAGTTTCCGCCTGAATATGCAGTCATTTTGCCGCAATCGAGGCAGAAGGCAAAAAAAGACTTCTTTAACGATGAAGTGATTGACCGGATTTATCGTTTCACTGAAGTCGAATAAAGTGCAAAAGCAATATCGAAAAATCCAACAATCAACCCCTCGATTTTTGATTAACCTTTGGTAGTATTCGATCTGGTAACAATCTAATATTGGGTCCAGCCTAATAATAGTTGATTTACCTAGTAATTTGTTCGGTGAAGTTCCTAAAAACAGGCGGCAAGTCGAGGGTTGCATATCTCGCCCTCGACCAAAAAAAGGGTTCGGTTCTAATAGACAGGCGTTTCCAAAGATCGCGTATGCGGAAAGCATGCGAATGATTTCGGATTCTGGGCTTGCGTCATTCGGGCGGGTTTCAGCCTGGTCGAATTAGAACTGCTCCCATCAAAGATTTTCGCGGAAAAGCATAATTCCGGGCGCTCTTGCCCGGCCACGTAGAAATTCAGTTCACTACGTCGGGGCGATGCTGCGCAGTTTGATTCCGCGACTGACGTAAGAAGGGCAACGGAGGACTAATCCATCGAAATTGAATCGCTTGGGCCTTAACCCATTTTTATCCCCCCTTTGGAAATACTTCTGCCCATCCCGCCGTATGCCGGTAGCGACAATCATCGCGTCGCAACCGGTCGGGCGGGACATCAATTCCAGCCAATCAAAGTCGTTTGCCACTGTTGTACCAGTTACCGCGCGGGTTTGTGGCGGCTGCGCCCTCCGTGAGGAAACCGAAGTGAGACGGCGGGGATCGATCCTCGCCGCCTGTCCGGCTCCGTCTCTGCCGAGCGGAGCGTTGAGTTAGGCAAATCATCAAACCTTGGAGGTTTTTATCATGTCGTGTACTAAGGCTGTTAAATATTTGGCAATTGCGGTCGGCGGCTTGCTGCTGACCCAGGGCCTGGCGAAGGCGGACATCGTGTCCACCATCGAGAACGCCAAGGCCGGAACCACGGTTAGCTGCTCCGGAACGTATGATGTGAGCGTTGAGAT
>JBEKPV010000228.1:0-4662 GCA_049520395.1 Tepidisphaeraceae bacterium
AAAGCGAGTTTCTGGTACAAGCTGGCGTTCACGACCAATGAAGAAGCCGCCAAGTTCCCCAATGGCCTTCTGATCATCGGCCTGGTGAGCAACTTCGGGATGTTCCTGCTCTACATGATGACCTGCGCGTGCGCGATGGTTGCTTACCATGAGCGTGAAGACCACAACATCCTGTTTCACGTATTGATCCCGCTGTTCGGACTTGTCGCCAATTTTTTGGGTATGTTGTTCTACCTGGTCGGGCCATTCATGATCCCCGGCATGAGTTGGCATGAGTCGTATATTGCGGTGGGTGTCGCGGCCGCATGGGGCATCTATGGTTCGATCTACTTCCTGATGCGCAGCAAGAAGCTGGGCCGGGAGGTGATGGCGACCAAGCCCCCGACGGCAACGACCGCTTAAGTTGCGCGCACAAGCCACAAATCGGCAGAAAACGGCCATCCCTCTCGGGTGGCCGTTTTCGTTCGTTCAATACCGCGCGGCTTCTTGTCGGCCGACCCTTTGGCCATTAACTTCTCCGTCATGACGAACACCGCTCATCGGAACAGGATGCGTCCGATCTGTCTTGGATTGGCGATCGTGGTTTTGTCGGCGGGTTGGGCGCGGGCGCAGTCGGCCGCGCCGGCGCTGGCGATTCAACCGGCGGACGCCCTTGCCAACACGGTCGCGGATCACACGCGTTCCATCAATTTCATCTGGACGTTGATTGCCGGATTCCTGGTCATGTTCATGCAGGCCGGGTTTGCCCTGGTGGAGACCGGGATGTGCCGCGCGAAAAACGTGGCTCACACGATGAGCATGAATTTCCTGGTCTATAGCCTGGGGATGCTGGGATTCTTTTTCACGGGTTACGCCTTCATGATGGGCGGCATTAATGGTGCGCCAGCCGGGTCGGCCATTCCTCTGATCGGTGGACCGAGTTCGCTGGGCCTCTCGGGAGGCGCCGCGCTGAGCCACATGGTTTATATCCACGTCTTCGGAAAGCCGTGGGGACTTGTCGGGTTCAGCGGATTTTTGCTCAGCGGCTCGTCGATGCCCGCGGGGGCCATCGTCCTATTTCTATACATGATGGTCTTCATGGATACGACGGCCACGATCCCGACTGGCGCGCTGGCCGAGCGATGGAGCTTCAAAAGCTTCACGATCTTCAGTGTGTGTGTCGGCGCCTTTATTTATAGCGCGTATGGCTGCTGGATGTGGGGCGGCGGTTGGCTGGCGAGTCTGGGAGTCAATTATGGGCTCGGGCACGGGGCCGTCGATTACGCGGGGTCCTCCGTTGTCCATCTTCAGGGGGGAGCGCTGGCGTATATTCTGTGCGTGATGATTGGGCCGCGGATTGGGAAATATGACGAGGAGGGAAATCCGCGCCCGATCTTCGGGCATCATATGCCGATGGTTATGCTGGGGACGTTCATCCTGGCCTTCGGATGGTTCGGGTTCAACGCCGGCTCCAGCCTTTCAGGCACGACCGATCGGATCGGCGTGATTGCGGTTAACACGATGCTCGCCTCGGGGGCGGCGACGGTCACGGCGTGCCTTTATATGTGGAAAATGTACGGGAAGCCGGACCCCTCCATGATGTGTAACGGAATGCTCGGCGGATTGGTCGCCATTACAGCGCCTTGCGCGTTCATATCGCCGATCAGCGCGTTCATCATCGGTGTCGTTGCCGGCGTTATTGTGGTCTGGGGCGTGCTGTATTTCGAGCGCAAACAGGTCGACGATCCGGTCGGGGCAATCAGCGTCCATGGCATCGCGGGACTCTGGGGAATCCTGGCGGTGGGCCTGTTCGCCAACGGCACGTACGGCGATGGCTATAACAACGTTTCCGGAAACGTCGTTGGGCTTTTCTTCGGAGATCATTCCGCCAAACAGCTTCTTGCCCAGATTATCGCGGCTTTTACCTGCATCGCGTGGAATGTGTCTGTTGGTGGCGGGGTTTTCTATTTGATTGGGCGAATTCTGGGTTCGAACCGCGTTTCGCCGGGCATTGAAATCGCGGGTTTGGATATTCCGGAAATGGGGGCGCCGGGCTATCCTGAATTTGTCAGTCATCTTGGAGCGGAAAGCATTCCGACGTCGGATATTTCCGCCGCCCATTCGCATCGGGCATATTGAAGCGGTTTCATTTCGTTTGAATCTCATAGACAGCCCAGGTTTCTGGGATGAAGGTTGCGATCGGCCCGGGCCGCCGACGCGAAATATTTTCCATTGCTCAAGGGCCTTGTTTGCTCGATTCGCCAACAGCAACCGGCGGAGGCGCCGGGAATCGTCACTGTGGATTTGGGATAAGCGAAGCGCAGAATGAGGAACTGAACTCACTTGGGGTGGAGGCGGCGAGCGTCGACCGGACGGAGGGCGTGTCACGCTGCCGCTGGATTATCTAGAGTACCAATCGGCCCGCGCCGGCACCGGCAGTTGACCGTCGGGAGCGGCCGCTTAGAATCCAGAGACTGGGTGATTGGACCCGTTTGGCAGCGTAGCTCAGTTGGCAGAGCAGGGGATTCATAAGCCCCGGGTCACAGGTTCGAGTCCTGTCGCTGCTATTTGTTAATTCTCCATTTGTAGTTGCAAATCGGCCATATTTGGCCATAATCGCGGATTGGGCAATCTTTCTATAATGGCTAATTGTCGCCGCCGCGTAGGCATGCTGGCAGTATGTGCCGGAACGGCCGAGGGAGGGAATGTAAAAATGTTGCGTAGATTGCGTGGGGCCGTGGGTAAGGTTCGGTCTGGCCGTTTTCAGTCGGCTCGGGGTAATCGTTATACGACCGAGAGTCTGGAGCCGCGGCGATTGCTTAGCAACGGGTTTACGATAATTGCGTCATGCCCGAACGGAACCGATTCCGATCCGAACTCCATAATGATGGACAGTAAGGGGAACATTTTTGCGTTAGCCGATAGCGCCATCTTCGAAGTCGCCAAGGGTTCGAGTACGGTAACGCCCCTGGCTAGTTTCGATGACACAACTCCAGTCGCCGTGGTCGAAGACAGCGCCGGCAATATTTTTGGAGCGACGGACGGGGGATTCTACTTTCAGCCTAGTACTGTCTTTGAGATTTCCGCGAGCAGCATCGCCCAGGGAGATCCTACACTCCAGACGCTCGCCACATTGAACGGCGATGATGGGGACGCATTCGACTATACCGGCAGCCTTGCCATCGATAGCCATGGGACTTTATTTGGGACGACCAATTTCCCCTATAGCCCTCAAAATGGAACGGTCTTCGAGATTACCGCGGCCAGTATTGCCCAGGGCGATCCAACGGTTACTACACTGGTAACGTTCGACGGAACCGACGGCTCTCAGCCCGTCGGCGGTGTTACCGTGGACTCCGCCGGCGATGTGTTTGGGACGACTGCAAATGGCGGGGCCTACGATCGCGGCACCATCTTTGAAGTTACTGCCAGCAGTATTGCGGCAGGGTCCCCAACCCTCACTACGCTGGCAACATTCAATGGCGATAATGGCGGTGGCCCGGCGGCTCCTCTGACGATAGACAGTTCAGGCAATCTCTACGGCACCGCTCAAGATGGACAGGGTAATATCTTCGAACTGCCTAGTGGAAGCAGCACCATTATTTCTCTTTATCAATTTACTGGCGGCTCCGACGGCCAAGACCCGACGACCCCCGTCGTCGTTGACACCAGCGGAAATATCTACGGCAGTTCCCCTTGGCAGGGGTCGAACCCCGGCGGCTTGGGTAATTATGGCTATGTATTTGAGCTCCCCAAAGGCGCGACCAGCTTGAACATGTTGTTCGATCCTGGCTTGCAAAGTGAAGGTCCCTGGTGCAATTCGAACGTGGTCATTGACTCACAGGGAACTCTCTACGGAGGGGCATTCGCCGGCGGCGCTTACAACCTGGGATGCGTTTACGAGCTTCCAAAGGCGGTAACGAGCCAAGTCGGTTTTGTGCAGCAACCGACGGCCACCACGGTCGGCGCACTCTTCTCCCCGGTGGTTTCGGTTGCCGTGGAGGATCAATACGGAAATGTCGAGACGGGTGACGGATCGGATGTGACCATATCGTTGGGTAGCGGTCCGGCGGGCAGCACCCTTTATGGAACCCTTACGGTGCCCGCGGTCGACGGAATCGCCACCTTTCCCAATCTATGGTTGAACCAAGGGGGCGTCGACACTTTGGAGGCATCGGATGCCTCACTTACAACGGGAATCTCCAGTTCCTTTCCGGTGACCGGCAGCTATGGGTTGAATATCCCTTCGCCTTTCGACGGAACCGACGGCGCCACTCCGACCGGAAGAGTAGCCATCGATAGCGCCGGCGATCTCTTCGGCGTCGCCTATGGGGGCCTCTATAGTGACGGAACGGTCTTCGAAATCGCACACGGTACCGATGTTATCAGCACAGTCGATTCATTTAACGGAACCGATGGCGTCAGTCAGAACAATCTGGGCACTCTGATTTTCGACAGCAATTGTGATTTGTTCGGCACGACGTCCTACGGGGGCACGTACGGAGACGGCAGTGTCTTCGAAATCGCGGCCGGCACGACCACGGTCACCACGATCGCGTCGTTCAATGGAACCAATGGCGCAAACCCCGAAGGCCAAATGTCCGTTGACAGCAGTGGGAACCTTTATGGCATCACGGCCACTGGCGGAACCCACGGTTACGGCACGATTTTCGAAATCGTCAA
>JBEKPV010000229.1:0-4527 GCA_049520395.1 Tepidisphaeraceae bacterium
GCAGGCCAATACGCTGGCGGAATTTCGCGGGTGGAGCCGATTTGTCGGGCTGCAAATCGAATACAGCCTGATCGAACGCACGGTTGAGCGCGAGCTGCTTCCGATGGCCAAAGCGCTGGGGCTGGGCGTCACGGCCTGGTCGCCCCTGGCGGGCGGTATGCTCTCGGGCAAATATCAGGGGGGCGCGCAGGCCAAGGACGCCCGCTACAGCAGCGACATGATGAAACCGCTCATGGCCGGCGGTGATCGCGCTGAAAAAATCGTTTCGGCGGTGAAACAAGTGGCGCAGCAACTGGGGCGAAGCGCCCCGCAAATCGCCCTCGCCTGGCTGCTCCACCGCGATCAGCCGATCATTCCCATCATAGGGACGCGAAAGATTGCCCAGCTTCACGACAATCTCGCCTCGCTGGATGTGAAACTGACGGCCGATCAGCTCCGCCTGCTCGACGAAGCCAGTGCCGTGCCCCTGGGCTTCCCGCACGAATTCTTTCGCAACGAAATGGTGAAAACATTCATTTATGGGGGATTGCGCGATAGAATCATTGTCTAAAGCCTGAAGGGGCGACCCCAAATTGCTTCGGGGCGAATTGGCGGCCGGCGGAGGTTCGTCTTAATGCGAAAGTGCGCGATGTTCAGCACTGATAAACGAGCCGGGCGAATCGGGGGATTTTCCAATCGACCGACGATCGAGCCGCTGGAGCGGCGGGTGCTTTTGTCGGCGTCGTACGTCATCCAACCGGCGGCCATCGAGACCGCGGCGCCCGCGGTCGGCGACGTGACCGGAACTCCCGACGCGTTGTCCCCCTCCATGATCGAGCAGGCGTACGATCTGAACAATCTGGTCTTCGCTTCCAACGGCAAAGCAGTGCAGGCCAACGGGGCGGGGGAAACGATCGCCATCGTGGACGCCTACGGCGATCCGAATATCGGGAGCGATCTGGAGACATTCGACTCGAATTTTGGTTTGGGGAATGACGATGCGTCGGGGAAATTCGTTCTCTCGGTCGCCACGCCGCAGGGGGGGGTGCCGACGGATTCGGGGTGGGCGCTGGAGGAATCTCTGGATGTGGAATGGGCGCACGCGATTGCGCCGGAGGCCGATATTCTGCTGGTGGAAGCGCCGTCGGATTCGGTCGCGGATTTGACGGGGGCCGTGCAGTGGGCTTCGTCGCAAAGTGGGGTTGTGGCGGTCTCGATGAGTTGGGGCGATTCGCCGGAATTCGCGGGGGAGACCCAGTACGACGAATATTTTACGACGCCGTCGGGCCACGAAGGGGTGACGTATCTCGCCGCGTCCGGCGACGACGCGGCGCCGAATTTTCCGTCCACGTCTCACAACGTATTGGCCGTCGGCGGTACGACGCTGACGGTCGATTCATTGGGCGATTGGCTTGGCGAAACGGCGTGGGTCGACAGCGGCGGGGGAGTCAGCCCGTACGAAGGCACGGACAAACCAGACGTCTCGTACGATGCCGATCCGAACACGGGCTTCATTGTTTACGATTCGCTTGCCAATCAGGGACAGGAGGGTTGGCAAGTGCTGGGCGGGACGAGCGCGGGGACGCCGCAGTGGGCCGCGATTATCGCCCTGGCCGATCAGGGGCGCGCCCTGCGCGATGTCGGCTCGCTCGATGGCCCGACACAAACCATCCCCGATCTCTATGCTCTTCCCAGCAGCGATTTTAATCCTGTGTCCGGCGACGGCCTTACGGGATTGGGAAGCCCGATCGGCGAAAAAGTTATCGCCGCGCTGGTCGGCGGCGGAATCACGTACACGGGCTTGCAACTGACCACTCCCGCCACGGTCACCAGCATCAACGAGGGAAGCACGTACACGATCGACTGGACCGGCGGAAATCCCACCGACACGATTCAGCTCTGGGCCGAAGGCGGACCCACGAATTCGTGGACGGAACTGGCGACGGGGCTCGCCGACGCGGGCGGCTCCTACACCTGGGGCACGGACGGAGTCGATCATGGCTGGTATTACTTCCAGGCTTGGGATGTTCCACCGGTCGGCGGCGTGCCGTACGCGGTGCAGAGTCCCAATTACCTGCACATCGTTGCGCCCGATGCATCGGCGCCGGTTGTCTCGCTGAGTAATCCGCCGCTATCGACGGCTTCCGTCGCGCAGGGGACGAACTACACGCTCAACTTCACGGCCGCGGATGGCACCGGCGACACCAATCCAATCTACGTGCAGCTCTGGGTCTACTCCGGCAACACCGGACTGTGGAGCGAATTGCCCAGCGCCAGTTATCTGCCGGCAACGCAAGGGTCGTACGTGATCAGCACCACGACGATGGCGCCCGGCTGGTATAGTTTTTCCATCAACGCGACCAACGGGGATCAATGGTCCTCGGCCGCGAGTCCCGGCTGGCTCAATGTCACCGTGCCGACGCCAACGTTTACGTTTCAAACACCGACCAGCGGCCAAAGCGTTGGCGCCGGCGGGTCATTCAATCTCGACTGGACAATCAACGGCCTGAGCGCTTCGGACCTCGAAAATTCCACTGTTCAAATTTGGGCGCAGCACCTGGTCAATGGGTCGCCGGTCTGGTCGGAAATCGCGGCTAATGTGACGGCCCTAAACGGAATCTATACCTGGACCGTCCCGACCAGCCCCGGTTCGGGGACGTATTATGCGTTTAGCGTGTGGCTCAATTACGGGAACATGTGGTGGGATACGCCAAGTCCCAATTGGCTGCACGTTACCTGAACATAAAGCACTGGATCGCACGAGTTCAAAATTTGCGCATTGACAGCTTGGAAGAATCGCCTTTAATGTTTGATTTTAGTTCGCGGCGCGCCGGGCGCTCTTACTTGGGGTGAAAACGCGCAACGAATTAACAGCGAATTTCGTGCTCGAAGGAGGGCGAGATGCTGACAAAAAGGTTGGCCCGCAGAGGGCGATCGCCCGCTAAACGGGCGGCAGCGATTGAAATGCTCGAGCCGCGGGTGCTGCTGACTAGCGCCGGCGCGCTGGCCACGTTCGACGGCTCCGACGGGGCGGCGCCGTGCGCCGGGTTGATCGTCTCGGGCAATAATCTCTACGGTACGACAACCCAAGGGGGCGCCTTCAACGACGGCACGGTATTTTCGGTGCCCATCACCGGCGGCACGCCTACGGTGCTGGCGTCATTCAATGGCGCCGACGGGGAAACCCCCTGTGCCGGTCTGGCGATCTCGGGCGGCCTGCTGTACGGCATTGCGTCGAGCAATTCCTCCAACGGAGATGGCACGATTTTCTCGTTGTCGGTAGAGGGTGGTACGCCGACGGTTCTGGGATTTATTGGCGGTACGTCCGGCATTGTGAATGACCAGCCGGGGTTGATTGTCTCGGGTAATACGTTGTATGGCGCGGCGGAATTCGGCGGCACGGACGCCGCGGGCGATGTGTTTTCGTTGCCCGCGACCGGCGGGACGCCGACCATCCTGGCGACTTTCAATGGATCGACCAACGGCGATAAACCGCAGGGGAATCTGCTGCTCTCAAACAATACCCTCTACGGGACCACTTTTTTCGGCGGCGCGTTTGACGACGGCGAAGTTTTCTCGGTGCCGGTGACCGGAGGGGGAGCGACCGTGCTGGCTTCGTTCAATTCGGCGAGCGACGGCGGCAACCCGCAAGGCGGCCTGGTCCTCTCCAACGGCGTACTCTACGGAACGACGTCGGCGGGCGCTTCCAACGGAGTGGGCGGAGTTTTTTCTCTGCCCGTTTCCGGGGGAACGCCCACACCGCTGGCGGCTTTCACCGATGCGGTGGAGGCTGATCCGCTGGGCACGCTCGTGGTCTCGGGAACCACGCTGTATGGCGCGGCGGATTCGATTTACTCGGTCCCGATCGCGGGCGGAACGCCGACCATACTGGTTTCGATCACCGCCTTGCAGAGCGAAACCGGCGGCGTCACTCCCAACGGCGTGATCCTCTCCGGAGACGCGCTTTACGGCACCACTCAAAACGGCGGCAACGGCGGCCTGAGCGACGGCGTGGTTTTCGATGTGCCGTCGATACCGAATATGACCGGCGCGGCGCTTTCGCTGACGACTCCCGCCACGGCGGCCAGCGTCGACGTCGGGCAGAGCTATACGATCGACTGGACGGGCGGAAATTCCACGGACACCGTCCAACTCTGGGCCGAGGGGGGACCGAATACCTCGTGGACGGAACTGACTGCCGGTGTTCCGCAAACCGCCGGCTCGTATACCTGGAACACCACCGGCGTGGATCACGGCTGGTATCACTTCCAAGCCTGGGATATTCCCACGAGCGGCAGCGCGTATGCTGTGCAAAGCCCGAATTGGCTGCACATCATTGACACCAGCGCGACGGCTCCGGTCGCCTCGCTGAGCAATCCGCCGTTATCGACGGATTCGGTCGCGCAGGGGACCAGTTACACGCTCAACTTCACCGCGAGCGACGGCACGGGCGACAGCAATCCAATCTACGTCCAGCTTTGGGTTTACTCGGGCAACACCGGATTATGGACCGAATTGTCCGGCGCCGGTTACATTGCCGCGACGCAA
>JBEKPV010000230.1:0-7486 GCA_049520395.1 Tepidisphaeraceae bacterium
CAGGCATTCGCCGGGTCCGTTCGTCGGCGCGAATATGCCGGAGCACCTCGAGCCCATCGATCTTGGGCAGTTTCAAATCCAGCAAAACCAACCCAGGGAGCACTGCGGTATCTCGTCCCGCATAGGTGCCGGTGCCGTATAGGTAATCCAGCGCTTCAGCCCCATCGCGCGCGATCGCAAGATCGTTGGTAACGTTATTCTTCTTCAGCGCCCTCACCGTGAGTTCTTCGTCGTCGGCATTGTCTTCCACAAGAAGAATAGTCTTTTCGAACATATGAATTCCTTTCTAGTGCGATCGCCACATCGAATTAATGGCGCCCGTTGCTGTTCGCGTTTTTCAAAGTGTGAAATGAAACGTTGCGCCTTGTTCGACTTTGCCTTCAGCCCATACCCGGCCGCCTTGGCGCTGAATAATGCGTTGAACGGTCGCCAGCCCAATTCCCGTTCCCGGAAAATCTTTTACTGCATGCAGGCGCTGAAAGGCCCCGAACAACTTGCCGGCGTATGCCTGGTCGAAGCCGGCGCCGTTGTCTCGCGTGAAGTATTCCTTGCCCCCGTTCTCGCCGGAACACCCAAATTCAATGCGGGCGTGCGATTGTTTGGCGGTGAATTTCCAGGCATTCCCCAGCAAGTTGGTCAGCACGATCCGCAGCAATCGCGGATCGGTTTGAGCCATCAGACCATCGGTAACCACAAATTCAGCGTCACGCTCTGGCGCGGCAGCTCTCAATTCGTCCGCCACTTCGTGAGCCATCTTGCTGACGTCAACCAACTCCCGAGTCATCTCGCCGCGGGAGACACGCGATAAGTTCAAAAGATCGTCTATCAGTTGTCCCATCCGCTGGCTTCCAGCACGAATGCGCCGAAGATAATCCTGCCCTTGGGCATCCAGTTTGTCCGACCAGTCCTCCAACAGGGCCTGGCTGAATCCGTCCAGACTACGCAGTGGAGTACGCAAATCATGCGACACGGAATAACAAAAGGCTTCTAATTCCTTGTTAATAGTTTGCAACTGCGCCGTGCGTTCGACAACCCGTTGCTCCAGTTCAGAATTGAGCTGCCGAATCACCTCCGTGGCCCGCTTGCGCTCGGTGTTATCGGTGCCGATCAGCAGATAGCCGATGATGACGTCCTGCGCGTCGCGCAGTGCCGTCACCGATACCACCGCCGGGAATCGGCTCCCATCCTTGCGGATATAAGTCAGCTCGTAGATGTCCTCGATCCGGCGCGTGGCTTTGAACGCCAATGCCTCAAAGCCTGGCGTGATCGGGGTTCCCAGCTCGAGACTCAATGCTTCGGCGCGCGCTATCACTTCTTCCGGATCGGAAATATCCGCCGGCGTGATCTTGTTCATTACTTCGGCGGCCGTGTAGCCCAGCATTCGCTCGGCGCCGACGTTGAAGATCTGAATCACGCCCTTCGCATCCGTGGCGATACTCGAGAAATGGGCGCTGTTGAAAATCGCCCGTTGTAGGGCTCCCGCCTTGAACAACGCCTCCTCCGCCTGCTTGCGCTCCGTAACGTCGCGCGTCAGTTTGGAAAACCCATGCAGATTCCCGGCATCGTCCTTCAAGGCGGTGATTAGTGCATTGGCCCAGAACCGCGTCCCGTCGGCCCGAATACGCCACCCTTCCCCCTCCCATCGCCCCTGTTCCCCCGCCAGCTTCAGCTCCATCGCCGGCTTGCCCGTGGCCACTTCCTCCGGCGGGTAGAACACCGAGAACGATCGCCCGACGATCTCCTCGGTTTTGTATCCCTTGACCCGCTCGGCGCCTGCGTTCCAACTGACCACACGCCCCTCGCGGTCGAGCAATATGATCGCGTACTCGTGCACCCCTTCCACAAACAGGCGGAACCGCTCCTCGCTCTCACGAAATGCATCCTCCGCCCGCACGCGAGCGGCGACGCTCCGGTAAATTATCCAGTCCGCCAGGAAAACCAGAATCAAAGAGAAGGCGCCGCCCGTGGTTAGCGCAAGACGATGTTGGGCGATGGATTTTCCGAGTATCCAAATCAACAGCGCAAAGCCCGCTACGGCTATGGCAGCATTGCCCATCAGGCGCGTCAACCAGCGCCCCATCTTGATTCCCTTTCCCAGCGATCGCACCATGGCTTGACCTTCGCAGCGGATACTTCCTCGGGGCGGCATCGGGCACAACCAACGCCCAACCTCCGCAAGCGTTATCGTCTTTTGCAGCACCGTACTTTGCAGCACCGCACAATGCATCCGATAACCGAAATTAAGCTCTTGTTATTGGAGGTGACTCGCCAGTCTCAGAGCGTCAACGTTAACTCGATTCAGCCTCATCCGGTGAAATAAGAATGCCTGTGCATGAATTGAGCCTGGAAGATCGTGCTAACGAATTCCCCGCGTGATACCCCGCCCGCTGCGAGGTCGGACAAGCTCCCTCGCCGTCGCCTGCGTGATCGGCCTGCGCCTCAGTCGCCGCTGATCAGCCCGCCGATCATTTTACCTCCGGCCTCGCCGACCCGCACATTTCCAGGGCCGCCTGATATCCCTCGACGGATCGAACCAGCGCGACCAGCGCATCCACGTCCGCTTTGATTTGCTCAATTGCCGCGCCTCGTTTGATATCACGGTCGGCCTGCGTCGCCAGCTTGGTGATCGCGTCGAATCCATAACCGCCCCCGGCCCCTTTGAGCTGATGTACCTGGCGTCCCAGCTCCGCCAGTTTCTCTTCGGCCAGCAGTTGATTGACGACGCGGACGGAATTCGGCAATCTGCCCACGAACTCGCGGATGACCTCGGTCATCTCCACATCGTCCCCCAAACTGCTTCGGAGCGTTTGCTTCGCCGCGATGGCCACCGCCCCTACCGGCCGCGGCGCCGCCGGCCCAATCTGGCTGCCCGGCAAATAGCCCGCTACGGCCGTCAGCAGCGTAGTCCGGTCGATTGGTTTGGTCAGATAGTCCGTGCAGCCGGCCGCCATGCATTTGGCCCGGTCCTCCGTCATCGCGTGCGCCGTCAACGCCACGATCGGCAATTTGCAGCCCCTCGATCGAAGCTCGCTGGTTGCCCGATATCCATCCAGCTCCGGCATTTGCATGTCCATCAGGATCAGATCGAATTCACCCGCCTGAGCAAGGTCCACCGCTTTCCGACCGTTCTCCGCGATCACCACCTCCGCCCCGCCCTTGCGAAGATGCAGGGAGATTAGCCGTTGGTTATCCGGACCGTCTCCCGCCAGGAGAATGCGCCCCTTGAGGGTGATCGCCTTCTTTACCTCTCCCCTGACCGTCGTTGTCGTTTTGACGGTTTCATTCAACCCGTGCAACAGTTCAACGCCCTTCAATGGGCCGCCGGCGATCCACAGCTTGCACGTCGTTCCAACCCCCGCCGCCGACTCGATCGTCAATCCACCCCCCAGCAGTTCCGCCAGTCGCTTGCTGATGGTCAATCCCAATCCCGTCCCGCCGAATCGCCGGGTCATCGACTCATCGGCTTGCGTGAACGGCTGGAACAACCTGCCCACCTGCTGGCGCGACATGCCTATCCCCGTATCCGTGACTTCAAACACAATCCTGGCGGCATCCCCCTCAACCTCGCAACTCACCCCAAGACGAATCTCCCCGCGCTCCGTGAATTTCATCGCGTTGGCCAGGATATTCATCAGCACTTGCCTCACGCGCAACGGATCGCTCTGAATGAAGCGCGGCAACGGGTCGCCGAATTTCAGTTGAAACCGCAGACCCTTTTCGATCGCGCGCGAATGCATCACCGAAACCGCATCCGCCACGACCTGCGGCAGATCCATCTCGATCCGCTCGACCGTCATCTTCTCCGCCTCGATCTTGCTGATGTCAAGAACGTCGTTGATCAGCTCCAGCAGATGCCGCGCGCTGCGCCGTACGATTTGCAACGCCTCTTGCCGCTCCGCCAACGTTTGCGTCGGGTCCATCAGCAATTCCGAATACCCCATGATCGCGGCCATCGGCGTGCGGATTTCGTGAGACATGTTTGCCAGAAACGACGACTTCGCTCGGTTGGCTGACTCCGCCTTCTCCACCGCCCCGACCAAGTCTCCACGCGATTGTTCCAGCCGCGCGGCCATATCGTTCAACGCCTGCGCCAGCGACGAAATCTCATCGTTGCCCTGCACATCGAGCCGTGCCGAGAGGTCCCCGCCGCCAAGCTTGTCGGCCTGCCCGCGAACCTCGTTCAGCCGCCTTGAAAGCGGCACGATCGTGACCCTTCCGATCACGAACACCAGCACCGCCACCGCCGCCCCGGCGGCGAGTATAATCTTCACGCTCACCGCCGCGCTCTGGGCCGTCTCGGTCAGGTTGGCGAATATATCTTCAAGGGCGGTCTCCTCCATGTCGAGCGATTGGACGTTCAGTTGGTAGGTGAACGCATTCTTGCGGCGCGTGAACTCATCGACATTTGCACTGTTGAAGTCCGTTCCATTGCTGATGTGCTGCCAATCCTTTCGCATCGCCAGACACTGGGCTTGCGCCGCCGCGGCGTCCCTGGGGCGGCGCCGCTTTGAAAAGTCCAGAAACTGATCAGTCCGCATGTCGATTTCGGCGGCGGCGCTGGCCAGACGCCCGGCTGCCAACACCTCGTGCAACGTGGTGTCGCACGTTTGTCGCAGAGAGGCCGATGTCACGGCCAGCCTATAAGCCGCGATCCCGCAGATGAGCGCAATCCCAAACGTTTTGCCCAGAAAGCTTAGCTGAAGTGTTTTTGCTATGGTCATGATCGCCTGTCCCCGCCAATCTTCGGCCTTAAGCAGGCACAATATTTGCAGCGGCCCAGAATTTTGCCATTAATGGTTATACGGCTCACAAAGCCTACGAACCGACGTGCCTGGCTTAGCCGACCCCATAAGGCTGCTTCACACACGGCTGAACTGTTGGTGGAGTCCCCGCGAGCGCAAACGATCCTGCTCACGCCCAATCTTGCCGGGCGGCATCGTCTGATCTCCATTGCGCGGCAGACATCCGCCGGTCGATCGGCCTAGGCAGTTTGCCCGCGCGCGAAAGCGAAACCCCCCTTTTTGTTTTCGTTGGGGCGCTGCGCAGAATTCAAAAGCCAGCCTGATGCTGCGGCTCCATGACGATTACTTATTGCCGCTTAAACCTATTGGGTGTGCAATGCGTCAACCGCGTGGCGCTGGTGCTTCGGATACCCGACCATCGCCAAAACGTTGCATGGGCGATACAGGGCTCGAACCTGTGACCTCACGGGTGTGATCCGGGGGACCTCGAATAATCATAAGTCTAGCCCAATTCAATAATTACGGGCAATATTTTGTTTTGGTCCCGCTCGGCATAAACCGCGTCGGTTACTGCCGCTGATGAATGACCCAGGACCAGCTGCGCCTCTTCCAAACCGAATCTCCGCCGGATCCGCGTCGCCGCCGTATGCCGCAATTGATGGGGGTGCCAATGAGAAACCGTCGCTCGCTGGCAGGCCCGCGCGATCGCGCGCCTGAAGCTGGCGACGGTATATTTTTCGCCGAGCAGGGGGCTTCGTCGTCCGGTGGCCGAGCGGCCCTGATTCAGTGGCGTGCGCCGCGCCGCCGTTTTTTCGCGGAGTCGAAAATCCTCCGCCTCGCGCGGCGAGAAGAGAAACGCATCATCCAGCCGCAATAGCCAGGGCCGCAGGACCGCCTGGGCCTGCGGCCCGAAGAAAATTTTCCGATCGATGCCAAACCGATCCGTCTTGTGCTCGCGGAGCCGCGTTTGCCAGATTTTGCCGGACCGGTCGATATCGCCCGGTCGCAGCGAGAGGATCTCCCCGGCCCGAGCGCCGCTCAGCCGCATCAGCTCGATGGCGGCGAACACCTGCCGGCTGACAAAGGGCCGCAGCGCCGCCACATCCGCCTCGCGGTCCGGTTGAACCCGCGCCGATTCCGGGGCGTCCGTATGGGCGCGCTTCAGCGGCTCGATGGTCTTGAGCGCCTCGTAAACGCCGGCCGGGATGAACTGGTTCCCCGCGCCCCAGCGAAACATGGCGCAGAGCCGGTGCATCTGCTTGTTGATGTAGCTGCGTGCCCAGCCGCGGGCGATCATGGCGTCGCGGAGCTCGCGCAGTTTACCCGTGCCAAAGCGCAGCGCGGAATGGCCGCCAAAATTCCGGCGTAAAAGTTCCAACACCGCATGGATCGTCACTCCTTCGCTGGGCGAGTAGTAGGGGAGTGCCCACGCCAAATAGAGCTCGACAAGCCGCGCGATCGTGATCCCGCGCACGCGGGCGAATCCGGACGCACCTGAGTACCGCCCCCGCATCACCCACGTATCGGCAACTGCATGAAAAAAGGATGCGGCCCGCGCCGCCCCCGTCCGAGAATCGGTCCGGGGCCGATAATCAGGTGCGCATCAAAACAAAAAAACGCCGTGACTTGCGTCACGGCCTTTTTTGGGCGGCATGTGGGTGGGACCGCCCGGGAGATTGACCACGCCGCGTCTGCCTTTCGGCAGCCCCTTAGCGGCGAGTCGGGAAGAGGTCCGCTTCGCGGAAATTCGAAATCAGAACATCGAACATCGAATTAAATTCCAATCCCGATCAATCGGGATTCGTCCCCGGCGCGCCGGGGTCGCCTTTGGCGGCCTTCGAGTTTCGGTCATTGTCGCCCCGGCGACCCGCCGTGGCGGGATTCGTCATTCGTCCCGCCACAGCGGGTCGCCCGTGGCGACATTCTAATTTCGAATTTCTGTGCCTACTTGGCAGCCGCCTCGCCGGCGACGGCCTTGGCCTGCGTCTCGACCGCCAGGGCGACTTCCGCGACGTTTCCTTTATCTTTGATCAGCAGGTAGACCACATCGCCCAGGATGCCCCCCAGGAGCAGCCAGATCAGCGGCGGGCAAAATGGCAGCACGAAGGCGGCGGCCGCGCTATAGCCGAAAACCCGCAGCCCGATTTTGAGCAGCGTGGTCAGTTTCAATCCAAAGGCGACGGCCGAGAGGATAAACCCCGCGATCGCCAGCCCGATCATCCACGGCTTGATGGCCACGACCACCAGGTCCGCCGCCTCGATCGGGTGGCGGATCGGGTTGGCCAGCGCTTCGGTTTCCAGCAGCTTCTGCGCCGCCAGGACCTGCTGCAGCTTCAGCGCCGCGGCCTCCCTGGCCTGCTGCGCCTTGACGTAGGCCTTGTCCTCATCCGCCTGTGCCTGTTTCACGGCCGTGGCCGATGGCCCCAGTGCGCAGCCCGTCAGCGAGCCGGCAGTCGCCGCGGCGACCCCAAGCCCGATAATCAAGACGAGCGACCGCGCCGCCCAAACGCTGACCGAAGGTAGTTTTCGCATACTCCCATAGAGGGGCGAGGGGGTCTAGATCCCCCAGCAACGGGCGCCATGGCGCCCCGCGACCCTCCCCGCCGCGGCGGGCCTCTCCCTCTCTAATTTTTTGTTTGAATTCTGCGCTGGATGATTACAATGGTGGGCGGAAGAAAAGGGAAAAGGGCCAGCCCCCGGGGGGATCAGTCCATGAAGCGAGTCGCGCAATTAGATGGGGTCCG
>JBEKPV010000231.1:0-6707 GCA_049520395.1 Tepidisphaeraceae bacterium
CCCCGCATACCCCTCCCCCTCAACATATTCCCGAGCCACCAGCCCCCCCATGCTTTCCGTGACCATTTCAATTTTCATCTTCGGAAATGTCTCCCGCAGCGCGATGCAATTTGTGCGCAGCAACGCCGCGCTCTTCGCGATCGGCTCCTCCGACGGATAGCAAAAAATTGCCGTCTGCCACCCATCCCCCTGCAAGAGTCCCTGCAGCGCCCAGCAAGTCTCCTCATCCCCATCCAGCCCATGCACCAAAATCACCAGCGGCCGATTCGCATCCACCTTCTCCGGCAATAGCAACCCCCATCGCCTTTTCTGCTCCGCCAGCGGCCAATCCCACCACTTCTCCAATACCCCGGAAAAAACGGCTTGCCCCATCTTCCGGCAATCATCCCCCCCAAACGCCATCGCCCGCCCCGGCGACACCACGCACACAAAAACCCCCAGCAGGATTGCCCGGCACATCTTCATATTTTTCATCCGCACAAATAACCAGTGCACCGTTCTTGCCCCCATTTTAAGCACAAATTCAGTTCGCCGCCGAACCACTGCCCGTTCTTTTGTCTTTTTCCTGTCAGAACATATGGACGAATCCGTAAAAATTGCTAAATCTATGCTTCGTCCGAAAAATTAGTCTAATCCCTGGGGCACCTTGACCGAATGATTAGTGTAACGCGGTTCACTGACGCCCCGGCGATGGGGCCGGATTTTCATCATTATACGTTTTTTCGGGCGGAAAGTGACGTGCTGGCAAAGGACTAGAAATGGACACCGGTGATCCAGCTCACCCTCGGCGAAGAACCATGGGCATGAGCTACAAATTTCAGAGGTTGCGCGAGAAAATTCGTCAAGCCGTCGAATCAGGCGAACTCTCAGGCAAATTACCCGGCGAGCGCGAACTCGCACGCCGTTTTCACGTCAACGCCAAAACCCTCAGCAAGGCCCTCACGGATCTCGCCGCCGAGGGACTTCTCTCCCGAAGTATCGGACGTGGAACCTTCGTCCGCGGCCCCGGCTCCTCCGCCGCTGCCCCCATCGAAGGCGCCTGGCTCCTCGTCGTCGACACCAATGTCGACGCCCAACTCATCTATCACCTCAAGGCCCTCAATCCGCTCGCTCAGGTCACCAGCGATTTGGCCGCCTTGCGCCCAAGCTATCTCAACCAATTCAACGCCGTCATCGACATCGCCGCCGACACCCCCGAACCATTCATACGCGATCTTCTGGTTCGCAACATCCCCGTCGTCACCGTCGGCCGCGAGCCACGCACCTTTTCCACCAATGCCGTTCTCGTCGACACCGCCCTGGGCGCCTCCTACATTGCCCGAAACCTCCTGCTCGGCGGCCATCGCCGGTTCGTCGCCGTTGAGGGTCGAAATCAAACCCTCATCGCCGAAACCATTCGCAACATGGCCCCAGCCTACGGCTCCGGAATTTCCGTCGACCCCTGCTATCCCCGCGACATCCTCGCCGCCGTCGAACACGGCGCCACCGCCTGCGTCTGCGACACCATCGCCGCCGCTCGCGAAACCTTAAACCTCCTGGCCCAGGCCCAAATCCCCGTCCCCGCCAGAATTTCCGTCGCCGCCATCGGCTGCTCCGATGAATTCCCCTGCACAGGATATTTCGTCGGCAGCGCCGAAAAAGCCGCCGCCGTCGCCGAAATCCTCCGCCACGGACAAACCGGACGACCCACCGTCCTCTGGCTCACCGGAAAACTCATCGACCGCGGAACCACCGTCCAAACCGGCACCCTCCAAATCCCCGATATCGCACACGAAGAACCCAGGGCACAAATCCCCCGCCTCTCGGCCCTAACGGCCTAAGGCCCCCAAACCCAGACTTGCATCGGGGCGGACATTCGCTAAAGTGTCCGCCCCGACTTGTTTTATTAAGGACAACAATGCCACGCGTTTGCCACTTTACCGGTAAAAAAACCAGCTTCGGCCACAAGGTCACACACCGCGGCAAAGCCAAATACCTCGGCGGCGTCGGTACCAAAATCACCGGCATCTCCCACCGAAAATTCAAGCCCAACATCCAACGCGTCCGAGCCGTCGTCGACGGACAAATCGTCCGCATCAAAGTCAGCGCCAAAGCCATCCGCGCCGGACTCATCCAAAAACCCATGCACCGCAAACGCCCCACCGCCGCCGCCTAACTCAAAACACCCACCGGATACCCCGTCCTGAGCTCGTCGAAGGACACCATCCGCCGGATCCCCCCGCTTCCACTTTTCCGCTCGCTTCGCTACCCTTAATCCCATGCCCGATCAAAGGATCACTTTGGATCAGGTTCGTCACGTCGCCAAGCTTTCCCGCCTGGCTCTGGAAGATCGCCAAGGTCGACGTCACCGGCGTCGAGCCGATGGCGCACGCCCTGCCCATTCACAATGTCTTCCGCGACGACGTCGTCGAGCCCAGCCTCCCTCTGGAAAAAGTCCTGCAAAACGCTCCCGACTCCGACGGCCCCTTTTTCAAAGTCCCCAAAGTCATCGGCGGCGACGAAGACTCCGCAGGTTAAAACACCCTCATGCTAGCCTATGACACCCTACTGGCCGCGCGCGACGCCGTCCGATCCAAAAAAATCACCTCCACGGATTTGACGCGCCAAGCACTCGACCAAATCCAAAAACTCGACGGCAAAATCCAGGCCTTCAACAATCTCTATCCCGACCAGGCTTTGGATCGCGCCAAATCCGTCGACGCCGGCCAAATCACCGGCCCCCTCGCCGGCGTCCCCATCGCCCTCAAAGACAATCTCTGCACCAGCTACGGCCTCACCACCTGCAGCTCCAAAATGCTCCAGGGTTTCCGCGCCCCCTACGACGCCACCGTCGTCAAAAAACTCCAATCCGCCGGCGCCATCGTCCTCGGCAAAACCAATCTCGACGAATTCGCCATGGGCTCCAGCACCGAAAACAGCGCCTTCAAAACCACCCGCAACCCCTGGGACACCGCAAGAGTCCCCGGCGGCTCCAGCGGCGGGTCCGCCGCCGCGCTCGCCTCCGGAATGTGCTGCGCTTCCATCGGCTCCGACACCGGCGGCTCCATCCGTCAACCCGCCAGTCTCTGCGGCGTCGTCGGCCTCAAGCCCACCTACGGCCGCGTCAGCCGCTACGGACTCGTCGCCTTCGCCTCCAGTCTCGACCAGATCGGCCCCTTCGGCTGGACCGTCTCCGACGTCGCACTTCTCATGAACGTCATCAGCGGACACGACCCCAAAGACTCCACCAGCATCGATACCCCAGTCCCCGATTACCTCGCCCAAATCGATCAGCCCGTCCCCAATTTGCGCATCGGCATCGCCAGGGAATACCAATTAACCGCCGGCCTCGACCCCCAGGTCAAATCCGCCGTCGACGCCGCCATTCAGCTCTACAAAAAATTGGGCGCAACCATCGTCGACGTTTCCCTGCCGCATACCGAATATGGCATTGCCGCCTATTACGTCATCGCTCCCTGCGAAGCCAGCAGCAATCTCGCCCGCTACGACGGCGTTCACTTCGGCCATCGCACCAAGGAGCCCGTCAAGGACATCATCGAGCTATTCAGTAAATCCAGAGCCGAGGGATTTGGCGAAGAGGTGCAACGCCGAATCATGATCGGCACCTATGCCCTCTCCAGCGGATATTACGACGCCTACTATCTCCGCGCCCTCAAAATCCGCGCCCTCATCAAACAGGATTTCGATCGCGCGTTCCAAAAATGCGATGTCATTCTCTGCCCCACCAGCCCCACCCCCGCCTTCAAAGCCGGCGAAAAAACCGGCGATCCTCTCCAGATGTATCTGTGCGATGTCTTCACCGTCACCTGCAACATCGCCGCCATCGCAGGCTTGAGTCTCCCCTGCGGTTTCACCACCGCCCCCCAGCCCCTGCCGATCGGACTACAACTCCTCGGCCCCCACTTCGGGGAAGAGAAGCTCCTGCGAATCGCCCGCATGTACGAAAATGCGACCGAGTGGCACACCCGCCGCCCCGCCCTATAAGTTAAGGATTCCCCTCCGATCCATATTTAGCGGCGCGTCCGCCAGGACCGCGTCCCCCCGCGAAAACCCCAGCCACACCCTCCCCCAACCCCCTCCAACCCCACCCAGTTGCATTTACCCCCGCAAAGCCCAAAATTAAATCCGTCATGATTCGTACCAAGATCGTCGCCACCATGGGTCCCGCCTGTGGCGACGTCGAGATGCTCTACTCCCTCTTCCAGGCCGGCGTAGACGTCTGCCGACTCAACTTCTCCCACGGCGACCTCGGCGGACATCTCCAAATGCTCCGCAACATCCGCGAAGCCGCCGCTCGCTGGGACCAGCCCATCGCCATCCTCGGCGACCTCTGCGGACCCAAAATACGCCTCGGAAAAATCCCCGACTCCGATGGCTCCGGCGGCCTAACCATCGCCTCCGGCGAAGACCTCATCATCCAACGCCGCGAATCCCCCTCACCGCACAAACACGTCCACAGCATCTACCACCACCTCGTCGACGACGTCCAGGTCGGCCACCGCGTCCTCATCGAAGACGGACTCCTCCGCTTCATCTGTACCGAAAAAACCTCCGCCGAACTCAAATGCAATTGCACCGTCGGCGGCATCCTCAAAAGCTCCAAAGGAATCAATCTCCCCGACTCCAGCGTCAACCTCCCCAGCATCACCGACCGCGATTGGGAATGCGTCGATTGGGCCGTCGAAAACGATCTCGACTATCTCGCCCTCTCCTTCGTCCGAAAACCCGAAGACCTCCAACTCCTCCGCGAGCATCTCCGCAACAAGGAAAGCGACATCCACTTAATCGCCAAAATCGAAAAATCCGAAGCCCTCGACCACATCGAAGGCATCGTGGAATCCAGCGACGGACTAATGATCGCCCGCGGCGACCTCGGCGTCGAACTCGACATCGCACGAGTCCCCATCATCCAAAAAGACCTCATCCGACGCTGCCAAACCTCCGGAAAACCCGTCATCGTCGCCACTCAAATGCTCCAAACCATGATCGAGCAAGCCAGCCCCACCCGCGCCGAAGTCTCCGACGTCGCCAACGCCATCTTCGACGGCACCGACGCCGTCATGCTCAGCGGCGAAACCTCCGTGGGAAAATTCCCGCTCGGAACCGTCCACATGATGTCCCACGTCGCCGAGGTCACCGAGGAATATCTCGTCGCCTCCCGCGCCACCTTGGCCCCCCAGCCCCAACCCGCCTCCTCCACGCTAAGATTCTCCGCCGCCGTCGCACGAGGCGTCCGTCAAATCGTCGGCGACTTAAAAGTAAAACTGGTCGTCATCTGGAGCCAAACCGGCGCCACCGCCCGCATCTTCTCCAAGAGCCGTTTCCCCGTCCCCCTCGTCGCCCTCTCCAGCGACCACCGCGCCCTCCGCCGCGCCGCCCTACACTACGGCGTAATTCCCTTCGAAATGGCTCCACCCCAATCCATGCCCGAACTCATCGAAGGCGTCGACGCCATGGTCCGCGTCCGAAATTTCGCCTCCCCCGGCGATCGCATCGTCATCGTCACCGGCGCCGCCCTCGGCACCCCCGGCACCCTCAACGGAATCGTCATCCACACCATCGGCGAACGCTGGAGCGGCCAAGTCGAATCCGACCTAACCGCCGCCGCCCTGGAACCGGGTTGGAAATGAACAGCCCCAAACCTTCACTCCCACCCAAGAAAGCCAACGGATGGCCATCCGTTGGGAAGAATTACAAACCCCTCCTAATCGCGCTACTTCTAGCCCCCGTCGGCTGCGCATCCGAACCCGAGGGCATCGACATTTCCAACGCCTCCCCCGCGCACGCCTCCGCCACCAACATCCCCGTTGAGCAAGCCACCCCCGCCTATTGGCTGACCAGGCCCGCCAAAGCCTCCGCCGTCGCCTTCGATTTCCCCAAACTCTGCGACGCCTGCCTGGACGTCGCCCGCGACTATCAATTCACCATCGACCGCACCGACTATCGCCAGGGCGTCATCACCACCACTCCAAAGATTTCCCCCCAGCTCTTCGAATTCTGGCGAAAAGACGCCGGCACCTATTACGACGAATTGCAAAGTTCCCTGCAAACCATCCGCCGCACGATTCGTTTCGAGTTAAGCCGAAGTGACGAAGGCCTCTTCACCGTCCGCCCCAAGGTCCTGGTGGAAAAATTATCCATCGAGCAGCGAAGGATTACGTCCGAAACCCAATACCAATTCGTCTTCTCCCCGTTAGGCAACAGCGGCACCTTCACAACCGATCAAGGCGTAACCCTCCCCCTAAGATATTGGTACGCCATCGGCCGCGACGAGCCCATGGAAAAACAACTAGCCGAAGCCATCGCCCGAAAGCTACGCTAATGAATTATCCCCTCTCCCCGGTACCCCGGGGAGAGGGTAGGGGTGAGGGGCGGTCATTAAAATCGCGCCAATCCCAAAAATCCAAATTCAATAAATCTCCAACTCCCGCACCCCCTCAATCACCCCCAGTTCAAACGCCATCCGATGAAACAATTCAATCGCCGCCAGTTGCGTCTTCCCAACATCATACTTCAAATGATCCCCCAGATATTTCCGCGCCAGCCCCGCCGGCCACCCCCGGCTCTGCGCATGCTCCGCCACGATCGCCTCCAAATTCGCCAGCCCCCCCTCCTTCGCCCGCTCTAATCGCTCCGGCAAATCCCCAAGCTCCACTCCCCCCCGCGCCGTCCAAACCGCAAAAACAAACGGCATCCCCGTCAACTCC
>JBEKPV010000232.1:0-4430 GCA_049520395.1 Tepidisphaeraceae bacterium
GCCAGCATCTCCCGCATCCCCGGCCCGCCCTTGGGCCCTTCGTAGCGGATGACGACGCTATCCCCCTTCTTCACCATCTGCGCCTGCACCGCCGCCATGCATTCCTCTTCACTATTGAACACCCGCGCCGGCCCGCGGTGCTGCAGCTTCTTCACTCCCGCCGTTTTGATCACGCACCCTTCCGTCGCCAGATTCCCTCGCAGAATGTGCAGCCCCCCCGTCTTCTCCAGCGCTTTGGATATCGGAAGAATGACATCCTGATCCGATTTAAATTTCACGTCCGCCAGATTCTCCGCAACCGTCTTTCCCGTGCATGTCAGGCAATCCCCGTGCAGAAGTTTTGCATCGAGCAGAACTTTCATGATCGCCGGAATTCCCCCCGCCTTGAAAACGTCGTAAGCCGTGTATCTCCCAAATGGCTTTAAATCCGCGATCACCGGCGTCCGCCGGCTGATCCGGTCGATGTCGTCCAGCGTCAGTTTCACCCCGCATTCATACGCAATCGCCGGCAAATGCAGCGCCGAATTCGTCGACCCGCCCGTCGCCGCCGCGATCGCCACCGCGTTCTCAAACGCCGGCCGCGTCATGATCAGCCGCGGCGTAATACTCTTCTCCAGCAGCCGCATCACCTGTTTCCCGCACTCCACCGCATACGCATCCCGGTTCGTATCAATCGCCGGCGGCGATCCGCTCCCCGGCAGCGCCATCCCCATCGCCTCCGCCGCGCACGCCATCGTGTTCGCCGTGAATTGCCCCCCGCAACTCCCCGCCGTCGGGCACGCGTTGCATTCAATCTCATAAAGATCCGCATCGCTCATCTTCCCCGCCGAGTGCGCGCCCACCGCCTCGTAAACTTCCTGAATCGTGATATCTTTCCCCTTGAACTTCCCCGGCATAATCGTCCCGCCGTACAAAAAGATGCTCGGCACATTCAGCCGCCCCATCGCCATAAGCATCCCCGGCAAACTCTTATCGCACCCCGCCAATCCCACCAGCGCATCGTACCCATGCGCATGCACCATCAACTCCACCGAATCCGCGATCACTTCCCGCGAAGCCAGCGAAGCCTTCATCCCCTGATGCCCCATCGCGATCCCATCCGACACCGCGATCGTCACAAATTCCCGCGGCGTCCCCCCCGCAGCCTTAACACCCTCCTTCGCCGCCTTCGCCTGCCGATCCAAAGTAATATTGCAAGGCGTCGCCTCGTTCCACGTACTGGCCACCCCCACCCAGGGCCGGTGAATCTCCTCGTCGGTCAACCCCATCGACCGAAAAAACGCCCGCTGCGGCGCCCTCTGATTTCCCTCGGTAACAACGCTGCTACGCTCTCGTTTCATCGAACCGCTCCATTTCACCTAAGTCAGATAATCTACTGCCAGACCACCCCCAATCCAACTCTGCCGCACTACCCCCTGCATGCCTCCGTGCCTTCCCCCATTTGCCCACCTTGCGTTCCGCCGTGCAAAGGATAAACCTATTTTAGTCCATGAAGCGCCAGGCCGTCTCCAAACGTCGAATTCCCCCCCAGGCCCGCCAGATCGTCGAGCACCCGATCCGTCTTTTAGCGGTAGATCTGGATGGAACCCTCCTAAACGACGCCAAACGCATCGGCTCCCAAACCGTCGACGCCCTGGCCGATCTCCCCCGTCGCGGCGTCAAGGTCGTCATCGCCTCCGCCCGCCCCCCGCGCAGCGTACGCCACATCTACGCCCAGCTCGGCCTCGACACCTGGCAAATAAATTACAACGGCGCACTCATCTGGGACGAACCCAACAAACAGGTCATCTTCCACCGCCCCATGACCGGCCAGCTAGTCCGCCAAATCATCGACCTCGCCCGCGCTCAGTTCCCCGACATTCTCATCACCTGCGAAGTCCTGGACCGCTGGTTCACCGACCGTTTCGAGCAAACCTACACCACCGAAACCGGCCGCCTCTTCAAGCCCGACGTCATCGCCCCGCTCGATCAATTCTGCGTCCAGCCGATCACCAAGCTGCTGCTCCTGGGAGACCCCGAAAAGATCACCGCCCTGGAAGCCATCCTCGCCGGCCCCCACGACCAGCAGGTCACCATCGTCCGCACCGATCCGCAGCTCCTGCAAATCATGGACAAACACGTCGGCAAATCCGCCGCCCTGCAAATGATCGCCGAGCACTATCAGGTCCCGCTAATACAAGTCATGAGCATCGGCGACGCCCCCAACGACGTCGGCATGCTCCAGCTAGCCGGCGTCGCCGTCGCCATGGACAACGCCCACGACCTCGTCAAAAAAGCCGCCCACTGGATCGCCCCCTCCAACAACCAGGAGGGCGTCCGCGCCGCCCTGGCCCACTACGGACTATGCGATTGAATTCCAGGCAATAAATCAGTTTCGCCCACTGAACGCCCACGGCGCCGCCGTGGGGCATTTCATTTCCCGCCCAATTTCCCCGCAAGCTTCTGCTTCACTTCCCCCAGCCACCCCGCATCCGCCCCCGCATACGGCCGAAACTTCTCCGTCGTCCCCTGCTCTTCGCTATAAGCCATCGCCCGATTCACTCCCAGCTTATTCGCCGCCGGCGAATCGATGATATTGCTGCTATCCGTCGCGCTCATCTGGAACAGCACGCGGTGATCGAATTCACGCATCGCCGTCCGATCCAGCGCCCGATCCAGCGCCGTAGCCGTATCGATCCACGTAATAAAGTGAATCCCCACCGCCGGCCCATCGCGCAGCAGATCATTAAATTCCTTCCCCGGATCCGGCGGCTTCTCCTCGTCCCCGCCCGAAAAGTTGAACGACTCCTCTGATTTTCGCAGCGACCGATACCGCTGCATCCCAAAAATCATCACAAAAATCGCCGGCGGATTCGACGTATCCGCCGCCTGCCGCTTGGCCATCTCCAGCGCCAGTTCATGAATCGCCTCCGGCACCGCCCGATATTCAACATTCTTGGATTGATGCGGCAGCGCCCCCGCCACCCTCCCCAAAACCCCAAACGACGGCGAATCCGCCGGGCTCCCATCCAAAACGTAAAAACTCGCTTCCTGCGGCGACAACTGCGCTGCCAGGCCCACCATCGCCTGCGACTGCATCGCCAGCGCCGACTCTTCATTCTGCCCGATGATCAGCACATTCGATCCGCTCTGCCTCCGGAAATTCACAGCCGTCGGCGCCTTGATCGCCACCGGATCACCCAGCCACGCCATCGGCACACCCACCAGCGGCACATATTTCGGCGCCCCCAGATATTCCATCAGCGCCGCATTCTTCCGAATATCCGCCGGCGCATTCCCCTCAAAAACAATCGGCACCGAAGCCTTATAACCCATCGATCGAACCTTCTGATTCACCGCTTCCAAATACACATCCCGCTGTTCGTCCGGCAGCCATGCCACCTGGAACGGGCTATTCCCCTCCACCAATCCCCCCGCATCGTTATAAATCGCTTCACCCGGCCGCGACAGCAATCGCGCCGCCGAGTTCCCATCTCCCAAAATGAGCTGCGAGTCCGCCTCGCTCGTTTGCAGAGCCACGCGAATCGCAATCTGCCCGATCGTGCTCCGCGACAGCCCCGACGAACCGCCGATCGTTTGCGATCCCAGCAGCACATGCACGCCAAACGCTCGGCCCTGACGCACCAGGCGGTCCAGCAACAGCGACGCATCCGCCGCCAGCTTGTCATCCTCGCTGAAAAATTCCTGGAATTCGTCGATGATCAGCAGCGTCCGCGGCATCGCCTCCCCCGACGCGTCCCGGTAGCTCGCCAAATCCTGCACGCTGTATTTCCGGTAAAGATTGCCGCGCCGCGTCAGTTCCGCGTCGATCCGCTGCAAAACGCTCAGCCCGAATTCCCGATCGCTCTCCACCGCGATCGCCCGCGCATGCGGCAGCAAATGCGCCGCGTACGTCTTAAACTCAACCCCCTTCTTAAAGTCGATCAAATACAATTCAATTTCATCCGGCGAATACCACATCGCCAGATTACTGATCAGCGCATGCAGCAGCGTCGATTTACCTGAACCCGTCTTCCCCGCGATCAGCGCATGTTGCGCCACGCCCTTGCCCACCCGGAACATCTGCAACCGCGTCGCCCCCATCCGCCCAATCGCCACTTGCACGTCCCCCGAACTCTTCAGCGTCCAGAACTGCGGCGGCTTGGGCGCAATACTCTCAAACGGCACCTCCACCCGGCTCGCCTCTTTCGCCTTCTTCCCAACCTGCTGCAGCAATTTCGTCAGTTCCTCATCGCTCGGCGCCGGATCCAAAGTCAGCGGAAATTGCTGAAACACTTCATCCTGCCAGACGAATCGATCCCCATCCCGCACCATATTAATGCTGTGCGCCTGCAGATCGTCCAGGTGCGTCCCCGTCCCCGTGGTGATCCGCGTGTCCCGCATAATCAGCGTATAAACCCCGCACCGCGCGCCCGTCGTGGCGATGCTGC
>JBEKPV010000233.1:0-4428 GCA_049520395.1 Tepidisphaeraceae bacterium
GTCACTGATCGAACGTTGTCCCTCTGGTCGCGAGTCTTAAAGGCGACGCCCGGATCGAAATTGATATTACTTTCGCCGCAGGGCGAACATCGGCAGCGCGTGCTTCGCCTTTTGGATGTGGAATCGGAGCGGGTAGAATTTGTTGCGAATCAAAAGCGCGATCAGTACCTAAGGGTGTACCACCGAATCGATATTTGTCTGGACACCTTTCACTATAACGGTCACACCACGAGCCTGGACGCGCTTTGGATGGGCGTGCCAGTCATCAGTTTGTGCGGCGATTTCGCGGTCTCGCGCGCAGGTTTTAGCCAGTACACGAATTTGGGTTTGGCCGATGAATTTGTCGCCCGCACGGACGAAGAATTTGTGAGCTTAGCGGTTAAGTGGGCCGCCCAACCATCACAACTGGCGGAAATCAGGGCGACCCTGCGCCCGCGCATGGAACGATCGCCGCTGATGGACGGCCCTCGATTTGCCGCCGGCATTGAGTCCGTCTATCGCGACGTATGGCAAAGCTGGTGCCGAAGCTGATTTACCCCTCAGCAATAGTAACACTATTAATCTTGTCGCCCTGCTTGATCGAATTCACGACATCCTGGCTGGCCTTGTCCTTCGCCTGCCCGAAAACCGTATGCTTGCCATCGAGCCAATCCGTGACAATGTGAGTAATGAAGAATTGGCTTCCGTTGGTATTCGGCCCCGCATTGGCCATCGAAAGCGAGCCGACCTGATGCTTGCGCGGATTGTTCTTTACTTCATCGGCAAACTTATACCCCGGCCCGCCGGTACCCGTCCCGGTCGGGTCGCCTCCCTGGACCATGAAATCGGCGATCACTCGATGAAATTTCGTCCCGTCGTAAAATTTCTCGCGGGCCAGAAAAACGAAATTATTGACGGTGGCCGGCGCGTCCTTGGCGAACAATAGGCAGTCGATTTTTCCCTTGGTAGTGTCGATGGTGGCCGTGTAAATCTTCGCCGGATCAATCGTCATGGCGGGAGCTTGCGGATACTGTTTTGACATGGTTCTCCTTAATCGTAAACGCGAGAAGTTAGAGACTAAACCGCCTGAGAGATGATCCGCCTTACGGGCACGATCGAGTGTCGAAAGCGGTTTCGTCTTCTCTTTCTTCTACCGACTACTCTCTGCTGCTCTATTTTCGGCCCCAAGGCCGAGCATCGGGGTGATAGGATTTGAACCTACGACCTCTTGGTCCCGAACCAAGCGCTCTAAACCAAGCTGAGCTACACCCCGTACATCGTCACCATTTCGTCCGGGACGGAAAGTCTATCCGGTGCGGCCATAGAGGCAAGTCGCCGCCCAACCGCGGCCCCAAAAATCAGGAAATTGCCTTCGATCTACCCGCCCGTTTCTTACGCCGTGAAACAACCCAGAACACGATTCCATATCCTGCCAGCAAGGGCCCATTGATACTTAGCATCCAGAGCATCCTCAACCCAGTGCTCGGCACCGCCGGTTCGGCCACTCCAAGGTCCGCCAGAGTAAACTTTTCCTCGTTGACGGGACCAAATGCAATGGAATCGACAGATATTTTGCTCTCCCCCAAACGGCTTTCCGGCTCCCACGTCGTCGTCTCCCATCGATCGATGGATTTTATCTGTGGCGGGTCGTTGCCCAGGTATTCAACGCGCTGCTCGATCGACTTGTGTGGGTCATTGGGGCTCATACTCCCGGAGAGTTCCGGCCACGAAAACCCCGCCAGTGCCCAACTGTCCGGAAAGAAATAGAACTGGACTTGATTGTGCGGCTCGCCGGCAATGCTCACGTCCGCCACAATATCCACCACTGAAACGCCGCCGCGGAACACCGTCTTTGCGGATACCAGACGAACGGCCGGGTCACTTATATATTGTTGCACATCGATCGCGTCCGCGTAGCAACTCGCATACAGCGGAAGGCAATCGGTTGCGCCTCTTTTCACAAACGCATCATCTTCAATGGGTCCAAAGGCCGTAATCCGGAACTGCGGCTCGTCCCCGGATTTTTGAATATCAAAATATTTGTCGCTGCTTCCTCCCATTACGCGCACGGCGTTATAGGTTGGATCGGACGTTCCCGCGCTCACAAACGTTTGGAATTTTCTAAAATACTTGCCTTCGCGCAGATACTGGCAATGAAATTGCCATTTGACCCCGCCATTATCATCAAACAACGTTTCTGAGGTTTGAATATCCACGTGACCATAGGCCGCGTTCAGCTTTTCGGCCGCTGCCGGATATTCCTGGCGAAATTGATCGAGAAGGTCGGCATTGCACTTGGCCGGCGCGGCCAACGCAATCCCCCAGACAATCAGCGCGACCCCCGGCATTGCAAGTTTGCCCATGATGTCCACGCGTCGCCGATGTTTCAGCGGACGCTCCTCGTTCTCACCGGCGCAGATTCACCCCGAAAACGGCCGCTGAAATGCAATGCTCCATTGCGACCGACAAAAGCCGACGTCGATGCAACCGAAGTTCCCCAAGCCCGCAGAAAACAGTACAGGCTGAGTAGCGCAAGACAATCGGCCCTCAGGATCAGAATGTTTTCCACGGCGTACAAGTGCGCCCAAAATTTCAACTGCAAGAGATTATCGTAGTTCCAGGGAAAGACCGCGCCCGTCACCGCGAAGATGATTAAAATTAAAAACCGAACCGCCGCCGTCTCCAGCGCGTCTTCGGCGACCGGCAGAATGACCAGAATCGGCAACATAAAGATGAAGTATTGTGGAGACAGGACTTTGCTAAACACCAGCGAAGCCAAAAGGACTCCGCATAGCAAAAAGGCGACCGATTCGCAGCTCATTCGGCGTACCATTGCCATTAAGGCGCTCAGCACGACAACCGCGCCCAGCAGCGCCGTGGCTCCATGAATCAAAACCGACTCATAGGGCGTATGTAGATTGGCGCTTCCGAAGTCGTCCGTCACCTCGCCCGGCACGCCGAACCACATCAGAACCATTTCAACGGATGCCGGCGCCGATTCAATCTGGATTCCCCGGTTGAAATGATATTCAAGGAGCCATTGGAAATGGTAACCGCCCATCGCCGCGATCGCGCCGAACGACACAATCGTCGGCAGAAAAACCAATCCGGCACATTTCATCAAAGATTTCAAACCTTTTTTTCGCTCCAGCGCCAATGTCGCGGGGACTAATACAACGGGAACAAGCTTAAATGCGATACCCATTCCCAGCGCCAGTTGATAAAGACGATTTCTGCCTTTGAGAAGGGCCGCCAGCGCGACAAGCAGGATAGCGCCCAAAACGAGGTCGACGTGGTCATAAAACAGATGTCCGATGGCCGTGGAACACAAAATATAGAGGATGAGGTTCCCCTTGCTCGTTTTGTTGATGTGAAGCAGGTAAATCCAGATGCCGCAGTCAATCGCGCAGCACAGGATGCGGAAAATGGGAAAATACCATCGGAGCGACCCGTCCACCAGGCCCGGCAGACTTGTAAACAAAAATACGAGCGGCGGATACTCAGGAAAGAAATCCCGAAACGGCACGGCTCCCCGGTTCATCTGCGCGATATAATCCGCGTGAACGTACAGATCCGTGCCATGTCCCGCCAGAAATAAAAAGATGATTGCCCGCGATATTACGAACAAAAACCAGAGCCAAATTGCCGAATATTGTGCAAATGAAGCTGTAATCGATTGACGCATCGGCGACGGAAGGTCATGAGAAGCCGGCCCAGCAACGCACGGCCATTTTCGCCAAACGGTTGGCGTGCTTCAAGTCGAAAGGGTCTACCCCAAATCCACGCGAACGGCGTGTTCCGTGCGGTCGTCGGTCAACGGAAGGTATTTATCGGGAGAGTCTTTCGAGTCGATGACGACGCGCTGTACATCCGTTCCTTTGCCCGTGCTTTGGAGTGTAATGTGATAGACGGTTTCGCGATATCGGTAATGAATGTTGAACGATTTCCAATCGGGGTGAGGACGCGGCGAGAAATAAAGTTTGTCGACTTCCAGTCGGAGTCCGAGCAACGATTCCGTGATCAGCCGGTACATCCAACCGGCCGAGCCCGTGTACCACGTCCAGCCGCCGCGCCCGGTATGAGGCGGCACCGCATAAACGTCGGCGGCGACAATATACGGCTCGACGCGATAGGTGGCGATCGCTTCCGCGGTTGAGCCATGAAGAACCGGATTGATCAGCGCAAATAGTTCCCATGCCCGATTCGAGTCCCCCATCGCCGCGAAAGCCATAACGGTCCAGATGGCGGCGTGGGTGTATTGCCCCCCGTTTTCTCGAACCCCGGGGACATAACCTTTTATATACCCCGGATTCAGGTCTGACGCGTCAAACGGCGGATCGAGCAATTTAATCAATCTCTCGTCGCGCCGTACGAGGCGTTTGAGGACATTTTCCATCGCCGTTGACGAGCGTTCGCGCTCGCCGGCGCCGGAGAATACGGCCCAACTCT
>JBEKPV010000234.1:0-4226 GCA_049520395.1 Tepidisphaeraceae bacterium
CGGTTTAAAAAGAGCGCCGATCGCTGGCGCGATATCGCCGGTCTCACGGACGAACAGGCAGCCAACCAAATCCGCGAAGACCAGATCGATATCCTGGTGGACCTCGCCCTGCACACCGGCGGCAACCGCCTACTCGTCTTCGCGCGAAAACCGGCTCCGATTCAGGCAACCTATCTGGGTTATCCCGGCTCAACGGGGCTGGCGACGATCGACTATCGACTCACCGACCCCTTCATCGATCCCCCCGGCGCGGACGACGACTACACGGAGACCACCCTCCGCCTTCCGCGCAGCTATCTCTGCTGGCAATGGGGCGGCAAGGAAGTTTCCGTGGCTCCGCTGCCGGCGCGGGTCAATAAATTTGTCACCTTCGGGTGCTTGAACAACTTCTGCAAAGTAACGCCGGCGGTTTTAAAAACCTGGGGCGAATTGATGGCCCGGGCGCCGAATTCCCGGCTAATCCTGCGCTGCCCCATCGGTCTGGCTTCGCAACTGGTATTGGCCACTCTCGCCGACCAGGGCATCGACGAAAGTCGCGTGGAGCTGATCGCAAGGCTGCCCTGGGACAAATATGTGGCCCTTTATCATCGCATCGATCTATGTCTCGATCCGTTTCCCTATTGTGGCCACACCGTCAGTCTGGATTCGCTCTGGATGGGAGTCCCCGTGGTTACGCTCTCGGGGGAAACCGCGGTCGGTCGCGGTGGACGAAGCATTTTGTCCAATCTCGGTTTGCCGGAACTGATTGCGTCGACTCCGGCGGATTACGTGAAGATCGCGACCGAACTCGCCGGCAATTTTCACCAGCTGGGCGAGCTAAGGCGGACCATGCGAGGCCGCATGCGGGATTCGCCCTTAATGGACGCGCCGGGCGTCGCCCGCGACATCGAATCGGCCTACCGCCGCATTTGGCGCATCTGGTGCAAAACCGCTCCCGAATGGGAACGTCTTGTGCAATAGAGGTTGACCCATGAACACCAATACCGTTGAAATCAAAACCAAGGGTGGCGTCGCGCCCTGTCACTTTTTTTCTCCCCCACAAAAAGGGAAACGACCGGCGGTGATTTTTTACATGGACGGCATCGGCATCCGCCCGGCGCTTTGCGATATGGCCCAGCGGCTGTCGCAAGCCGGCTATTACGTTCTACTGCCAAACCTTTACTACCGCTCGGGTCCGGTAAAGCCGTTCGACGCGGCAACCGCATTCAAAGAGGGCCCGGAACGAGACCGCCTCATGCCCCTGCTGCGGTCGATTAACAACGAGCTGCTCATGGAAGACACGGCGAGCTTTCTGGCTTTCCTCGATCTTCAGCCCTCCGTCGCGGCCGAGAAGATCGGCTGCGTGGGTTACTGCCTGGGAGGTGCATTTTCCCTCTCGGCGGCGGGGACTTTTCCCGATCGCGTCAAGGCCGCCGCTTCCTTTCATGGTGGACGCCTGGCGACCGATCAGCCCGACAGTCCCCATCTGCTCGCCCCCAAAATGCGCGGTGAGATTTACGTCGGCGTCGCCGGCATCGATCCCCATTTCACCGCCGAGGAAAGGCAGCGCCTCGAATCGGCGCTTCAGTCGGCGGGCGTGAAGAATACGGTTGAGGTTTATCCGGATGTGAAACACGGCTGGGCCGTCAACGACACCCCCGTCTACGACCGCCCCGCCGCCGAATTACATTGGCAAAACATTCTCAAATTATTTGCCGGCAACCTTTAATCCCCCGTGCGGCGCGGCCCGTCCAATAAATCCCGGTATTTTTCCCAAAACTTGTCAAGCAATTCACACAATCGTTCTAAGCGCGGCCGGAAGCCGCGACGATAAACGATTGGGGCTTCGCCCCCTCAGCCGGCTAATGGAAATTGCGCGACTATTATGAACCCGAACACCCCAAAGTTGGATTATCTGGCTCCCGATGTTTCGGAATTCGCCCAGCAACGCGGCGGCGCCGGGCTTGATCCCTCCAACCGACCCAAAGCCGAGCACGATCCGATCACCCGCTCGATCACGCGGCGGCTGCTCGCCGCCTGCCTCGTGGTGCCGACTTTCCTCTGGTGGACGCTGCTCTTTGGCGTCCACCGCAACTGGTATCATCTGCAGACCTGCTTCGTTCTGTTCGTCTATTCAATAACCGCCGCCTTCGGACTGATCGTCTACTTCAATCTGAAAAGGCTGTCGCAGGTCGACGCCCAACGGGCGCAGGCTCAGGAGCAGTTGAAAATCGCCAAGGAAGCCGCCGAGGCCGCCAATCGATTCAAGTCGATGTTCTTCGCCAGCATCAGCCACGAAATCCGCACGCCGCTGACCGCGATCAACGGATTTGCCGAATTGCTGCTCAACTCCGAGCGCACTGCCGACGAGAGGCTCGAAGACGCCCGCGTCATTCGCCGCAACGGCGAGCACCTGCTCACCTTGATCAACGATATTCTCGACCTCTCCAAGATTGAGGCCGGGAAAATGTCCGTCGATCCGATTTTATGCTGCCCGGCCGCGGTCATCGGCGAGGTCTGCTCGATGCTCCGCCACCGCGCCGAGGAAAAGGGCTTGTCTCTGGACGTCAAATTCGAGGGCCAAATTCCCAAGACGATCCGCACCGATCCCACCCGCTTACGGCAGGTGCTGATCAACCTGATTTCCAACGCCATCAAATTCACCAAAGAAGGCGGCGTTTCCATCAACGTCTCGATCAAACCCTCCCTGCGAGCACAGAATCCCGTCCTCGAAGTGAAAATCACCGACACCGGAATCGGCATTCCCGCCGAACAACTGGCGACGCTATTCAAGCCCTTCGTTCAAGGCGACGCCTCGATCACCCGGCAATACGGCGGTTCCGGCCTGGGTCTGGCGATCTCCAAACATTTCGCCAGGGCCCTCGGCGGAGACATCGCCGTCAACACCCAACCGGGCAAGGGAAGCACCTTCACGGTCTCCATCGGCACCGGCTCGCTGGCGGATGTGGCCATTCAAGATCGCCCCGAACTGGCGATGGACGCCACCTACAACTTCGCCGATCCGCGGGTTCGCATCAGCGGAACGGTGCTCGTCGCCGAGGACGGCATCGACAACCAGGCGCTGATCGCCGCCAGGCTCGGACAAACCGGATTGAAACTCGACCTCGCCGCCAACGGCCAGATCGCCTATGAAAAAGCCATGGCCGCCGCGGCAAACAACACGCCCTACGACCTGATCCTCATGGACGTGCAGATGCCGGTCATGGATGGCTTCACCGCAACGCTGAATCTTCGTGGCAAGGGATACCGCGGCCCCATCATCGCCCTGACCGCCAACGCCATGGAGCGCGATCGATCCAAGTGCCTCAGCGCCGGTTGCAACGATTTTGTGACCAAGCCGATCAAGATGGAACAACTTTTCAAGGCGATCTCGCGCTATTTGAGAGTCGAGCAGGTCGCCAAGGAAGCCGCCCCGACCAAGGAAGCCAACGCCGCGGCCGCCACTCGCGCCGCGCTGGTGCAGAAGTTCTATAAGCAGCTTCCCTTCGAACTCGCCCAGATCGAGCAGGCAATCGAGCGCCAGGACCGCACGCAGCTCAAGGAAGTCGCCCAGTTGGTTCTGGGCATGGCCTCCGCCGCCGGACTGAAAGAAGTAGCCCCGCAAGCCGCCAAATTATTGCATTTGGCAGAGAGCGAACGCTCCTGGATCGTCCTGGGTCAGGCCGTCGGCGAATTTGGCCGCGACGCCCAGCCCCAGGCCCCAAGCCAGGCGGCCTAGCCGCGCCGTGCAAAGAAACTGATATCGAAATTCCCCCCCGCTTCTTCGCCTTTTCGCTTCATTTCTTAAACCCCATATTGCCTAAATTCAATTTTGCGGAATTCCACGCCTAGCGGACTATCACGCGGCGTTCAGCTGGTTTGAAAACCGCCGCAAAACCTCCCAACATTTAGGTTTCATTTGCAAACATTAACCTTGCGCTGGTGGAACGAGATCGGCCCCGACCGTAATAATCCCGCCTCCTGAAGTACTAGGTACGGTTCGAGAGGGAGAGAGATGACGAGAAAATTCCTGGGCGTGGCCCTCGTTGCCACTATTTCTGTTTTCACCGCGCGGGCTCGGGGCGCGTCCTTCACTGCCGGCGACCTGGTCGTCAACACCTACGCCTACGGCGATTCCGAACTCGAAAACGGCGCGCCAAGCACGATCACTCTCCAGGAGTTTTCGCCTTCGGGCGGCTCGGCCATTTTGGCCGATACGCTGCCGACGACCAACGGCGTAGGCGGAA
>JBEKPV010000235.1:0-4215 GCA_049520395.1 Tepidisphaeraceae bacterium
CCGGCACGAGCCGCGGGTGATTAAGGATTTACAGGACACCTACACGAAAATGACCCGCCCCCGCGCGGAATTAAGAAAAGAGTTGAAAAACAACCAAGAGATCGCTTAAGTGAATGGCATTCATGAGTGTCCCCTTTTCTGTTCTTAGCCACCGCAGGGCCGTCCCCGACGCCGACACCGGTGGCACTTATTTCGATCTTTTTGCCCTCACTCGTAGCTTTAGTGGGCGGAAGTTATTCCGTTTGGGCCGCAGGGCTGTCGTTGCGGAACGTCTTTGGTGTTCTCGGTCTTTTCCTTCTCGCAGTGGAGTTGACGTTGCTGCTTCTGCGAATTCTTTTACATGCCCTGTGAATGGATCAATTGAGAAGGTTACACGGCGAATCGGCCAGGACAACGAAATGGCGGAAGAAAAGGGGAGAAAAGGGGGGGGGAGAAGAGGGACACTCATCAATATTGACAGGAGGGAGCGGACGAATTAGTTTGGCGGAATGCCACGGATCGCGCGGATTGCGGTGGGCGGGATGGTGCAGCATGTACTGAACCGAGGCAATGGTCGGATGCGGCTGTTCCAGAAGCCGGGGGATTATGCGGCGTTTGTCGATCTGATGGCGGATGCGGCGGAGCGCGTTGCGGGGGTGCGGGTGCTGGGATATTGCGTGATGCCGAACCATTGGCATCTGGTGCTTTGGCCACGTCGGGACGGGGAATTGTCGGCCTACATGCGCTGGCTGAGCAATACTCACGTTCGTCGCTGGCGGCAATATTGGCACACCGTCGGCCAGGGGCACGTTTACCAGGGGCGGTTCAAAAGTTTTCCGGTGCAAAGTGATCGGCATCTGCTGACGCTGCTGCGGTATGTCGAAGCAAATCCGTTGCGGGCCGGGTTGGTGAAGCGTGCGGAGGACTGGCGGTGGTCGAGCTTGCGGGGCGATCGATCGCCGGATGGAAGGGCGCTGCTAACGCCTTGGCCGGTGGCGAAGCCGAAGGAGTGGGTGGAGATAGTGAACGAGCCGATGGGCAAGGAGCAGTTGTCGGCGGCCCGCGACTCGACTCGACGCGGCCGACCGTTCGGAAGCGCGATCTGGGTGAAACAAACGGCCGAGCGGCTGGGATTAGGGTTCACACTCCGACCTCGTGGGAGGCCGAGGAAAATCGAGAAAAGATGAGTGTCCCCTTTTTGCTCCGTTTTTGCTTCTCAGTCGAAGATGACGGCGGCTTCGTCGATTTGGGTGGGGAGGTCACTGAGGACTTTTTCGATTTTGGATTCGTCGAGGCCGAGTTTTTCGAGGTCGGCGGGTTCCCATTGGCGGGCACGGGCGGTGGCGTTGAAGCCGGTGTTCATGCGGCAGACGAGGATGTCGCCGATGTGGATGAGGCCGACGAGGTCGCGGCTGTCGCCGCGGGCGAGTTTGGGGTGATGATGAAAGCCTACGACTTGCTGGTAGGTTTCGGGGAAGCGCCAGTTTTCGGTGAGGGCTTGGCCGAGTTGCTCGTGGTCGACGCCGATGATGGAGCGTTCGAGGGCGCAGAAATTGAGGGTGGTGGAGCCGTTTTGGATTTCTTCGAAGGCTTTGGCGCAGACCTTGGAGAGTCGGTCGGGGTTGACCTGGAGTTGGACGAGAAGGCCGAGATCGTGGATGAGTCCGGCGAGGAAGGCGTCGGCGCTGCGTCCGGACATGGCGCGGGATTGCTTGGCGAGTTCGCGGGCGGCGACGCCGACGGCGAGGCAATGGCGCCAGAGGTCTTTGGCGGTGTAGGGGCCCTGGAGTTCGGTGCCGCGGAAGAGGGCGCCGAGGTTGGTCGCCATGGCGATATTTTTCACTTCGCGGAAGCCGAGCATGACGATGGCGCGGTCGACGGAGTTGACCTGTCCGGGGAGGCCGTAATAGGCGCTGTTGACGATTTTGAGGATTCGGGTTGCGAGTGCGGGATCGTGGCTGATGACTTTTTTGAGGTGCTGGGCGTTGCTGTTGGGGTCTTCGACAATTTGAACGATTCGGGCGGCGATCTGAGGGAGGGTTGCCAGTGCGGTGACTTTACGGATGGCCTGACGGCAGAGCGCCTCCGAACTCGGATGCGCAGTGGTGGACGGAGAACCCTTTGGAAGTGCGGACATAGGCAGCAGTGGCCTTTCGCATCTGTCATCGAATAAGCGGGAGCCCCGCTTAATGAATGTTGCGTTGGGCTTATCGGCAAGAGGCCGTGAGGCGTGGGACTATCGGACCCAAGGTCAGATTGTCACATTTTGGCTGCGCGCGCCTTTTTTTTGCGGCGGAGTTCGGCGTCGATGAAGGGGTCGAGTTCGCCGCGATCGAGGACGCTTTCGACGCTGGTGGTCTCGACATTGGTGCGGTGGTCTTTGACGCGTCGGTCGTCGAGGACGTAACTGCGAATCTGATTTCCCCAGGCGATGGAGCCTTTGTCGCCGTAGAGGGCTTTGAGTTCTTCGTCGCGTTTGGCTTGTTCGATTTGTTCGAGGCGGCCGGTGAGGAGGGCGAGGGCGAGGCGTTTGTTTTGCTGCTGGCTGCGTTCGACGGAGCAGGTGACCTGGATTCCGGTTGGTTTATGAGTGATGCGTACGGCGGTGGCGACTTTGTTGACGTTTTGGCCGCCGGGGCCGCTGGCGCGGACGAAGGCGACGATGTCGAGATCGGCTTCGGGGATTTCGATATCGGAATCGTCTTCCTCGAAATCGGGGACGACATCGACGGAGGCGAAACTGGTCTGGCGTTTTCCCTGGGCGTTGAAGGGACTGGGGCGGACGAGGCGGTGGACGCCGGCTTCGGCGCGCATGTAGCCGTAGGCGTATTGTCCTTTGACGAGGAGGGTGACGTTTTTGATTCCGGCTTGTTCGCCCCAGGTGCGGTCGACTTCGGAGACGTCCCAGCCGCGGCGCTCGAAAAAATAGAGGTACATTCGGAGGAGCATTTCGGCCCAGTCCTGGGCTTCGGTGCCGCCGGCGCCGGCGTGAATCTGGACGAAACAGTTCAAGGGGTCGTTTTTGCCGTCGAGGAGGGACTGGAGTTCAACCTTCTCGGCTTTTTTTTCCAATTCGGCCAGGGTCTTGTCGGCCTCGTCCATGGTTTGGGCGTCGTCAGCCTCCTTGGCCAATTGATATAAGGCGCGGACGTCTTCGACGCCGCGGAGCATTTCCTGGACGGGATCGACGGCGGCTTTGAGGATTTTTACCTCGGCGACGACGCGCTTGGCCTGGTCCTGGTTGTTCCAGAAGCCGGGTTCGCCCATTTGGGTTTCTAATTCTTTACGACGGGCTAGTTTTGTGGGGAGGTCAAAGAGAGTCCCGAATGGCAAGCATCCGGGATGAAAGGTCTTCGATGGAGGCCGAGAGGTTTTCGTGGATCATATATGGGTGATTTTAGCCTGGGAAGCGGCGTTTGCAAGCCACCTTGAGAAAATACCGCCTCTATCGTATCATGATAATTGAGCATTAATTCAGGAGTTTCCCGATGGCGCAAATTCCGAATAACGTGGAGAAACGTATTCTGCATCGGTGCGCGAAGAACGAAGCCGTGGTGGTGGTGCCGCGTAACGGGGTGCCGGCGCGGTGCTTTGGGGTGGAGGAGTACGAGAAGATGCGGGCGCAGCCGCTGAAACACAAGCCGTGGAAGCAACGGCGGGCGGCGGCGAAGGAGGCGCCTGATCCCCTGGGAGCGATGAAGCTGGGGGTTCGGTCGTCGGCGCGGCGTCAAGATATTTACGAATGATCGATATGGGGCGGGCGCTACTGGACACGAATGTTTTGGTTTACGCGGCGGATGCCGACTCGCACCTGCACGCGGCGGCGGCGCGCCTGGTTGATCGAGGACTGAGGCAGAGGGGGGAATTCTGCGTTGCACCTCAAAATATCGTGGAATTCGCGGCGGTCGTAACTCGAGCGCGTTTTGTCGCAAGGCCGATGCCATCGAGCGAATTGAAGCGCATGGGTGATGTGCTGTATCGGTCGCGGCGGCTGGGGAAGATTTATCCGCGGCGCGGCACGGTGATCCGGGCGATCCGTGAAGGGGCGGCGATGGGGATCACCGGGGCGATTTGGTACGACCTGTTTCTGGCGATGACGATGCGCGATGCCGGGGTGGAAATTATCGTGACCGAAAACATGCAGGACTTCCGGCGATTTGGATTCGTGCGAGCGATCCATATCGAGGAGGCGTCGGCTTGAATTAGTCTTCGACGGGGAGTTCGAAGACGGGGATG
>JBEKPV010000236.1:0-4108 GCA_049520395.1 Tepidisphaeraceae bacterium
AACCCATCCACCGTGGTTCCGCCGGCCCAAGCCGGCGATCCACAAGTGGCACACAATCTCCGTCCCCACGACGTCACCGCACCAGACAAAAACCCTGGCGCCGGCAATTCGCAGAAACACAACAAGCCAAGAGCTGGGAAACGATCAAACGGCTACGGCGATCGTCCCATCCTCGACAGTGCCCGACACCGCCCACTACTGCGACGGTCCGGTATCCGCACCCACCAGTAATAAGGCTGCTGGCCCTACCACATGAGCACTGCCATACGCACCACGCCTATAACGAATGGCGTGCCGCTAATAATTTGATGAAACCGATGTGTTGGTAAACGGTTGTTATGAAACGACTTAATGCGTTTTTTGTGGCGGCTGAAGATGCGTGCTCATACCAACACCAACCCCCCAAATTGGAAGGCAATTGCATGGGTGTGGTTGCTTTAAAGGCTTATCCAATAACGCAATATGGTAGAAATCTACCATTTTGGCATCGCATCATCATTATAACCAGATGGAACTGACCAGAGACGTTAAGATGGGCTATGGCAGGGGGATGCGCAAAGCGGAAATTCGCCGATTCAACCGCCGCGGCTCAATGCCAAGCAGCCGACATGCGGCCGCACGATTGAAACGCGTCCGCTTCAAAGCTTCGATAATCGCGTTTCGCTCAATCCGCTGCAGGTTCAACTCCGTCGCGTGAATCCGCGGGGCGAAGCCCGAATTACTCAGTGGCGGCGGAAGATCGCTCAACTCAATTACCGGCCCCAGTGACATGATGTGCGAGTGTTCCAAAACGTTGAACAACTCTCGGATGTTCCCCGGCCAGTTATGGCGAATCAAACTTTGCACCGCGTCCGGATGCAGCGTTTTGCGCGGCTCCTGAACCAAGGCGGACTGACGTGCCAGGAAAAATTCCGATAACGCGACGATGTCTTCCACGCGTTCGCGCAGGGGCGGCACGCGCAATACCACGACGTTGATCCGGAAAAACAAATCCTGCCGAAACGTTTCCTGACTCACCATCGACTGCAAATCGCGATTGGTCGCGCAGATGATGCGAACATCCACCGGAAATTGCTGCGTTCCGCCGACGGGAACCACGCTGCGCTCCTGAAGCACGCGGAGCAATTTCGCCTGTAAATTCAGGGTTAATTCGCCCACTTCGTCCAGGAACAGCGTTCCCCCGTCGGCCGCGCGAATGAACCCCATCGTGTCGCGCACGGCACCGGTGAACGCTCCCTTGAGATGTCCGAATAATTGGCTTTCGAAAAGTGTCTCGGTCAGGGCCGAGCAATCCACGGGAATAAACGGCCGATTGGCCCGCGGCGAGTTTTGGTGCACATATCGCGCCAGCATTTCCTTGCCGCTGCCGGTCTCGCCCAGCAACATCACGGTGCTGGCGCGCGAGGCGACCGCCTTGGCGGCTTGCTGCACGCGCGTGATCGCGGCCGATTTCGCCACAAAGCGCGGCTCGAACTCGGTACCCGCCCCTAGAGCAGGTGCTTCTGAAACTGCATTTCCTACAGCCACTTGCATCCCAAACCTTTTGTGCTTCGGAACACCCGCCGCTACAGCGTGGCGATCGCAATGCTCTATCCTACACGATCTTCCAACGAAATGATAAAAAGTTGGGGTATTTAGATGGCACTAACTATGGTTAGGCAATACAGTTAACGCAGTTTTTGATATGATTTTTAATGGACCATCCGCCGGTCCGTTTATGCGGCTTGTGGCGGCTCGAAGACGCGGACGCAATTGCGATTGCTGTTTTTGGCGTTGTAAAGCGCCTGATCCGCCGCCGCCAGGAGATTCGCCAGCGACAGGATATTTGCCGTTTTGCTGCGCTCGGCCACTCCGATGCTCAGCGTCGGATTCTTATCCAGGTGCGTGATCGCGTGCGAGAAATCCACCGACAAGAAAGCCTGCCGAAGTTTCTGCACTACCTGCTGTGCCTGAAACAGAGGCGTCTGCGGCAGCGCAATCACAAATTCATCCCCCCCATACCGAAAGGCCAAGTCGGTCTTACGCAAAGTAATCCGCACGCAATCCGCAAACGACCGCAGCATGTGATCTCCGGCCGCATGTCCGTGCGTATCGTTAATCTCTTTAAAGTAATCCAGATCGATCATCACCAGCGACATGGGATGTCCATATCGTTCCGCCATCGCTACTTCGCGCTGGAGCAACTGATCCATCGAACGCCGATTGAAGAGTCCCGTCAGCGCGTCGGTCATCGACTGTTTTTCGGCTTCTTCCAGAAGATTCAGGGTCGTCAGCACGGATTGGGCGCTGTTCAAATAGGTCTGCGCTAATTGCTGTCGTTGTTCATTCCATTGCTGATTTGCGGGCAAAAGCAGATGCGCCACCGCCTTGACTTTGGTCCCCACGATGAACGGAATGCAATAGGCGGGTTGCGAAGTGGGAAGTTTCAGGGCGCCGTCGATTCCGCAGCGAACTGGGGAATTATCCGGCTTAAAAACGCGGGGAAGATTTTGCCGCAAACAAGGACATAGCGCCGGCTCCAGTTCCGCCAGCGAAGTGGTCGTGGATGCCAGACTCTCCGGCCAGGCCACTCGCAATTGAATCGGCGGCACCGACTCCGGTTCACTGGTTAAAATCACCAGGCCGGACAATCCCAATTCCGATTTCAGATAATGACTCAGCGAAGCAAAGATCTGATCCGGTTTCCCGGCCCCCTGGATGGTCTGCGAAAATTCCAGCAGCCGATCGACCGTAGCGGTTCGTTCGACAAGGGATCTTTGAACGGAATGTTGAGCGCGGACTTGCCGGACGAGATAAATCAGCGCCGCAACCGCCGCCAGCGCCCCGATCACGGACGCCAAAAACCATAACGACCACATATCGGCACTCTCTCGACCCGCCCCGGCGCTACTTTCTGGCGGGAAAATCGTTACTAAACCTATCGACAGACCGGCCCAACCACTAAAATCTCCATTTCTCGGCCAATTTTTCTGATTTATAGGCGATTTATTTGCCCTCGGACCGGCAACTGCGTACATTATAGACATGGAGTCACCTACGACGCCTAATTCCCAAGCAACCCGCGTTTCCTCTGATCAGGAATTGGCCATCTTGATGGAGATTGGAAGGATACTCTCCTCCACGCTCGATCTCCGTGAAGCTTTTGGCAAGATGATGCAAATCATTTCGGAAAAGATGGATATGCGACGGGGGGCCTTGATCCTCCTTGATGATTCCTCCGGCCGCCTGCGCACCGAGGCGGCAGTCGGACTCCTGCCCGAGGATATCGAACGGGGCAAATACGCCCTGGGCGAAGGAATCACCGGCAACGTCGTTGCCACTGGGCGGGCCCGCATCATCCCCGACGCCCGACTCGAACCCGACTTCCTCAACCGCACTGGCCGCCTCACCCCGGATTCCGCGGGCTCACCCATGAGTTTTCTTTGCATCCCCATCAAAATCGAGGGCCGAACCGCCGGCGCGCTTTCCGTCGACAAACCTTTCCAATCCGTCGAAGCCCTGCAGAGCGACCAGACTTTTTTGGAGATCATCTCCGCCTTCCTCGCACAAGCGATCCAAATCAATCGCATGATGCTGCGGCAGAAGGAAGAACTGCTGGAAGAAAACGCACAGCTCCGCGCCCAGGTTCGCGACCGCTACAAATTCGAGAATATCATCGGCGACTCTCCCGCCATGCACGAAGTCTTCGCCACCGTCGGTCAAGTCGCCAACAGCCGCGCCACCGTCCTGCTGCTCGGGGAAACCGGCACCGGAAAAGAAATGATCGCCAAAGCGATCCACTACAATTCCCCGCGCAAGGAAAAGAGTTTTATCCGCGTCAATTGCGGCGCCCTCACCGGCACGCTCCTCGAAAGCGAACTCTTCGGCCACGTCAAAGGCTCCTTCACCGGCGCCATTCGCGACAAGCAAGGGCGCTTTGAAGCCGCCGACGGCGGAACCATCTTCCTCGACGAAATCGGAACGCTCGAACCCCAGTTACAAGTTAAACTTCTCCGCGTTCTGCAGGAGCGCGAATTCGAGCGCGTCGGCGATACGCAGACCGTCAAGGTCGACGTGCGCGTCATTGCCGCGACCAACGTCGATTTGCAGGAGCAGGTCGCCAACACCA
>JBEKPV010000237.1:0-4096 GCA_049520395.1 Tepidisphaeraceae bacterium
ATTGGTAATCGAGTCTTCGGAACAGGTCGGAAAGGGTGATGCCCTCGACGGTGATCTCAGCGGTCTGAGGACGAGCCAGGGCGGCGGTACGGAATTTCCATTCGCGGCGGACGGTTCTCCTCCGATTGACGATAATTAGCAGGCTGATGATGAAGAGGGCCAAGAGCCAGGTGGTATGAGGAAGAAGCATAGACCAGGAAAGGTTTCGTAGAGGGGATGTAGGGCCGGGGATATGGGAGAGAAGTAGCAGACAACAGGTTATGAAGGTGAAAAACACGATGCCATAGGCGAAGGTGAATAAGGCGCGTTTGTTCAGTCGCGGGCGACGGGATGGACGATAAATGGAGAAGGCGTTAAAGATCGTTTGAAGCAGAATGAAAGCGATCCCTGGGAGGTAGATGTGCAACCAAACGACCATGGGATCGGTTCCAGTCGACTCCCATAAACGACTGACAACGAAGAGACAGAGGACCAGGACGACTGAGACTGCCACGCCGAGGATTGGGTTGCGGTGACGTTTGCGAGTGCGTTCGACCACCACCGCGTGGGCCTCTTTGTACTCTTCGAATTTGATGTCGAAATGGAGGATCATTTTTCTACGCTCCGTGGCGCAGGAAATAATGCATGAGTTCGTGGCCGTTGGGGAAGGTGAGGTTTGTCGCGGCGGCGTTTTTTTCGTTGTAGAGCAAGGGGAGGGTGTTGGTTATTCCTGTGCCGGCCAGGGCGAAGGGGGTGGGGGCGTAGCCGTGTTTGCGGGTCGCTATGTTGGTGGGGTGATCGGGCATGACGAGGATTCGCCACTGGGGGAAGGTTTTTAATTTTTCTAGAACGGGGGCGACGATGTGGCGGTCGATCTGCTCGATGGCGGCTACCTTGGTCTTCCAGTCGGCCTGGTGGCTGGCTTCGTCGGGGGCTTCAATGTGGCTGAAGACCAGGTCGTATTTGTCGAGCATGGCGGCGGTTTCGCGGCCTTGGGCGATGTAATCGGTGTCGTGGAAACTGGTCATGCCGGGGACTTCGTGGACGTCCCAGCCGAGGAGGACGGCGAGGCCGCGGAGGAGATCGACGCCGGTGATCATGCAGCCTTTTTGTACGCGGAAGCGGTCGTTGAATTTGGGGAGGTTGGGGGCGCGGCCCTGGCCCCAGAGCCAAACCTGAGTGGCGGGGTTTTTACCCTTGCGGGAGCGGGTGACAGGGTGGTCGGCGAAGAGGCGCTGCGAGGCATCCATTATTTGAATCAGGATTTCGCTGCCTTGGCCGCGGGGAAGATATTTTTGCGTGGGCTCTTCGGGGAATTCGTGTGGGGGTTTGGTGGTGACGTTGAATTGCTGGTTGTTTCTTGCGACCAGGAGGTTTCGATAGCTGACGCCGGGGAAGAATTCGAAGGCGGGGAGTTTTAGATGGTCGGCGAGGTCGGCGATTAATTTTCGGGCGTCGGGGTCGGCGATGCCGCCGGCGGAATGGTCTTTCATGATTCCATCCATCACGGTGACTAGATTGCAGCGGAAGACCCAGTCGGTGGAGGCGAGGGGGATGCGCTGGGCGGCGGCTTCGAGGGGGGCGCGGCCGGTGTGAAAAGTTTTGGGGTCGTAACCGAGGAGAGACATGGTGGCGACGTCGCTGCCGGATTCGAAGCCTTCGGGGACGGTGCGGGCGAGGCCCTGGAGTCCGGTTGTGGCGATGCGATCGATGGTGGGGATTTCGGCGGCTTCCAGGGGAGTTCGGCCGCCTAATTCTTTCAGCGGTTCGTCGGCGGCGCCGTCGGGGATGATGATGGCGTATTTCATGGAGCGGAGAATTCCTTGGGAGGATCGATGATCCTGAGGCAGGCGGTGGGGGCCTGGATGGAGGGGAGGTGATCGATCTCCTGCAGGGCGGCCTGGACGGAGCCTTCGCGGGCCTGGTGAGTGGTGATGACGACGGGGACGAATTGTCCGTCTTTGGCTTCGTGTTGGAGGATGGCGGAGAGGCTGATTTTTCGCTGGCCGAGGATTTGGGTGACCTGCGCCATGACGCCGGGTTCGTCGCGGGCGAGGAGGCGGAGGTAGTAGCGGCTGAGGAGTTCCTGGTGCGGCAAGAGGTCGGCGGGGGGGACCTGGTCGGGGAATATTTTTAATTGGGAGAAGGCGAGCGGGGTTAGGCCGAGGGCGACGTTGATGACATCGGCGACGACGGCGCCGGCGGTGGGCATTTGTCCTGCGCCGCGGCCGTAGAAGAGGGTGTGGCCGATGGCGTGGCCGTAGATGCTGACGGCGTTGAAGCTGCCGGCGACGTCGGCGAGCATGTCGTCTCGATGGACGAGTGTGGGGTGGACGCGGAGGGAGATTTTTGGGCCATGGCGCTGGGCGATGGCGAGGAGTTTGATGACGTAGCCGAGTTCCTCGGCGAATTTGATGTCGATGTCCTGGAGTTTGTCGATGCCTTCGGTGTGGATGTCGGGTTCGGCGCAGCGGACGTTGAAGGCGAGTGTGGCGAGGATGGCGAGTTTCTGCGCGGCGTCGCGGCCGGAGACGTCCATGGCGGGGTTGGCTTCGGCGAAGCCGGCTTTTTGTGCTTCGGCGAGGGCCTGGGCGTAGGACCAGCCGTGGCTTTTCATGCGGGTGAGGATGAAGTTGCAGGTTCCGTTGACGATGCCGACGAGGGCGTCGATGCGGTTGGCGACGAGGCCGTGCATGAGGGCGTTAATGACGGGGATTCCGCCGGCGCAACTGGCTTCGAAGCCGATGCAGGCGTTGTGCTGGCGGGCGAGTGCGAAGAGTTCGGGGCCGCGGGCGGCGAGGAGGCTTTTGTTGGCGGTGACGACGGGTTTTCCGAGTCGGAGAGCGCGGTCGACGAATTTTGCGGCGGCGTCGGTGCCGCCGATGAGTTCGATGACGATTTTAGAGCGAGGGTCGTCGATGGCTTTATCGGCGTCGGAGTGGATGGGGATTTGCAGTCCGGGGCGCGGGGTGGCGATGTCTTTGTCGACGACGTGGATGAGATCGAGCGTGAGGCCGGTGCGTGCGCGGATGAGATCGCGTTGCTCTTGGAGGATGCGGGTGACGCCGCCGCCGATGACGCCGCAGCCTAGGAGGGTGATGCCGATGGATTGGTCGGGCATGGTTTTTCCGCCGATCGGGGGGTGACTGTAAATGTAGGTGTGGGGGGAATCAAGGAGATAGGCACGAAGGCTTGAGGCACGAAGGCACGTAGGGGGGAAATGCGAATCAAGGAGATAGGCACGAAGGCTTGGAGGCACGGAGGCACGTAGGGGGGAAAGGCGGGGAATGACGTTTCACTTCGTGCCTTTGTGCCTAAGAGGCTTGGTGCCTTCTTGTCGCGTTTGACGTGGGTTGGCGGGGTTCTTACCATTCGGCGTCCTTTGCCGCTTGGCGGTGAGTGGATTTTTTTCGCTAGGCCGGCGTGGGCCGGGACTGGGACTGCTTGGCATGTTCGCGATCGTCAGCGATATTCACGGAAATATTGAGGCGTTTACGACCGTGCTGGCGGAGATCGATCGGCGCGGGATACAGAACATCATTTGTCTGGGGGACGTTGTTGGGTATGGGCCGAATCCGATGGAGTGTTTGGATTTGGTGTCGACGCGTTGCCGGGCGTCGCTGATGGGGAATCACGATTTTGCGGTTTTTTACGAGCCTTATAATTTCAACCAGGGGGCGGAGCAGGCTTGCTATTGGACTCGGCAGTGCTTTGAGGACGATACGGACGTGGCGCGGCGGGCGAATCGGTGGAAGTTTCTGGGGAACCTGCCGGTGCGATTGAGGACGAATGATTTTTTGGCGGTGCATGCTTCGCCGCGGCGGCCGATTAATGAGTATATTTTTCCGGATGATATTTATACGAATCCGGGGAAGTTCGTGAGTATTTTTGAGAGGTTTGATCGGTTGTGTTTTGTGGGGCATACGCATGTGCCGGGGGTATTTTTGGAGGGGCCGGATTTTTATAGTCCGGATGAGTTGGATTACAAGTTTGAATTGACGGATGAGAAGGCGATTATCAACGTGGGGTCGGTGGGGCAGCCGCGCGATCGTGATCCTCGGACGAGTTTTGTGGTGGTGAGCGATACGTACGTGGAGTTTGTGCGGCTGGTGTATGA
>JBEKPV010000238.1:0-4013 GCA_049520395.1 Tepidisphaeraceae bacterium
CGGAAAATCTCCACATCCGCCTTCCACTTCCGAGCCATCATCTCAAATGGTTCCCCCATCTGCTCGTGAAACGAAGACGCCAAATATTTCTTTTGCAACTGAAAAACCATCGGCTTAATCCGCGGCTCCACCACCTCCACAAAATGCAAATATCGCCGCTTGATCCCCTCGTCTTCGGTATGGCAACTCTTCTCGATATACCGCCGGCTCCCATACTCATCCACGCTGGCCGACAATTCCGAAAAATCCTCCAGCCACCGCCGCAATTGCTCCACCGAATCCACCGGCCGAAACAGCAGCCCCCGGTACAGTCTCTCCAATTCCGTGACATCCGCCACGTCAAATCCCGGCGGAACATAGCGGCGGGGGGGCAGAGTTGCAGGCATCGAAAAGTCCTTTACAGTTCCCACCGTGAACACTAATCGCCGCGATCCCCTCAAGCAAATAATCCCCGGTCCCCCCGCGGTGGAACTCCACAACGTCGGCGTCCTCCGCGACAACCGCTGGATTCTAAAAAATGTCACCTGGCAAGTTAACCCCGGCACACTCGCCGCCATCCTCGGCCCCAACGGCAGCGGCAAAAGCACCCTCGCCCGTCTCATCGCCACCCATTGGTGGCCAACCACCGGAACCTGCTCCGTCCTCGGCTACCGATTCGGCAACGCCAATCTCCCCGAGCTGCGCAAGCAAATCCGCATGGTCCAACCCGCCGGCCCCTACGACGCCGAAGGCTCCCTCACCGCGCATCAAACCGTCCTCACCGGCTTCTTCGGCACCATCGGCCTCTACGACTCCGTCACCCCCCAAATGAAACGCCGCGCCTCCGCGCTCCTGAATCTCGTCGGCCTATCGAAAGTCGCGCCCAACCCCTATCCATCCCTTAGCAGCGGCGAAAAAGTCCGAACCCTGATCGCCCGCGCCATGGCCAACGCCCCGCGCCTCCTAATCCTCGACGAACCCACCGCAGGGTTAGACTTGCGCGCCCGCGAACAAGTCCTCGCCACCGTCGACTTGCTAATGAAAACCCCAAACCCCCCGACGGTCCTATTGATCACCCATCACGTCGAAGAACTCCCGCCCACCACGGATCAGGTGCTGCTTCTCCATCGCAACAAACCAGCCGCGCGCGGAACAATGCGCCAAGTGCTAACTCCAAACATCCTCTCAAAGGTCTATGGCGTGCGAGTAACCGTCGGCATCAAATCCGGCCGCTATTACCCCCAGGTTCAACCGTCCGCGTGGAAGCAATTGCTCAAATTTCGCAAGCCATGAGTAGAAATACCCAGGGAAAGCGCAAATACAGAAATCGCAAAGAAACCCCAACCGATCAAAAATCTAAAATCCGAAATCCAAGATTACCCCACCCGTCCCCGCCCTCAAGGCTTGCCATTAACCTTCCCCCGAAACTGCACCGCCATCTCAAATTTCCCATTACTCAGCGGCCGCGACCGAATCACCTCGCAAAAATGCGTCTGATTCCCATGTCCGTTCCCGATGATTTCGATTTTGCAATTCTGTCCCACCGCCAGCGATTCCCGCAGCAAAAACGAAATCCCGCTGAACGACAGATCGCGCGTCATGATCTCAAACGTGGAATTAGCGTTCGCCCCGTCAAGCACCGTCAGCACAGCCTTGCCCTGCACGGGCCGGCGATTCTCGCGGCGACGATCCCGGTCCTGCGAAGACGACACCGGCGGCGAAACGGGCCGCGGTCCCTGCGGGGCCGGGGGAAGCGGGTCTGGTATTCGACTCATAGGATGTCCTTAACGTATCAAGTTATCGACAGGATGCAAATCTTCGGAACACAAATAACACTCACCGCGCGACCACCGGAATTTATATCGGAACCCCCGCGGTGCCGTCGTGGGTCCTCGCCAACCGATCAATCCACAGATAGGACAGCCTTCCCCAAAAATTCCCGATCCGTCAACTTTCGTGCAACCTCCGCAATTTTGCGCCAAGAATCTTCCAGCGCGATATGTGGAGTCAATTTACCTTCAGAAATTAATCCAACAAGATTTTTCAATCCCACCGACGCCGGCTCGCGCTGCAGCTCCTGAAAAATCATCATCCCATACAACGTCGTCGACCCGGTCGAATAAAATCGGCTGGCGTTAATCACCGGCTCCGCACCGGCCGTGGTGCCGAAGATAACGCAAACCCCGTGACTCGCAAGCATCGCCAGCACTTTCGAAAAATTCGGCCCCCCAACGGAATCAACGATCAATCGAAACGGCCCAAACTTCCCCGCCTCCGAAGGATCATCCCCCACCACCACATTGCTGACGCCATTAGCTCGAACAAACGCCTCGCCGTTTGCCGAGCGCACCGTCGCCACCACGTTCGCCCCCGCCAGCCGCGCCAATTGACACGCAAAATCCCCCGTCCCGCCCGTCGCGCCGGTAATCAGCACCGGCTGACCCAGCAAAAATCCCCCCTTGTACAGAGCATGCAAAGCCGTCAGCCCAGCCACCGGCACCGTCGCTGCCTGTGAAAATGAGACATTCTCCGGCAATTCCACGATCGTATTAACCGAAGCGGCCACTTTCTGCGCCCAAGACCCGGAATTCAGCATCCCCACAACCCGCGCCCCGTTCTTCGGTCCCGACCCATCCTCCGCCGCTCGCTCCACCACGCCCGAAAAATCCCACCCCGGCCGCCATCCCGCAGCCGCCGATTGCGATCGCCTCACCTCTCCTCGATTCAGCGAGATCGCCTTCACGCGAACCAGCGCCTCGCCGCTCAAAGGAACCGGCTCGGCCAATTCCTTGATCACCAGCCGATCGCTTTGGCTCGGATCAACGACAACCGCCTCGACGCCGCTCATGAACAATCACCACTTCTTAAATATGATAAAAACCGCCCCCACAATCATGGCAAATCCCGCAAAATAATTCCAGCGCAACTGTTCCTTAAAGTAAAGAACCGAGAAGACCATGAAAACCGAAAGTGTGATCACTTCCTGAATCGTTTTCAGCTGCACGGTCGAAAACTCATACGACCCGATCCGATTAGCCGGCACTTGAAAGCAATACTCCAAAAACGCGATCAGCCAACTGACGACAATGACCTTGAAAAGTGGCGCCTGCCGATATTTCAAATGCCCATACCAGGCAAACGTCATAAAAATATTCGATAGCGTCAGCAAAGCGATGGTAGTCATGACGCCTATGCTGCCCAAAGCGCCTTGCTCTTTCCAGACCCCCGTTTTCGCCGTTTTTCCGCGATTTATTTGACACCCATTTGGGGAATGGTATATATCTATTCGTGATGATGTCCCAGCGATTCGGCTTTGGTTATTGGTTTACCGGTTACTTTAACCGTGCCACCCAATCCGTCTCCTGAGACTATCGCAGCGAACAGTGGAAAGACGAGGCCTCAGGACGCAAATCCTGGGGCTTTTTTCGTTTTGGGAGGCTCCAGATGATCGTCGTCATGAAACCCGGCGCGGCCAAGAAACAGATCGACCATCTCATTCACCTGGTGAGAGAAATGGGACTAAAAGAACACGTCATCGTCGGCGAAGAACGAACCGTCGTAGCCGTCATCGGCGACGACCGCTTCAAAGACCGCACCGTCCTCGGCTCCGTCGACGGCGTCGACCGGGTCGTCCCCATCTTGGCCCCCTACAAAATGGCCTCCAGGGAAATGAAAAAAGAGCGCACCGCCATCCCCCTCGGCGGAAAACTCCACGGCACGGTAGGGGGGACCAAGGTAGCCGTCATCGCCGGCCCCTGCAGCGTCGAAAGCAGATCCCAGGTCCTGGAAATCGCCCACGCAGTAAAAGAAGCCGGCGCCGTCGGCCTACGCGGCGGCGCATTCAAGCCCCGAACCAGCCCCTATGCCTTCCAGGGCCTGGCCGAGCAAGGCCTGGAATTCCTCGCCCTGGCCCGAGAGGAAACCGGCCTGGCCGTCGTGACCGAAGTCATGTCCATCGATCAGGTAGAACTGGTAGCGCGATACACCGACGTATTCCAGGTCGGCGCCAGAAACATGCAGAATTTCAATCTCCT
>JBEKPV010000239.1:0-7672 GCA_049520395.1 Tepidisphaeraceae bacterium
TTCTTGGTCGGCGCCGAATTGGAGTATTTGGTCGCCAGCACGACTTCCGGACGATGATCGCCAATAAATTCGCCGACGAACTTTTCGCTGGTCCCCATGGTGTAAAGGTTGGCGGTGTCGATGAAATTCCCCCCCGCCTCCCGGTAGGCCTCGTATATTTTCCGAGCTTCGTCCTTCGCCGCGCCCCAGCCCCAATCTTCGCCGAAAGTCATGGTTCCCAGACAAATCTCGGAAACGCGCAGGCCGCTGTTGCCCAAGAGACGGTATCGCATGGTCGCTCCTTCCACGGGGTGTGACGGATTGTAATGTTCTAATGTCGAAACGGCGTTCGACGTGGGGTTCTATTGCCGTGGAAGCGGGAAAGTCAAACGGAAAACGCCCGACGGTGACGGCCCTACGCTTTGGGCAAATGCTCCATCGCGTCGCGAGCACGCTGGAGATAGGGCTGAATTTCTTCTTTTTCCGTCAGCGGCGCATCGGCTTCCAGATCGGCAAGCAGCGTCAAATAATGGCGCGCCATGATCGGGTCTCCCAGCGCCGCGCCCAGGGCGACGAGTTGATGGGCCGCCTTGGCGCGGCCGGCTCCGCCAAGGACGGAGATCGCCCGCTTCAGCGGGTCGACCGCGGTCATGCGGTGCTTGCGCGCGGCGGCAGGGTCCGACTCCTCGCTTAATTTCGCCAGCGACAAGTGGTAATTCCCCAGCCGCAGCAATTCCATCGATAGGCTGAAACGATTTTGATCGTGCAAAATATTCGAGCAGCGCACGGCTAATTCCAACGCCAGGCGCGCATCTCCCGCGTTTCGCTTCTCACTGAAAAACTCGGGCGAATGTTTGGCGAATAATTCCTGCCGAAACGCGGCGTTGGCCTCCAGGGCGCGAAGGGTCGCCGAGTCGACATGGTGCCGCCGGGCTTTTCGATCGGCGGGGTCGAGAAAATATCCCGCGTGCGCCGAGGCAAACAGACATTTCGGGCAGACCATCACCGAGAGCAGATTAAAATCGACCGGGTCGTGTCCCGATCCAACGGGTTTGTAATTCGGCAGCCCGAAATAATCGCTTTCCACGGCAACCGAGCCGGGCCGCAATAGATACCGGGTTAACTGCGGCCGGTCATTGTGCATGACGCAAAAAATCGGACGCGAAAACAGCGAATTGTTCGATTCAACCCGCTGACTGGGGACCGATTGCGCCCCCAATTCGATCGCCATGTCGGCGCGCAGGGTCCGGGCGCGCTCGATCGCGGCCTGGACGATTTCCAGCAATTGTTGACGCGTATACGGCTTGGTGAGAATGGCCGAGCCACCCTCCTGGATCAGCTCCGCCAGCCGGCGGCGATCAAATCCCTTCGGGCACGCCAGCACGATGGAAACGCTGGACGTCTGATAGCATCGCTTCAGCGCCCGCAGGCATTGCTCCGGCTGTCCGTGCGGCAACTCGACGTCCAGAATGACCACATCGGGGGTCACCGTCTTGGCGCGGCGCATCACCGCTTCGGAATCGGCGCAGTTGGCGACATCGTGCCCGCGCTCCTGCAAAACCGCCGCAATCACGCCGCGGCGGGCTTCGGTCACCTCCGTCAGCAGCACCCGCCCAGACGGCGACCGAGGCCCATGCTGCTCCTCCAGGCGCACGGGCTCGGCCTGGGCCGCCGTCGGCAATGTTTGTTTGCGCTCATCCGCGGCTTGAATCACTTTGCTTCATCCCTCCACGATCAGTCTTACGATACGCGCGCCGCCGCGTGCCAAGCTTTGCCGCCCATCCTTTTCGCGCCGGCGCGAAGTTTTCATCAACCTGGGCAAACTGTGGCGCTTTTCGCCGGCGCTTGCGGCAGACTGGGCAAGCGTATATGAAAACGGACGCGTGCCGCCTTTCGCTTTTGCGCATCGAGCTTTTTATTTGACCTTGGTTCTCATTGGCCTCCCCGGCTGTGCGCAATTTTCCCAGCCTACCGATGCGGATCGATCGGCGTCGTTTCAGGCGTATCAATTCTCCCAGATTGACGGGGTGAATTTGCAGCAGTTCATTCGCCGCAGAACCGCGGTGATTCTCAGCGGCGCCCCCATCGCGGCGGCCGCGGCGCAGGGCCGCACGCTCACCATCGACCTCGCGCGAAATCGCGCCGACGTTTTGGAAATCGGCCACGCCTGCGCGATTTCCGCCGACGGATATTTTTTAACCGCCGGGCATTGCATCGACGCGAAGCGGAATTACCTGGTCTGGTCGGACGAACAATCGGCACACATCTCCGTGCCGCGAATCGTTTTTCGGGAATTCGATCCCGAATCTCACATCGATCTTGCGGTGATTCATATTGACGCCAACTTGGCGAGCATTTTTTCCTGGTCGGACGACGACAAGCCGATCCCCGGCCGGCCCGCGGTCGCGCTTGGTTTCGCTCGATTGAACGGTCTGGGGCGGCATCGTGGATCGCTGGTGCCGATGTTTTTGGGGGGACAAATTCGATCCGTCGAAGTCGCCGGCTCCGATTTTCAAATTGTCCACAGCGATTTGCCCTTTCGCAACGGCGACAGCGGCGGACCCCTGGTTTCGCTCGATGGGAAACTCCTGGGGATCCACAGTTCGGTGATTAATTATTGGCTAACCCGCCCCACCGCGGCTGCGATTCGGCCGAATCTTGCGTGGCTCGATCGGATTTTGCAGGACGATCGCCGGACGGGGGCCGCCGATTTTACATTGTCGCTCCCCGGCACCAGGCCCACCGGCAACAATCTGGCGGCGATTCTCATCTCGTTTTAACAGCCGCTATTGTAGTGCAACGACCGAAACCCGCAGCCGCCGCCGCCATGACATTCGCGGACTCGGCAAAGCCGGATCGATAGGTCCTCGATGCCGACATCAATCCCGCCGACCGCAAAACCCCGCGGCATCAGTGCCGCAAAATGTCGAGAATGCCCAGCGACCCCAGCAGAACGCTGATGATGCCGTTGATGGTGAAAAACGCCACGTTAACCTTCGATAGATCGGTGGCGCGGACCATCGATTGTTCGATAGCGAGCAGCGCAATCGAGGCGGCGGCGCCGATCGCGTAGAGCCAGCCGAATTCCGGCGTGGTTACCCCGAGCAACACGATGGCGGCGGCGCTGACGAAATGAGTGCCGCGGCTGACCCAGAGAGCCGGGCCAATTCCCAACCGCGCCGGCACGGAATGGACGCGCAACTCAATATCGCTGGCGTAATCCTGGCAAGCGTACAAAATATCAAACCCTGCCGTCCAGCTTAACACGGCCGCGAACATGATCAGCGGCGGCCAATCCAAACGGCCGGATATCGCCACCCAGGCGCAAAGCGGCGCCAGGGCCAGCGCCGCGCCAAGATAATAGTGGCATAGTTCCGTCCACCGTTTCAAAAATGGATACGCGCTTAAAAATGCCAACACGGGGATGCTCAAAGCCAGCGGCCAGATATTCGCGTAGAGAAACCAAAAGCCCGCCGACGCGGCGATGAAACCGAGACCGCAACCGATGACGATGGCGGCGACATAATGGCGCGACAGACGGCCGGACGGCAACGCGCGGCGGCTGGTGCGCGGATTTTTGGCGTCCAATTCCGCGTCGAAAATTCGATTCGCGCCCATGGCGACGGTGCGCGCGGTCACCATGCAGATCAGAACCAGCCCGAGCTTGCCCCAGGTCAGGGAGCCGCGATCGCGATGGCCGGCGAGGACGGCGCTGAGCAGCGCCCAGGGAAGCGCGAAGACGGTGTGTTGTATTTTGATGTCGGCCGCGAAAATCGCCAGGCGATTTCGCGCGGCGGCGGGAAGCGGCACGGCACTCATCGGGCGCCGCCGGCCGGGGGCCTGATATCCTTGGGGTCCCAGCGCGTTTCCAGGGCGTGCCCAACGCCCAGCAGATCCATCAATTTGCCGGCGACAAAGTCGATCAGTTCGCCGACCGTGGTTGGATTCAGGTAAAGACCGGGATTCGCCGGCGCGAGAATGACGCCGGCGTCGCTGAGGATTTTGTAATTGTGATGAGATTGTCCCCCAGTCCGTGCGCGACGGCCGCCAGCGTATTGCTGCTGCAGGGAACAATCACCATGCCCTGATGCAAAAAACTGCCGCTGGCGAGTTTTGCGCCGACATCGTTGTAATTGTAAAGCGTGACCGAATGTCGATCCGTTCCGGCCAGGGCGGCCAGATCGATCGTTTCCATTCCAATTTCATCGTGCAGCAATCGGCGGCCCAGGGGCGAGACGACCAGATGCACATTTACCCCGGCGGCCACCAGCCCTTGAATGAATCGCTGGGCGTATAACGCGCCGCTGGCGCCGGTGATGGCTACGACGATGTCCATATGAAATCCCATGATATTCCGCGGCCCGCCGGGAATAAAGGCGGCGGCTTTAATAGGCGGTTGCCCGTCTCAGGCCCCTGGCAATCGCGACGCAGCCGAAAAGCAGCTTGAAAAACGAAACGGATGCCGGTTTCATTTTATCCGAGTTTGCGGCCCATGAACTGAAAATATGGCACCTTGCCCAGCGGCAGATAGGGCACGCGGCTTTGCAGCTCCTGGAGGCGGAGGGTTTGGAATTTGCGGGTGAGCCAATCGAGCGGGGCTGGGGAGAGAAAAACGTTGTCGGCGGCGAACCAGGTTGGCCAGAAGGTTCGGGTGAACCAGCCATGTTTTCGACGGTCGGGGGCGGGGTGTTTGTGCGAGACGAAAAAATCGACGACGCCGATGATGCCGCCGGGTTTGAGTAGTTGCCGGGCGTGCTCGAGGGCGGCGCACCAATCGGGGATCATGGAGAGCGAGTAGGAAAAGGTGATCACGTCGGCGCCGCCGGGGCAGGGAAAGGCGAAGCTCGTGGCGTCGGCGCGGAGGACGTGAACGTTGGTCCAGTTGTGGCGGGCGATGCGCTCGGAGGCGACCTGCAGCAGCGATTCGGAGAGGTCGATGACCCAGAGGCCTTGCAGGAGCGGCAGACGATCGCCGAGGTGCTCGAGGTTTTCGCCGGTGCCGCCGCCGATGTCGAGCCAGGTGGCGCCGGGGGGTGGAATGATGGCGCGGTTTAATTCGGCTCGGCCGTGCAGGAGGCGGCGGCGGAAGGCGTCGTAACCCTGGGCCTGGCGGTTGTAGAAATTCTCAAGGCGCGCGGCGTGGGTGTCGCCGCGCACGGGGGCGACGGCGAGATGGTAGAGCATTTTCAGCTCAGAGAAGACGGACATGCGACGTTTTTCGGGATTCGCCAGGTCCATGTTAGCAGCAGAGATCCGCGACGTGGAAACTACCGTAGGTGTGGACGCGGTCGAGTTGGTGCAGTCTGGCCGCCAGCGGGCGGTTGTAGCGGAGGAGGTCGCCGACGCGGCGGGTGCGGCCGGCGACGCGGATCGGGACGTCGTTGACGAAGTCGGTATGCGTGCCGGCGCTGCGCCATAATAATCGGGCGCTGGGCGCGGCGCGGTCGACGATCGCCTGCCATTCGCGGCGGAGCGCGGGGGCGTGGTGGGCGGCAAGCCAATCCATGTGGTCGAGCAGGACGAATCGCGTGGGAGCGCCGGGGCCGCCGGCGAAACTCGATGATTCGAGGAATTGGGCGATGGACATGGTGTGCACGCTGACGCGATCGACGAGTCCGTTTTTGAGGCGGTGAAACGGAGCGGGCTTGAGGTAATCGGGACAGCAGTCGCGGGTGTATCGGCCGGTGAGGTAGACGCGCCAGAAATAATTGTCGCGGAGGCTCATTTCGCCGAAGACGGTGTTGACGCAATTCTCGATGAAGGTGGAGAGACCGCCGGGGAATTGCTGGTCGATTTGATCGCGCTGGGGGCGAGGGACGCCGAGCATGGACATCACGGTGTCGCGGCGGAGAAGCCAGCGGAGGCTGGGGCGCCACATGCGGGGACGGAGCTGGCGGTGATAAATATCGCGCTGGGCGTCGAGGGAGTCGGCGTCGAGCATGGCGTCGACGTGCCGGCGCGCGGAGATCACGCGATTGACGTAGAGATTGAGCAGCCAGGCGAAGATGCCGGTGGTGCCGTGGAAATAGAAGGTGGGTCGATGTCCTTCGCCGGTGAAAAAGTGACGGCGTCGATCCCAGTATTGGCCGGCGCGGGGGCTGAGCAGCGGGCGAAGCTGGGATTCGTAGATGCGGGCGAAATTGGGATGGCGGCCGGCGCCGAAAATAGTGAAGAAGGTTTCGAAATCGAGGGCGCGGATGCCGGCGATTTTCAGCTCGAGGAGGGCGTTTTGCCGAGGGTTGACGTCGACGGCGTGGACGTGGGCGGGGCCTTGTAGCGCGTAATCGAGCGCATTGCAGCCGGCGGAGGTGATGGTGACGATGACGTCGCGGGGGCCGACTTGCAGGGCCTGGCGATCGAGGCGCGGGTCTTCCCAGCAGGTGTTGTAAATAAGCTGGCTGCCGTGCACGGATTTGAAGACGTGATCGCGGACCCAGCGCTCGAGGCGCTCATAGGCGGGCGAGGCGTTATCCTCGGGGGCGGCGGAGTCGCGGTCGGGTTGGGCGAGACAGGTCAAGTGGCCTCCAAAACGAGGGTTGGTTCACAGGGGCTGGGGAGCGCGTCGCACTCGATGGCGGCGGGCTGATGCGCCTGGTGATCCCAGAAATAATGGCGGGTGACGCCATCGCGAATTCCGATGAAGGACGAGGGATTTTCGGTCCAGCAGCCGCTGTTGAGATAGTGGACGCCGTCGTGGCGGGTGTCGCGCGCCTGGTGCGTGTGGCCGACGATGACACCGTCGAAACAGCGACGCCGCGCTTCTTCGACGGCGCGGCGTTGGAGGGTGTCGACGGTTCGCGTGAGGCGTTTACACTTTCGCTTGAGAAACCGCGCGAGGCGATGGGAGCGGTCGATCGCCTGAGCGGCCTGGTAGCAAACATCGGCGGTGGAGACCAGCCAGGATAATTTCATGGAGGGGTCCCATTCATGGCCGTGTTTGACGAGATAGCGTGCGCGATCGGATTCGATGATCGTTTCGTCACGCGTGGTCAGTCCGAGGATGGATTTGCAATCGCGGTCGGACGGATCGTGGTTGCCGCGAACCCAGGTGACGGAGTTGGTTCGGGCATAGGATCGAAGGGTTTCGATCACGCGAAGGTCGGAACGATCGAGCGAATGGAATCGGTCGTGCTCGAATAAGTCGCCGGCGATGATCAATCGCGGGGCGAGACTCCAATCCATAAAGCGCAGGAAATCGCCGGCATGGCAATTGGGCGCGCCTAGGTGAAGATCGCTGACAACCAGACAATCAAAATCGCGGGGGATCGGTTTATACATCTCGCTGTTCATCCATGAACTGCGGAACTAAACCAGGGACTTCCTCAATGTATCGGCAAATCGCGTTAGGGGTTGGTGAAGGCCCTAGTAATTGTGTGTGAATTCTGTCGGTGCACAATTTGGCTGATCTTTGCGGGTTGTGCGCGTGGGAGAAATCCTCCCGCGGGGGGAAATGCTGAATGGCCGGCCATGGCGGAAACTCGAAATTCGAATGACGAATGACGAATGACGAATTTTGGACAGTGGTGCGACGGTCTTGGTTCTGCCCCTCCCCCCCACCCTCTCCCCGGATTACCGGGGAGAGGGGGACGGACTATGAGAATTTGGACGGCGCACACGACGGTGGGCGCGGGGTTGTACGAGGAACTGCGCTCACCGGTTGTGTGCGCCTGCCGCCTAAGACAGCGCCGATACG
>JBEKPV010000240.1:0-5544 GCA_049520395.1 Tepidisphaeraceae bacterium
CGGATTCGCGGGCGAGGCGCTCGGAACTGCTGCTGGTGGGGATGCAGCGTATGTTGCGTAGTTTTCCCGCGCGGATATTGGAGGCTAGTGCGCCGATGAAGAATTTGGCGGTTGAGCCGGTGCCAAGGCCGACAACCATGCCTTCTTTGACGTGATCCACCGCCGCTTCGCCCGCTCGCTGCTTGGGGTCCATGAAACGAGAATAAGATCGCGCGGGCCGGCGGTAAAGCCCTGGAATTTTGTTGCCCCAAAGTGACCCGGATTATCCAAAAACCGCCGCGGCGGCGGAGACCTGGGCGGGAAGGTTGGCCTTGACCTGTTCGATCAGGGCCGGCTCGATTTTTACCTCGGCAAGGAGGGCCGAATCGAGTTGTTGATGCTGGGCCGTCAGGTTGAAGCCCTGGGCAATTTGGCAGCAGATGGTGTCGGCGACGTAGACCAGGGTGACCAGAAGGCGGGAGTCGTCCTGCACGGTCGTTGGATTGTGGTGGGACCCGGCGACGAGGCGGCAACTGGCGGGGAATTTCCATTGTTCGGCCAGCGCCTGGCCCAGAGTTTGGTGATCCAGACCGAGGCCCTGCTGCTCGGCCTGGCAGAAATTGCCTCCGCTTTTTAGAACCGAGTTGCAAATGGACCGCGTTTTCTCGGGCCAGGCTTGAAGGGAGATCAAGATTCCGGAGTCGTGGATCATGCCGCCGAGGAAGGCTTCGTCGACGAGGGGGAGTTTCAAGCCCTTGGCCAATTCCCGGCCGGCGACGGCGACGGCGATGCAGTGGGTCCACAAATCGCGGGCGCTGAATTTGTCGCAGAGTTTTACGCCGCGGAACAACTGACCGAGGCTGGCGGCGATGGCGATGTTTTTTACCGCGTTGAGTCCGAGGAGGACGATGGCGCGATCGATGCTTCCGACTTGTCCCGGGAGTCCGTAGAACGCGCTGTTGACGAGTTTGAGAATACGGGTGACGAGGGCGGGATCGTGGGAAATAATTTTGTGCAGGTTCGCCGCCGAGCTGCGCGGATCTTCGACGGTGGCGATGATGCGTGCGGTGACTTCGGGGAGAGTGGCCAGGGCGGTGACACTACGAATCGCATCACGGGCCAACGCTTGCGGATCGGGGGCGGTCAAGGTAGCTAGCGGCATTCGGACACCTCTTGCTCTTGATATCGAGATTCCGGCGCATTGACTTAAAGCCCCGCAAAACCACCGGATAACCTTGGCGTGGCGGCGGATGAGTCCGATAGAAATGTCACTTAGTAGGTGATGAGCTTTCGATTCGGTCTTTGACGGCCCCAAGGGCCGGAAAGAACAGCAGCGATCTTTGCGCCGGTGTGATTTCCCTCATAGACGTTGCGAGCCACGGCCCGCCGAGGGCGGCCGGCATTCCAGATTTTTTTTGCTGCATTCTGCACGGCTGCTTGCCCATACGGGATGTTCATTACATCTTCACAGCGCTGGCGGCCTTGCTGGCGAGGGCCGATGTCGATGACGGGGGTGCCGAAACTGGCGGCTTCGATGATTCCGGCCGAGCTGTTCCCGGCCAAAAAGGCGGCATCACGCAATAAACCGAGGAATATCGGGCGTGAGACATCGCGGCGGACCGTGATCCTGGGGTCTTGGGCGGCTTCTTGCCAGCGACAAAGAATTCCGCCGGCGCCGGGATCGTTATTCGGACAAATGATCACAACGCGAGGAATTCCGGAGGCCAGGAGGCCGCGGAGGATTTGATCGGCCCGGCGAAATTCCAGAGGCGCGTCGTCATCCGCCGGATGAAGGACCAGAAGCGCGAAGCGTCGCGGCGAAAGGTTAGCGAATTCCGATTTTAATTGCCGTCGCGACGCGGCGATTTTTGCGATTTCCTCGATTCCGGGCGAACCGACGCGATGGATTCGCCTGGGTTCTTCGCCGAGACGGGCGATTCGACTTGCGCTTTCGGCGGTGGCTGGAAAATGGATGTGACTGAGTTTGGTGATCGCGTGTCGGAGGGCGTCATCCACCTGTCCCAGGGCTCGATCCCCGCCATGGATGTGGGCGACCGTCAATCCCGCGAGATGGCCGGCGGCGGCGGCGGCGAAGGCTTCGACTCTGTCGCCGACGATTAGAACGACTTCCGATTTGAGTTTTGCCAAGATTCGCGCCAGGCCCGCGATGGCGTTGCCGGTCGCTTCCGCCGGCGATTGTCCCTTCCAGGGGACGATGGCGTCGATCTTCCAACCTTCATCCTTCACGCGGCGGGCGGTGCGGCCATGGCGACGATCCAAGTGCATGCCGGTGACGACGATTTGCAATTCGAGTTTTTTAGATTTCTTGATTGCCGTTAGGACGGTACGCATCAGCCCGAATTCGGCTCGGGTTCCGGTGACGAAGCAGATGCGGCGGCGATGGGAGCGGGGCATTGTGCGGCGTATATAGCGTCCGGTTGCGGGCGTCAACGATCCGACGACGTGGTGGTATATTCCTGGTATAATTGAAGGATGCCCACGACGCTCGGCATTCGTCGCCGCCGGCTGCGTGCTCGGATGGGAATCGGCATGCCCGGCGACAACAGCCACATCCTCCAAGTCGCACGTCGACTTCGCGATCTCGTGGACGCCCCGGTCCTCGGCGGGATCGCCGTCTACCTGCACGGCGGTGGGCGATCAACGGTGGATCTGGATTTTTACTCGACGGACCGGCAAATCACGAACGCGCAATTGGAGGCTGCGGGGGCGCGCTGGATTAAGGCCAGCCGAGAGCACGTGCTCGACGGTGTTCGAATTCATACCATCACGCCGGAAGATGCAGGTGTGACGATCGAGCGTACCTCAATTATCGACGGCGTCCGCGTCGTTACGCTCAAAGATTTGGTGGCCATCAAACTGCTTTGCGGATTGAAGCATCCGGGTCGAAGCAAAGATTTGGGCGATGTGGAAGAACTGATTCGGTCGGTGCCCTTGGACAAGCGGTTTGCCGCGCGATTGCCTAAAAACGTGCGATCTGAGTTCAAAACTCTGGTGGACGCGGTCCGCGCCGGCGAACGTTCCGGGCCCGACGACCGGCGGTTTTGATTTGCCCTTCACGTAAACATCAGTTCATGCCGCGTCGTTGATGGCCTGCCAAGTGAGTAACTGGCCTGATTGGATCGGCTTGCCGACTTTGCAGCCGACCAAGGACGGGAGGGCCGACGCGGGGATGCCGGTACCGGGACGCTGGACGGTTAGATCGGATTCTTCGATCAGGTGGCCAAGAGGAAGGTCGCGAACGGCGACGACGCTCTGGCGGCTGACGGTGCGGACGTCTTGCTCGATCTGCAGTACGTGTTTGCCGGGGAGGCCGCGCATACGCTCGGCTAGACGCAAGAACTGGACATACTGGGCGAATTGATCGGGATCGCAACTGGCGGCGTGATCCGGGCCCTGGGCGGTGCGATCGTAGGTGAGATGTTTTTCAATCACGCAAGCTCCGGCCGCGACGGCGAGGGCGCCGCTTAGGATTTCCGTGGTGTGATCGGAATATCCGGCGACGACGTTGAAGCGGCGTTGCAACTCGCCGATCCAGCAGAGATGCGCATCATCCGCGGGGGTGGGATAGCTGCTGACGCAATGGAGCAGGGCGAAGGGGGTCTCCCAGCCGCGGAGCCAGGCAACCGAAGAGCTGATTTCGTTGATGTTGGCGGCGCCGGTGGAAACCAGCAGGGGCAATCCGGTGGCGGCGGCGCGGCGCAGGAGGGGCCAATTGACGATGTCGGGCGAGGCGATCTTGATCGCGGGGAGATCGAGGGCTTCGATTTCGTCGACGTCTTCGGGGGAAAAGGGTGTGGCCAGGGGAATTAGCCCGGCGCGGCGGATTTCTTCGACGATTTGGCGGACGTGGGGCTCGCTCAATTCGAATCGCCGCAGCATCGCGACGGGGGTGGCGTCGTGAAGGAGGGTTTTTTGATAGCGGGCGAAAACCGAGGAGCGGTGAAGGAGCCGTTCGCTGTGCGGCTTGGACCAGTTCCAGGGCGCGATCGAGGCTGCCGTCGTGATTGACGCCAATTTCGGCGATAACCAGGACGGGGCCGTTGTTGTCGACGGGACAGCCGTCTAGTTCTAATTCTGTCATGCTACCCTCGTGTGTAGGGAGGCCACCGTTTCGTGGAGGGCGGCCTCGGCCAGATAAAGATCGCGGAGTTCGTCGATTTCGACGGTTTGACCGATTTCGGTGTGGATGCCGCGGCGATCGACGCCGAAGAAGGCGTGGGGATCGCCGGGGTTTTCGCGGCCGCGGAGCATCGACTCGCGAGAGACGGCGATTACGGCGCCGTCGTGCAGGTAGAGTTCTTCGAGATCCTGTCGGCGATGAATGCTGTTGGGGGAGAGGGGGACGACGCGGTCGCCTTCGAGGCGCGAGGTCCAGGCGGGATGCCATTTGCCGACGGGGCAGAAGGAACGGACGGAATCGCAGCGGGATTCGGCGAGGAGTTCGATGGCGCGATCGATCACGCCGGGCGGTCGGACGGGGACGTTGCCGTAGATGGCGACCAGCGCATCGGCTTTGAAAGGCGCATTAGCGATTTCGAAAGTTTCCATTGCGTGGAGCATGGCGTCCTGGACGCTGGCGGAGGCGGTTGCCAGATTTTCGGGGCGGTCAATGACGGGGAAGCCGCGGGATTTGGCAAGTTGTTTGATATTTGGGCAGTCGGTGGTGACGCAAACCCTGGTGAGAAGTTTGCTTCTCTCGGCGTGATCGAAGGTGTATTCGATCACCGCGCGGCCGCAGAGCTTCCGCATGTGCTTCCGGGGCAAGCCGAGGCTGCCCGCGCGGGCGAGGATGATGCCGAGGACGTTCATGGGGCTCCTTTTTTCTTGCCCCGTCTCCCCGGGAGACCGGGGAAAAGGGGAACTTTCTCTTACGGCCTGTGCCAATCGCTGCATGCGGCGCACAGGGCGTGGCGGTGCCAATTTCCTGAATTGTGGTCGGATCGGAGGGCCGCCAGGCCCCCGCTCCAGACGGACCGAATCGAATCCCGGCCGATTTGGCCAAGCGTTTGTTTTCCGTTGATGTCCTGCTCGCAGGAGACGATTTTTCCGTCGGATAAGATCGTGAGTCGTCCGGACAGTCGTGCGCACGGTTTTCGCTGGGGCGGTTCCATTCGGGCGGCGGAGACGTCTGGAATCGAACCGGAGAAATCGCTGGGGCCGGCGATGACGGCGCAGCCGAGAAGGCGGTGCCAGTGGTCGTACCATTTTTCCATTTCGGCCAGATTCGCCTGAGTTTTGGTGAAGGTTGGGACGATTAATGGCCCCGGGGCGCCGCAGGATTGGCGGCGCTCGACCAGGCGATGCAGATTGTTGAGGCACGTTTGGAAACCGTCGAATTGCATGACGCTGAGATAGGTTTGCGCGGTAGCCGCGGGAAGATGAACGGAGATTACGTCCACGGGCGAATTGGATAGTTGTTGTATGGCGGATTCGTCGAGCCCGAGCAGATCGGTTTCCAGGGCGACGGCGATTTTCGATTTTGCGGCGCGATCGAGGATGTGGAAAATTTCGCGGGATAGGAGGGGATCGCCTGCGCCGGCGAGG
>JBEKPV010000241.1:0-3907 GCA_049520395.1 Tepidisphaeraceae bacterium
AAGATCTTCAAAGCCTACGACGTCCGCGCCATTTACCCCAATCCGTTAAACGAAGAAACCGCCTGGAAAGTCGGCCACGCCACCGGGCAATATCTGAAGCGCAGCCGCCAAAACGCGGTCGATAAAGTTAAACTGGAAGACACGATGGTCGTCGGCCGCGACATGCGGCCCAGTTCCCCTGCCCTGGCCAAATCCCTCATCGACGGCCTCCGCAGCACCGGCATGAACGTCATCGACGTCGGCGTCATCGACACGTCCATGATCTATTTCGCCATCAATCATTTGGACGCCGTCGGCGGAATCCAGACCACCGCCTCTCACAACCCGATCCAGTACAACGGCTTCAAAATTTCCGGCCCCAAGGCCAAACCCATCGGAGCCGCCAGCGGACTCGACGACATCAAACGCATCGCCTCGCTTCTACGCTTCGGCCAAACCGGCCTCGACGGCAAACTCACCCAGCAAGACCTCTGGTCCGACTACAAAAAACACGTCCTCCAATTCCTCGATCTGAAGCGCCCGATCAAAGTCGTCATCGACGCCAGCAACGGCATGGCCGGCAAAATGGTCCCCGCCATCTTCGAAGGACTCCCCAACCTCCAAATCGTCCCACTCCTGTTCGAAATCACCGGTTCCTTCACCCACGACCCCAACCCCCTGGTCGAGTCCAACCTCGACATGCTCAAGCAAAAGATGTCAAAGGAAAAATGCGACCTGGGCGTCTGTTTCGACGGCGACGCCGACCGCTGCATCTTTCTGGACGAATCCGGCCAAACCATCGGCTGCGATCTGATCACCGCCCTCGTCGCCCGCGATTTCCTGCAAATACCGGCGAACAAAGGCTCGACCATCGTCTACGATTTGCGATCCAGCCATGTCGTGGCGGACGAAGTCAAAGCAGCCGGCGGCGTCCCCCGCCGCGATCGTGTCGGCCATGCTTTCCTGAAAAAAACCCTGGCCGACACGAAAGCCGTCTTCGGCGGCGAACTCTCCGGCCACTTTTATTTCCGCGACAATTTCTTCGCCGACAGCGGCGCCATCGCCTTCGCGCGCGTCCTCTCCATCCTCTCCGCCCAGCGGGGCCCGCTCAGCAAACTCATCGGGCCCCTGCGCCGCTACAGCCAAACCGGCGAAATCAATTTCCAGGTCGAAGACAAAGACGCCAAAATCCGCGAACTCGCCGACGCCTACAAGAAAATGCAAATCGATTATCTCGACGGCATCACGGTGGACGCCGGCGATTGGTGGTTCAATGTCAGAAAGAGCAACACCGAACCGCTCTTGCGCCTGAATCTAGAGGCAAAAACGAAAGAGATGCTCGACCAGAAATTCGCCGAGCTGAAAAAGATTCTCGGTGAACCCGCGCACGGGCATTAGGGTCATATCTTATCTTTGCGGCCGCGATCCGCGATCACTCATCGACCGGTCATAGCCTCCAGCCGCTCCGGATATCTCGCCCCCTGGACCCTGATCTCCGAGGCCGCCGAGTTGATATCCGCCAGATCGCCGGCGCTTAGCTCCACTGCAACCGCTCCAATATTCTCTTCGAGTCGATGCAGTTTGGTGGTCCCCGGGATCGGAACAATCCACGGCTTCTGCGCCAGCAGCCAAGCCAGAGCAATCTGGGCGGGCGTCGCCCTCTTCTGTTCCGCGATCCGGCCCAGCAGATCGATCATCGCCTGATTGGCTTTTAGCGCCTCCGGAGTAAAACGCGGCAGCGTGCTGCGGAAATCGTTGCTTTCGAACTTCGTATTCTCGCTCATTTTGCCGGTTAGAAATCCCTTGCCCAGCGGGCTATACGCCACCAAGCCGATGCCAAGCTCCTCCAGAGCTGGAATCACCTCCGCTTCCGGTTTTCTCCACCAGAGCGAATACTCGCTTTGCAGCGCCGTCACCGGCTGCACCGCGTGCGCTCGCCGGATCGTCTGTACGCCGGCTTCCGACAAACCAAAATGCTTAACCTTTCCCGCCTGAATTAATTCCTTCACCGCCCCCGCCACGTCTTCAATCGGCACATTGGGGTCCACTCGATGCTGATAAAGCAGATCAATCTTCTCCACTCCAAGCCGCTTCAGTGACCCCTCAACCGCCAGCTTGATGTGCGCCGGCTGGCTGTTCAACCCCGCCATCCCCGGCCGGTTATCCTTTCCGCTCAGATCAAATCCAAACTTGGTCGCAATCACCAGTTTGTTTCGTAGCGGCGCCAAGGCTTTCCCCACAAGCTCCTCATTCGTAAACGGCCCATACACTTCCGCCGTATCGAAAAACGTCACCCCCCGATCCACGGCCGCGTGGAGCAGGTTCGTCATCTCCTCCTTATCCTTCGGCGGCCCATACGAAAAACTCATCCCCATGCACCCAAGCCCCAGCGCCGAAACTTCCAAACCACTTTTTCCCAGTTTGCGTTTTTGCATAGCGGTCTCCTTGGCAATTTGAAATCCGAAATTTGAATTCATCTCCGATACTGTTCGTCCGAAACCTTCTCCATCCAATCCACAACTTTCCCATCCAATTTTTCCTGAACGGCAATGTGCGTCATCGCAGTCGTGGCCGACGCCCCATGCCAGTGTTTTTCGCCAGGCGAAAACCAGATCACGTCCCCCGGCCTGATTTCCTCAACCGGGCCGCCCAGTCGTTGCGCCCACCCGCATCCGGCCGTCACGATCAGCGTTTGACCCAGCGGATGCGTATGCCAAGCCGTCCGAGCCCCCGGCTCAAACGTGACGCTCGCGGCGGCAACCCGACCCGGCTCGGTCCGATCAAACAGCGGATCGATCCGAACCGCGCCAGTGAACCAATCTGCCGGACCTTTGCTGGAAGGCCGCGAACCGTTGCGTTGAATTTCCATCCGATTTCTCCTTCAATGGCATTGAATAACGCTCCAAGTAATTCAATCAACCAGTTCGTCCTACGCTCAATTCCGAATTATTTTACGCCGCCAACGGCTGCTGAGGGTATGACGATTCTCCGAGAGGCTGAAAACCCCCTTTTCCGCAAATTACAACTTTCATTTATTGACTTCTGTAACTAGGCGGGATAGGCTTATCCGCATCAGCACCAGAAAGGACCTATACCATGGCAGAATCCACTCTCGGCGGCCGTTTCACATTCCCAGGCACTTCCCTGACCGTTCACCGAATCGGCTACGGCGCAATGCAATTAGCCGGCCCCGGCGTATACGGGCCGCCCAAGGATCCCGACATGGCTGTCGCCGTCCTGCGCCAGGCCGTTGCGGCCGGCGTTAACCACATCGATACCTCCGACTTCTACGGCCCCCATATCACCAACCAGATCATCAAAAAGGCCCTGCACCCCTACCCGCCGGGTCTCACCATCGTCACCAAACTCGGCGCCCGCCGACCGCCCGACAAATCCTGGCAGCCGGCGATCGCACCCGCCGATCTCACCGCCGGCGTCCACGACAATCTGCGCAATCTCGATCTGGACGCCTTGGACATCGTCAATTACCGAGCCATGGGCGCCATCCACGGTCCTGCCGAAGGATCGATCGAGCCGCAGGTCGCCGTCCTGGCCGATCTCAAGCGCAAGGGCCTGATCCGCCACGTCGGCCTCAGCAATGTCACCGCCGCCCAGCTGGCCGAAGCGCAGAAAATCACCCAAATCGTCTGCGTGCAGAACAATTTTAATCTCGCACACCGCCACGACGATTCGATGATCGATCACCTAGCCGGCCAGGGCATCGCGTACGTTCCGTTCTTCCCCCTCGGCGGATTTACGCCTTTGCAGTCCTCCACGCTCTCGGACGTCGCGGGTCGGCTCGGAAAAACTCCCATGCAGGTCGCACTCGCCTGGCTGCTGCACCGTTCCCCCAACATTCTGCTAATCCCCGGAACATCGTCCCTCGTCCACTTACGAGAGAATCTTGCCACAGGGCAATTAAATCTCG
>JBEKPV010000242.1:0-3872 GCA_049520395.1 Tepidisphaeraceae bacterium
CCGCAAAGCCGAGAGCGACAGCGAACGACAAGAGGATGATTCCGGCTCTGCGCATAGGCCCGCTACCAGCGATATAAACACCATTTATCCGACTTGGCAACTATCGGCGCTCAGAGGACGCCAGCGAAAGTCGGGTGGATAGTGAAATGAATGGGCTGGATGTTATTGGACGCCGGCGGCGTCTTAGAGCGCCGCCGGCGCAATAACATACTGCGCGACCTAGGGTGGAAAATTTCGTATGGAGATCAAGGAAGCGGCCGGGCGATCAATCCGCGCCGCCGGTGGTCTCTTCGAGCATCTTGCGGAGGTACCCGTTCTCGCGGCGCGTCGCCTCGAGATCGAACACCAGATACTTAATGCTGAGTCGGAGATAATCGAGACTTTCCTGAAGGCTGCTGACGGTTTGGCGCAGACGCTCGTGGCGGGCGCGAGTTTCGTCGGCGAGCTTCTCCAGTTTCTGCCGCTCACTGACGGGCAACGTACTAATCTCGCCCATGAGTTCGGCCAGCTTCGATTGGAATTCTTGTTCGTTCATATACATCTTCCCTCCCGCTATGTCGGACCTAATAAGCAAGGGTCGTTCCAAAGCCGATGGGTCCGCGCAAGCTATTTGACTCATGGATGAAACCCGTCAGTTTTCGCCTGATAAAGGGGGGCGGCGCAGCATTCCGGTCGCAACAGATAAACCGAATGTCTCCGGCGAACAACATGAACCGCCTCCGGCGTTTCAATTACACGACATTGCGTCGCGTCCTTAGCCTACCATAACCGCCGCGTACCCCACAGCGTTATTTGCAGCTTGCGGCGCGACAGGGGCCAGGGTTTCAAAACTATTGGTATGTTTCAGGACGTACCCCCGCTTCGCCCCGCCCGCCTGACAGGCCGCGAGCATGGCGGCAATCGCGCCGGCTCCGCAGGCGTTTAAATTTTGCATCGCCTCCGGAACCACCTGGTCCGCCAACATGTCGCAGACGACCCTCAGCAAGCGTTTATCATTTTCCATGGCCCACCCCAAGGCCGCCGTTCCCACCCCAGCCGGAATAAACCGGTAATTCGGCCCATAGTGCGTCAAATCACTGCTCGCCAGGTAGACGGCCGACAGTCCGGCCGCGGCGATCTGACGTGCAACCGCCCCACCGCTTTCGGCGGCGCGATCGTTCGGCGGCGTTTCGATAGGCAGAATTCCCGCCTTCGGCCATGCCAGGCGAACGAGCGGCAGCTCAACCTCCACGGCATGTTCCCGACTATGAAACCGGTCGTCGATGGCAAAGAGGCCGCTGTCGCCGCTCAACCGATCCCGTACATCCGTTATAACCGCACAGGAATCCCCCGGCAGCGACCAACGCTCATGCGAATCGAGGGCATTTTTTTCAATCGGGATCGGCGTGTGAATCGCCCCGAAGACCACGACTATATCCGGCGACGGAGACCGGAATGCGGCGGCGGCAATCGACTCGGCGGCAACCGCCCCACTGCATATCCAACCAGCGTGAGGCACAATCGCGCCAACGGCCGTCGACGAAAATTCCAATTTATGCCGCGCAGCCTCTCCCCTTCCAATTTGAAATAATCGCTCAGCCGTGGCGCGGCATTCCCGGGCTTGCCCAGGATAAAACAGTCCCGCCACGGCAGGTTCACGCACGCTGTTTGGCCCCTGGCCGGACATAGCGGCCACTATAGCTTTGCCCGGTGCGGCCCGATACCGCAATCGGCCCGGTTTGACACTCCGAATCGGCACTTCTATCATCCCTCCGTCTGCATTAATTCAGGAGAAAGCATGGCTAATGAAAATGTCTCGCATTTCACGGATGCAAATTTCGACCAAGAGGTAATCAAATCGTCGGTCCCGGTGCTGGTCGATTTTTGGGCGGAATGGTGCCAGCCATGCCGCCGTTTGGCTCCCACGATCGAGAAACTTGCGGGGGATTATGCCAGCCGGGTGAAGGTCGGGAAATTGGATACCGACGCCAATCACGCGATTGCCAGCAAATATGCCATCAGCGCCATCCCGACGGTTCTGCTGTTTAAGGGTGGACAGGTGGCGCAGAAATTCGTGGGGCTAAAGCCGGAAAAGGAATTTCGCGATGCGCTGGACGCGGCTCTGGCTGCCAAGGTTTAGGGGATTCTTTTTTTTGGCGTGGGAAGTCGCTTAATATTTGGGTCGTGCCAGAGCAGCAGGACGCCATCGAATCGGGCAGGCAGCACCACGCCGCGGGGCGGCTCGATCAAGCCGAGGCGATTTATCAGGGGATTCTCGCGGCCGATCCGGATCACGCCGAAGCCCTGGCACTTCTTGGGCTCCTCTATTATCAAATGAACCGTTGGGCCGACGCGACCGCCGTGCTGCGGCGCGCGGTAGCGGCCAACGGGGACTCGGAGGAATGTGTTTTCAATTTGGGGCTGGCACTCGGGGCTGCGGAAAATTGGGCCGAGGCGGCCGAAGCATTTCAAAACTCGATCAAACTATCTGCGGATTATGCCCCGGCCTATAACGGGCTAGGCAATGCACTGCGCAATTTGCGGCGATATCCGGAGTCAGTGGCCGCGCATCAGCGCGCCGTGGCGCTGCGCCCGGAATCGGCCGGGTTTTGGAGCAATCTGGGGATCGCCATTCAGGCGACCGATCGCTATCCCGAATCGATCTCGGCGTACCGGAAATCGCTGGCGATCAATCCAGAGTCGCCCGAGGGCTGGTGCAATCTGGCAAATGCGCTTTGGATGAATGGCGAGCTAGAGGAATCCGCAAAGGCCTCACGCCGAGCGCTGGAAATACGGCCGGATTTTCCGGAGGCCTACAGCAATCTGGGAATAGTCTTGCATAACCTGGGCGACTATGCGGCCGCGCGGGAGGCGTTTGAACGCGGGTTACAACTCCAACCCGAGTCGGCCAACCTGCGATACAATTTCTCCATGCTCCTGCTTCTTCAAGCAGAATTTCGGCGCGGCTGGCAGGGATATGAATGGCGCCGGCGGGTTCCCGGGTTCCGCTCCAGCGTGCCCCAATTCAGTCAGCCGATGTGGGATGGAGGAGAACTTTCCGGACGAACCATCCTTATTTACACCGAGCAGGGTTTTGGAGATGCGATCCATTTTGCGCGGTATCTTCCCTCCGTGGCGCAGCGCGGTGGGAAAATTATTCTCCGTTGCCATTCCGCGCTGATTCGCCTGTTTTCGACAATTGACGGGGTAAACACGGTCGTGCCGATGGATGGCCGGCTGCCGGAATTTGATTTCCATTGCCCCCTGCTCAGTCTGCCTTATGTACTGGACGAGGATATGCCGTGGCATGGCCCTTATTTGCATGGCGATCCGCGGACGGGTGAGAAGTTTGCCGATCTGCTGCGGGCGGCGGGCACCAAATTGAAAGTCGGCCTAATCTGGTCCGGCCGAGGTCATCTAAAGGGGCGATCGATTCCGCCGGAAATGTTGGGCGGGCTGGCGAATGAGCGCGTGCAGTTTTATAGCTTGCAAGTAGATCGAGCCTCGGTTGATGGGCCGCCGGCGGGGTTGAATTTGATCGATGCCGGGTCGAGGCTGGGTGATTTTGCGGACACGGCCGCGTTGATGGAGCAATTGGATTTGGTGGTAAGTATTGACACCGCCGCCGCGCAATTGGCGGGAGCATTGGCCCGGCCGGTCTGGACGTTGCTCAAATTCGTGCCGGATTGGCGCTGGCTGCTGGCGCGGGAGGATTCGCCTTGGTATCCGACGATGCGCCTGTTTCGCCAAACGCGAAGCGGGCGCTGGGAGGAGCCGATTTCGCGGCTCGCCCAGGAATTGCGAATTCTCGCGGGGGAGCGTGGATCGTCATGAACGACTCGTCGCTCGACCTGGCCAAAGCGCACCATGCCGCCGGCCGCCTCGATCAGGCG
>JBEKPV010000243.1:0-3844 GCA_049520395.1 Tepidisphaeraceae bacterium
TGTAGCACGATTCGTCCAGGCCGGGGGGATCGAGGTAGGGATCGGAGAGGCGATAGTCGATGCTGGTCATTCCGGTGCTGCCGGCGTAACCGAGGTAGCTCACTTGCACGGGGGCGGGCTTGCGGGCGAAAACCAGGAGGCGGTTGTCGGCGGTGTGGAGGGCCAGATCGACCAGAATATCGATCTGGTCGGCCTCGATTTGTGTGGCTACTTGCTCGTCGGAGAGGCCGACGATGTCGCGCCAGGCGCCGGAGTTTTCCTGAAACTGGCGGGTCAGGACGTCGGGGCGCAGGACGTGTGCGTAGCAGGTGATCTCGAACTGGTTGTGGTCGTGGAGGTGGAACCAGGGGAGCAGATTGCGGCCGACGGGATGGTTGCGGAAATCGGGGGAGACGTAGCCGATTCGCAATTGGCGATCGGGATCGCGTTCGTTCGTGTGGTGCCTGATGAATTGGCGCAGCGTCTCCGCATATTGCAGGTTCCAGCGGCGAAACTCCTCGGCAATCGCCGTGGCGTCGTAACCCGGATGATACTGCAGCGTGAAAATCAGATTGCTGTGCGCCATCGCCAAATTTGGGTCCAGCGCCAGCGCCTGCCGACAGGCGGCGATCGATTCATCGAGTTGCGCCTGCTCCTTGAGGATAAAGCCGATGTTGCTGTAGGCCTCCGCATACGTCGGATTGATGGAAATGGCCTGCTGATACGCGCCCATGGCCTCATCGAATTGCCCCTTGTCTTTCAATGCGTTGCCGAGGTTGAGATAAGCCTGCGCATACCGGGGCCGGATCGCGATCGCCTCTCGATACTCGGCAAGGGCTTCATCGAACAGCCCTTTGTCGATCAGCGCGATGCCCAATCCATTGTGGGGTTCGGGCAGCCGGGGATTCAGCGCGATGGCCTGTCGAAACGAGGCAATAGCCGCGTCGATCTGTCCTCTTCGATGCAGCGCGCTGCCGAGATTGCCATGGGCTTCGGCGAGATTGGGGTTGCCGGCGATCGCCTGACGAAACGCGGCGATCGCCTCATCGAGTTGGCCCTTGTCTTTCAGTGCAATACCCAGATTGTAAAAGGCTTCCGCGTAGCCGGGCCTGATGGCGATCGCCCGACGATAGGCCTCGATCGCTTCTTCGAACTGTCCGCCGTCCTTCAGGGCATTTCCCAGATTGAGGTGAGCCTCGGCATAGCCGGGCCGCAATTCGATCGCCTGGCGAAGCGCCGCAACCGCTTCGTCGAGCCACCCCTTTGCCCGGAGGGCATTGCCCAGATTGTTCCGCGCTTCGGCGAAATTCGGGTCGAGGGCAATCGCCTGACCCAACGCGGCAATGACCTCATCCAATTGTCCGCTCGCGGTCAGAGCAACGCTGAGATTGTAATACGCGCCGGCTGAATTGGGTTTGAGGGCAATGGATTGCCGGATCAAATCGGCCGCCAGGTCATGCCGACCTTGGTCGTTGGCGATTATTCCCAAATTGTGCAAGGCATCGGCATGCCCCGGCTGCTGCGCCAGCACCTGCCGATACAACCGCTCGGCTTCCCGAACGCGCCCGGCCTTATGGTGCTCAAGTGCCAAATGGAAGGAATCTTGTGAGATAACATCGGCCATGCTGCGGAAGGAAACTATGAGCCGCCCGCTGCCGATTGGCAAGTGGGGGGGAATCGCCGCGATTTCCGGGGACTTTTAGCCGCTTTTTATTCATCCCGGGTTGTTTGATTATTATGCCTGGCCCTGATTTTTGCTCTGAATTTTTTTCTCACTCGAAAAAAGGGCGGGGGCGCCGGCGCGCACAAACGAAAAAGGATTCGGCTATTTTTGGGCGTAAACGATTCGCGGGTCGTGAGTTGGCCGGGTTTTTTTAATCTTAAACATACACTCGCTGGATTGCCTGGATTGCCGAAGTTGGCGCGGCGGCGTCTTCCGGCGGTGAAATGAGAATTCGCGGAATTTGGGAATTCAAAACGGTTGACGGTTGTCACAGCCGCTTTATGAGGTCGACCGCTTGGTGGGGCCAATTTTCTCAATCTGAGTCCCAGGTAAAACTTAGAGCATACGTCCAACCGTACTGAGCCTTCGCTCCTGCAAATTGGAGGCTTACCGCATCATTTCCCTTCCTGTAATGTGCATCCATTCCACCGAGGTCACTGCCCCAGTTTTTAAGATGTTCATCCTTGTCGAACCGCCAGCCTTGAGTCGCGAGCGCTGCATCGTAATATGCCCGCAGCTGCGAATAATTAAGACTCGATTGGTACAAGCGATCGACTAAAACTTGGCCTGAACCGTGCCTGGATTCCTGACTAACGAGCACGTCTTGTGCCGGTGCGGATATCAGCGCCGACTCACCCTCTAATCGCGACAGGCTGGCCGCGGTCGCCGACGAATACGCAACCTCGTGCCAGACTATGCGACCGAAAAACCAGGCGAGCGCACCGATATAGATTACCGTCCCGATTTTGTTCGCGCGTTTCCCCATACGCATTTATTCGGCAAAGCCCTGTTACGTATTATGCCAACCACGGATTATCAATCTGATTCCAGTCAATTCCCCCCGTCCCCGGTGATCCACACGTAGATCATCATCGCGGAGATTAAGATGGGGGCAATTCCGACGCAGCGGATGACCCATAAAAAACGATTGGATTCAAGTTCTTCTCTGGTAAAGGTGAGGTATCTGGCCGTATGAGGGTCCAAGCTAAGGTACCACGCCTGGATTCTACGGGATTGCAAAATAATCGTTATTCCGCCCGAAAACATACCTACCACCCATGTTAAGCGCCCTAAATTGCTCATAATTCGGCTCCAAATGGGTCAGGGGTTCAAAGCGGCTGTTCGGGTTCGCTCCATGCGATTGGGCTGGGGAGCCACGAACCGGCTTTGAATCGGCGACATCACGCCGAGGGGTCGGACGATTTATGGCCGTCCGCTGCCCATCATCCGACGCGCTACGCTCGTCGGAGTGGCGGGCAGCGGGGGATATCACATCATCAATTCTCACTGAAGGCAACGTACGAGGGGTCGGGGCTCTTTGATTGGACGGACTCGCTGTCGCCCGCGCGAAAAATCGCCTGCCGATGCCCGCAAACGCCTTTGGCATGACCTCCGGGACTTGCCGGCGCCCGCCCTCAAATCAAAGACTCCCGACCCCTTTGTCGTCCGCGACCCCTTTGTCGTCCGTAGATGTTACTTTTTCTGGTCCCCGCGCCTCTCTGCGGATGTGGGTTTGAGGATACTTTCCAAACTCCATTGAGCTCCAGGCTGTCGAAAAAACCCGCTCGAAAGCAAAAGTATGAGCAGAACAATGACAAGCCCGGTACCCACGTAACCTAGAAGCCGATCGATTAGGAGATTGGTTTGAAACGAGCCCTGCGTAACCTGCGCGTACTGCCCGTGATTCCCGACATAGTAACGGCCATCTTCAATTTTACCCCAGCGGGCTAATCCTCCAAGGTAGTGCAATGAATACGAATCGAAGAACAAATCGCTCGCTCCTACAAGAACCGTGATCACGAATACCGCAGCCGTACAGCGCTTTCGAACTGCTATCTTGGGCCAGGACGAAATTGCTGCCCAGGTGCAAACAGATGCAAATAGAACATATATCACCCCCGTTATTGCGTCTATTTCCATTGTCTACCCTCGTCAGCGCGAGCTTCCAACATCGACCGAACATTATACTAGAAAGTTCGTCTGTAGATAGCCGTTCAGAAAAATCAAAGGGGTCAGAAAAATCAAAGGGGTCGGAAAAATCAAAGGGGTCGGAAAAATCAAAGGGGTCGGAAAAATCAAAGGGGTCGGAAAAATCAAAGGGGTCGGAAAAATCAAAGGGGTCGGAAAAATCAAAGGGGTCGG
>JBEKPV010000244.1:0-3843 GCA_049520395.1 Tepidisphaeraceae bacterium
CGATTCTCCAAAAGGCCAATCAGGACGACAAGAAGCCCGATTTTAATAAGTATCTGGCGCTGCGCGACGTCTACAAATCGCTGAAGCGCTGGAAACTCGCGGCGGATGCGGCCCAGAGAGCCTTGGAACTGCGACCGCAGGATATGGATCTTCCGACGGAAGTGAAAAACCTGGGCGCCATGGAGACGATGGACGCCGCCGGCTACGCCAAAGGGGGCAGCTTCCGCGACCAGATACGCAACCGCGAACAGCAAGAGCAACAATTGAAAGTGGATAAGGATTATCTGGATTCCGATGCTCAGTCGATTCTCATCGCCGATGCCGAGAAGCAATACAAAGCCGAGCCGGAGGATTCCGGCAAGGCGATGAGGCTGGTGGACGTGCTGGAAAAGACCGACCAGATCGAGCGCGAGAACCAGGCGATCGACATCCTGCAAAACTGGTACGAAAAGACCAAAGCGTTTCGATACCGCCTTCGCATCGGGCAGATCAATATGAAGGCGTGGAACCGCATGGAACGTCAGCGGCGCATGGCGCTGGCGGAAAAGCCGGGCGACCCGGAACTCATCAAGGATTACGCCAGCTTCAAGCGCGAGCAGCACGAATTTGAACTCAAGGAATTCGAATTGGCCGCCGCGGCCTATCCCACGGAAATGAAATGGAAATATGGAGTCGGGTTGAGCCTGTTCAATCTCGGGCGCTACCAGGACGCGATCCCCGTTTTCCAACAGGCCAGGAACGACCCCAAATATCGCGTCGACGCGGGGCTGAGGATCGGGATGGCGTTTTTCGAAGCCGGGTTTTTGGACGAGGCCGACCAGACCTTCGCCGGCCTGATCCGCGATTACCAGCTTGCCGGCGACAACAAGTCCAAGGAAATGCACTACTGGCGCGGACGCGCGCTGGAGCAAAAAGGCAATCGCCCCGAAGCTCTGGCGCATTACAGCCAGGTCGCCCAGTGGGATTTTAATTACCGCGATGTTCAGGCGCGCATCAAGAAGCTGCGGTCATGAAATTGGACGCGCAAGTTGCCATCGTTGGGGCCGGGCCGATTGGGATCGAGTTGGCCGTGGCCCTGAAAAAAGCGGGGATCGATTACCTCCAATTTGACGGCAAGCAGATCGGATACACCGTCTCCTGGTTCGCGCCGCAGACCCGCTTTTTCAGTTCCAACGAGCGCATCGCCATCGCCGGCGTACCGCTGGTGACCATCGATCAAAGCAAATGCACGCGCGAGCAGTACCTGGCTTATCTGCGATCCGTGGTGACTCAGTTTGATCTGAAAATCCATGCCTACGAGCCCGTCACGCAAATTGCCCGGGAAGGGGGGGGATTCGTGCTGACGACGCGCCACCGCGACGGCGAAAAACGATATCGCGTCGAGAAAGTGGTGCTCGCGACCGGAGGCACGGCCCGTCCGCGGCGATTGAATGTGCCGGGCGAGGACTTGCCGCACGTGAGCCATTATTTTGCCGATCCGCACGAATATTTCGGGCAGCGGTTGCACATCATCGGCGGGAAAAATTCGGCCGTCGAAGCGGCGCTGCGGGCGCAGCAGGCGGGGGCCATTGTTTCGATGAGCCATCGCCGGGCGGAATTCGATTCGGCGCGGATCAAATATTGGCTGTGGCCGGAAATCAGCGGGCTGATCAAAGCGGGGCGGATCGCCGTCTATTTCAATAGCCATCCGGAAGAGATTCGGGCGGATCGCGTGATCCTCCGCCAAGCCGGCAACGCACGGATTGAAGTCCCCGCCGATTTCGTACTGGCGCTGATTGGATACGAGGCCGACATGACCCTCTGTCGCCAGGCAGGCGTCGAGTTGGACGGCCCCGGTTCCGCCCCGCGCTTCGACCCCGGCACCATGTTGACCAGCGTCCCCGGCTTATACGTGGCCGGGACCGCCATCGCGGGGACTCAGGAACGTTTTTCCGTTTTCATCGAAAATTGCCATGTTCATGTGGATCGGATTCTGGCGTCCCTCACAGGCCAGTCGCCCCCGCACGCGCCGATCCCCTTGGATCGCCCCGAATCGTGAGGGGGAAGTTGCCGGTCAGAAAGTGCGGTTTCGGCATTTATTTTTAACTGGCAACTGGCAACCAGCAACTGGCAACTTAGAATTAAAGACATGCCCGATCCAACGTTCAGCATCGAGCCGATCACGCTGCTCGCCCAGCCGAACGAGCGGACGGAACACGTCGTCGTCCATCAGCCGCTTCAGCGAATTTTGGCCTTTACTGGGCTGAGCATCGACGATGTGATCGACCATCCGGTCGCCCGCAACACCGTCTACAGCTATTTCAAGCTGCACAAACAAATCCTGCGAGTCAGTGATATCGTCGATCTCGAACGGCAGTGGAATCCACTTCATCTCGCGGCTTCGTGAGCCACGATGATTTCGCCCACGATCATTACAGGAACCGGTTTGATAACGGCGCTGGGGGAAACCGCCGCACAAACCTGGGAATCACTATTGGCAGGGGGGTCGATTCGCGATCACGCCCGCGTGGCGGGAATCAGCGGCGACGATCGATGCGGACAGCTCGCGAAAATCGCCGCTGAACAAGCCGTGCGAAATGCCGGCTGGTCCCGGGAAATCCTGTCCAATGATCGCACCGCCCTCATCGTTGCCACCAGCAAAGGGCCGATCGAATCCTGGCTGCGGGGAAATGTCCAAATCTGCGGCCTGGGGCAGATCGCGGTGGAGGTCGCCACGGATTTAGGCATGAATGTTTCCCCATGCCTGACGCTCTCCGCAGCGTGCGCGACGGGTTTACATGGATTGATCCGCGCCTGTTTAGGACTCATGGCGGGGGAGTTTGATCGGGTGCTGGTCGTGGCCGCCGAAGCTTCGGTCCATCCTTTATTCATCGGCAGCTTCCAACGGCTCGGCGTCTTGCCGCCCGAAGGCTATGGGTGCAGGCCATTCGACCGCCAGCGCCGCGGATTCCTCATGAGCGAAGCCGCCGCGGCGCTTTGCCTGCAAAAAAATGGCAAGCCCATCGTGAAAGTCGATCGCTTCTTCATGGGCGGCGACGGCGCCCATCTAACGGCGGGGGACCCCAACGGCCAAACCCTCCGCCGGGCCATCGCCACGGCCTATGACGGACGCCGCGTCGATTTTGTCCACGCCCATGCAACGGGAACGGTTCTGCATGATCCGGTCGAACTCGCCGCCCTGGAGGCGACCCTGCGGCCCGCCGACGACCCCCTGGTCTATTCACACAAAGCCGCCCTCGGCCACAGCCTGGGCGCCGCGGGCCTGGTTTCGATTGTTCTAAATTGCCTGATCCATCAAACCGGGATGGTGCCGCCGAATATCAATACGGCCGACCCGCTGAAAAGCCGCTTGAAAATCAGCCAACGCGTCGAGCACAAATCAGTACGCCGCAGTTTGGCGATCGCCAGCGGTTTCGGCGGGGCACTAGCGGCAGTCTCTTTGGAGAATGTAGAATAGAGATGCGATATCCAGCAGATGGGAGCAGATCATGGCTGACGGGGAATGGCATTACGCATTGGGCGACCAACAGATTGGTCCGGTCACGCAGGAAGCTCTGTTTGACCTGATCCGCGCCGGAACGATCAAGCGCGACGACCGGGTTTGGCGTCCGGGAATGAATCAGTGGATGGCCGCCGGCGATTTGGCGACCCTGGCCAAGGCGTTTGAAGCCGACAAGCCGCCGCCCATGCCGCTGCCCGCCGCGACGGTCCCGCCCGTGCGGATGCCCGCGACTTCCGCGCCGATGCCGTTGCCGCTTCCATTGCCGCCGCCGATGCCGGGTCAGTATCCCATGCCCGGCCTGCCGCCAATGCCGCCGATGCCCGGTCAGCCTGTGGATGGGA
>JBEKPV010000245.1:0-3827 GCA_049520395.1 Tepidisphaeraceae bacterium
CGACGCCGTCTCCGACGTCCGCACCTATGAAACCAGCATCTGGCCCGGCTGGTACTACGCCCTCCGCGGCGGATGGATTCCTCCCGCCGCCCTCATCGCTCTTTCAATCTGTTCCAGAAAATTCCAAACCCCCGCCCTCATCGGCCTCGCCATCGCCCCCATCCTCGCCATGTCCCTCGTCTCCGGCGACATCAGCCGCGGCGCCTCCGTCGCCTTCCCCGCCATCTTCATCGCCCTCCTCCTGCTCTATCGCACCCGCCCCGCATTAACCAATCACCTCCTCTTCGCCGCCGTCCTCCTTCAAATCCTCAGTCCAATTTACACCGTCGTAGGCCCCGGCTTCCGTCCCCTGTTCCCCCTCCCCCTCGCCCTCTTCATCCAATACTTCGGCCACTCCGCCGCTCACTAAAAATTCCCCGCTATTTCCCACAAAAATCCACCAGCCGCGCAATCTCACTCCGCAAATCCTTCCGATGCACCACGAAATCCAAAAAACCCTTCTCCTCCAAAAATTCACTCCGCTGAAACCCCTCCGGCAACTCCACCTTGATCGTATTCCAAATCGTCCGCGGCCCCGCAAACCCAATCAGCGCCTTCGGCTCCGCGATGATAAAATCCCCCAGCATCGCAAAACTCGCCGTCACTCCCCCCGTCGTCGGATCCGCCAGCAAGCTCACAAACAGTCCCCCCGATTCATCCAATCGCGCCAGCGCCGCCGCCGTCTTGGCCATCTGCATCAGCGACAGCGTCGATTCCTGCATCCGCGCCCCCCCCGAGCAGCTCACGATCACCAGCGGCAACTTTTCCTCCGTGGCCGCCTCAATCGTCCGCGTAATCTTCTCACCCACCACGCTCCCCATCGAACCCATCATAAACGTCGGGTCCATCGCCGCGATCATGATCGGACGCCCCTTGATAAATCCCTTCCCGCACACCACCGCATCCGGCTCCCCCGATTTCTCCTGCTCCGCCTTCAGCCGATCCTTATAAGACTTCTTATCCATGAATTTCAGCGTATCCGTCGGCTCCACATCCGAAAACATCTCCTCAAAACTTCCCGGATCCGTCAATTGCTCGATCCGCGTCCGCGCCGAAATTCGAAAATGATATTGGCATTCCGGACAAACATGCAGCGCCTCTTCCACCACTTTCCGAAATAGCATCGCGCTGCATCCCCCGCAGCGCATCCATAGCCCTTCGGGTATCCCCTCTTTCTTGATTGCCGCCGGATCGTTCGGTGCCTGGGACATCTACGCAGCCTTGAAAGTTATCGACTCCACATCCATGCTCGCCAGCGACTGCCGCTGGTGCAAGTTCCCCCCGATTTTCTCCGGCGGCAGCCCCAAAACCAGCCCCGAAACAATCTGCAGCGCCATCGGCCTCAGCGCCAGCGCCACCGTCACCCCGCGATTTCTCTTAAAAATCCGCGATAAAGCCCCCGAAATCCGCCCAATCGCCTCCACCACCGGCTCCCCATCCGGCGGCGTCACTCCCAGCGGATTCGCCTCCCACTGCGGAAACACCGTCGGAAACCTCATCTTCAATTCCTCCCGCGTCAGCCCCTCCCAAAGACCCATATTCACTTCCTCCAAGTCCGCCGCATCTCGCGGCCGAAGATTAAACCTCTTCCCAATTAGCTTCGCCGCCGCCACGCAAGCCTCATTCGCCCCCGCCCGATAAACGCTCCCCACATTCTCCCCCAGCGAATCCACCAAATGCGTCACCGAATCAATCGCCTCCGCCGTCAACGGCAGCGACATACTCCCCGTTATCCGCCCTTCAGCGTCCCACTGCGTAGGCCCCGCCTCGATCAACAAAACTCGAGTACCCATACCCAATTCAATAAACCCCCAGACCCCTCCTGTAAAGCGACGAACGTCCGTCCCTCCCAGAACGCCCACGGCCTGCCATGAGCAAAGTCGAATGGCGCCGCCGTGGGTTTTTCTCCCCGCGCCAATTTTTTTACGCCCCCAAAAAAATCTTTTCTTGCGTTCCAACTTTTCACCGCTAATATGCCCCGCGATCCACGAGCGGCTGTCAAGCCCGCCTGGCCTTTAAAAGCCATGCGAACGGGAAGACGGTGAAATTCCGTCGCGGACGCGCCGCTGTAAAGGACATTAGTTTCTCCTGGGCAGTCAAACCACTGTTCCGATTTCCTCGGAATGGGAAGGTGCCCAAGACAGTCCTGAGCCAGAAGACCGGCTCGTGGAACACGTGATCGAGCGATTGTCGCCCGATCCGATCGGCTTGGTCCTCGCGATTCGGGACTGCCGGGCAAGCAATTCCACGGGCTCTATTCCGCGCGCGTTTTTGCCCCGCGGCTCCTGTTGATGCTGACGCCCTCGGCTCCTCGCGAGACCGAGGTTTTTTTATCGTCAGCGCCGCGCGATTCGGCGCAGGAGATTCCCATGTCTCGTCGCTACGTCTTCGTAGCGGCCGCCGCCCTGGGTTGCGCCCAGTCCGCGCGTGCCGCCCTCTTCGCCCAGTACCTCACATCCTCCTACACCCAGGGAACCATTTACAACTCCGACGGTTCCATCAACGCCACCGACATGACGTTCAACAACCCCTCCGTCGTAGGCGACCCCACCACCTCTCCCACCGCCGGCATCACCGACATCGACTACGGCTTCCCCGAAATCATCTCCCCCTTCGATCCACCCGCCGACGCCGACCAGATCGTCACCATAGGCTACGGCGGACAAATCACCCTCCAATTTCCTCACCCCATCACCGTCCAATCCTCCTCCCCCACGCTCGGCGTCTTCACCGCCTCCGGCCTCGCCGACACCCAATACCCCCTCGGCATCGCCGCCGACCCCGCCCAGGATTTCGACACCGATACCGCCGTCGTCAAAGTCAGCCAGAACGGAACCACCTGGGCCACCCTCGGCCTCCAAACGCTAAACATCCCCGAAAATTATTTCACCAATGCCGACAACCCCTATCAATTCCCCGCCCCCACGCCCCCCGACATCGCCGACTTCGGCCACCCCTTCACCGGCACTCTCGACTCCTTCAGCAACGAAGATTTCCCCCAAATCCTCACCACCCTAAACGGCTCCGCCGGCGGAACCTGGCTCAACCTCTCCGCCGCCGGCCTCACTCAAATCAATTACATCCAATTCAGCGAACCCACAGGCGTAGTCCCCACCACATCTTTCCTCGCCCTCCAGGCCGTCTCCGCCGGCAACGCCTCCGTCCCCGAGCCCGCCGCCGGCGCCGGCCTGTTCGCCCTCGGCGCCTTCCTCTTCAAACGCCGCCGCAAAAACATCCTCCCCGCCCTCATCATCTTCTGCCTCTCCCTATTAACCTTCGCCCCCCCAACCAAAGCCCAGCCCGTCCCCGCCATCCATTTCAACGACGGAAACGTCCTGAATATCCAAGGCACGTACGGCTCCGGCTCCGACACCGCCTACCTCATCGTCGATTTCCCCACCCCCTCCACCGATTACGCCTGGCAATTCAATTGGAACCCCGCCACCTCCGAAAACGCCTGGCAAATGATGGAAACCATCGCCGGCCAATCCATCCTCTCCACCAGCGGCGCCCCCGGCTCAACCGACGTCACCAACCCCACCGGCGATCTCAACCTCACCCTCACCGCAACCTACTACCCCTCCTTCTCCGAGCACCTCATCACCAACCTGCAATACGGCTCCATCACCGGCACCAACGATTGGGACTTCTACACCACAACATACAACTTCGCCGCCGTCACCCCCTCCGACCCCCAGGGCACCAATTGGAAATCCTCCTCCGTAGGAATCGACGACATATCTCTAACCGAGGGCGAATTCATCGGCTGGGTCGACATCTTCCCCCCG
>JBEKPV010000246.1:0-3734 GCA_049520395.1 Tepidisphaeraceae bacterium
TATCCGCCAGCGAGATGATCGCCACTTCGGTGGTTCCGCCGCCGATATCGACGATCATGCTCGCCGTCGGCTCAATGACGGGGAGCCCCGCGCCGATCGCCGCCGCCATCGGCTCTTCGACCAGATAAACCCGCCGCGCCCCGGCTCGTTCGGCGCTGTCGTAGACTGCGCGCCGCTCGACGGCCGTGATTCCCGACGGAATCGCGATGACCACCCTCGGCCCGATGAAATGCTTTCTCCCGTGCACCCGGCGAATGAAATAGGAGAGCATCGCCTGGGTAATCTCAAAATCGCTGATAACCCCGTCCTTCAACGGCCGGATCGCGGTGATCGACCCTGGCGTCTTGCCGAGCATCTCCTTGGCGACCAGCCCAACGGCGTTTCCGTTCTGCAAAACCCGGTTGGTCCCCTTCTTGACGGCGACCACGCTCGGCTCATTGAGCACGATCCCCGCGCCTTTAACGCAAACCAACGTGTTACAGGTGCCCAGATCGATTCCCATATCGATGCTGAACATTCCCAAGAGCGAGTCGAAGATCACGCGATAGTCTCCATCCGGTCCTTGAATGGCGGACGCTAGGGGAAGATACCTGTCGAGCGCTTTGCAAGCAAATGATTGAGGAAAGGCACGAAGGCACGTAGGCACGGAGGCACGAAGGGAAAGGCCGCACATCTTCTGGCGTTTTCCTTCGTGCCTCCGTGCCTGGGTGCCTTCCCTTCTGTATACTCCGCCGAGGAGCACTCGCCATGAACGTTCTGGTCGCCGGCGGAGCCGGGTATATCGGGTCGCATACCGTCAAACGGCTGAAGGAATCGGGGCACCATCCGGTCATTTACGACAATCTCTCGCGCGGGCATCGGCAGGTAATCGAGCTTCTGGGCGTTCCGGCCGTCATCGCCGATCTGAACGACAAATCCGCGCTCTTGAACGCTTTACGCGAATACAAAATCGACACCGTGATGCACTTTGCGGCTTACGCGTACGTCGGGGAGAGCGTCGAGAAGCCGCTGCTTTACTACCATAATAATGTCGCGACCACGATCAGCGTTTTGCAGGGCATGAGCGAAGCGGGGGTCGAGAGGTTCGTCTTCTCCAGCACCTGCGCCACATACGGCGATCCCGAAAAAATCCCGATCACGGAAGACGAAAAAAAATCCCCCGTCTCGCCTTATGGCCGAAGCAAGCTGATGGTTGAGCAAATCCTGCAGGATCAGTCGGTGGCGGACAAAAAGTTCAAATTCGCCGCCTTGCGCTATTTCAACGCCAGCGGCGCCGCCATGGACGGCTCGCTGGGGGAAGACCACGACCCTGAAACCCATTTGATCCCGGTGATTTTGCTGGCCATTTTGGGAATCAAACCGGGCCTGACGGTTTTTGGGACGGATTATCCCACGCCCGACGGCACGAATATCCGCGATTACATTCACGTCGACGATCTGGCCGACGCCCACATTTTGGCGATGGAGCGACTGCGCGAAGGGCAGCCGATTTATTGCAATCTGGGAACGGGCAAAGGTTTTTCGGTCAAGCAGATCATCGGCGCGGCGGAGAAGGTGACCGGGAAAAAAGTCCCCGTAACGTTTGGCCCGCGCCGCGCCGGCGACGCGATCGCACTTTACGCCGATCCTTCGCGAGCGAGGCAACTATTGGGTTGGGACGCCAAGCACAAAGACCCCGAGGCGATCATTCGCTCCGCGTGGAATTGGTTCAGTAAACATCCGCAGGGCTATGGGGGATGAGGTTTTTAGTTTATTTTTGACCGCCTGAATTGGATTCCGGCCTTTTTTCGAGCCGTGGGGAAACTGCCAAACCAGCGCACGGCTGCTCCGTAGAGTGCCGGATTTTCCCGCCGCACACTGCTGTCGGAGAGGCGTTTGCCGCCTTGCTTGGCGGCGCGGATTTCCTGAACGACAGAGGCCCGATCCCATTTACGGCGCTGGCGGAATTTTCCGGGCTTGAACTTCGCGGCGATGAGGGCGGCTTCATAGTTGCCGAAATATCGCACGGCGGCCGCGTGGAGGGGGGAATTAAGCTTCTGAAGCCTGCCGCTGTTCATGGGCTCCCCCTTGCGGGCCCGTGTCCTGAGTTCAGCGAGGACGGCTTTTCGGTCCCAGCGGTGGTATCGGCTGATGTCGCGCGCGTCCAATCCCGCCGCCTTTAGCGCCCGGCTCCATTTTCCAAACAGGCGCTGTTGCAAGGAGGCAAGAGCGGCCCGGCCCAGCAAATCGCCGCGGCGACTGACGGCGGACCAGTGCAGATCCTGTCCTTTCCGCCGCGCTTTTTTGATCATCTCGATGATTTTTTTGCGTGTCCACCAGGGCCGGCGCAGCACGTCCACGTAATCCATCCCCGCCTGCTCCACGGCTCTGCGGTAGGACCGGAAGTGATATGCCGCCGCCGAGAGAAGGGCCTGTTCTTTGCGCGCCATGGCGTTATAGGAGATGTCCTTGCCCGCGCGACGCAGACGGGCAAGGTCTCGGATGATGCGCTCCCGCGTCCAGGTCATGGTCGTTGCTTTGAAACCCTGTTTATAGAGCGCCCCTGCCCATATCGACAACGCACGGAATCGCAGCAGCGAGAGACAAGGAATGTCACCCCCAGAGAACCAGTCCTGTTCCCGACCAGTGACCGAACGAGGTGAGATCGAGTTTCGGCCGGTCGATGGATCGCCAGATCGGAAGCATGTTCCAGACTCGATTGTCGTCAAAAATAATCAGCGGCGCGTTGCGAAAGCGGCATTGAGCGAAGTTTTGAATGAATCGCCATTCCTGCAACCCGTCCTTTGCGGCATCCACAAGAATCAAATCCGCTGCCTCGAGCAAGGCTCGGTTCTTCTCGAATCCCGGCGGGTACGACAGATCGTCATATTGCTGGGTCAGCCGCCCACCGGCGAAATCGGAGTCGCGCAGGACGCGTTCGGGCGTTTGGTTCCATGCGATTAGATCGAACGTCACCAGCCGCGAGCCCTGTGGAAGATACTTCAGCAAACATAAGGTGCCCAATCCGGTAAATGTCCCGATTTCGATGACGGTCTTCGGCTGCATCACCTTCACAAAACCGGCCAGCAGCTTGTAATGTTCCCCCGGCCAGACGTCGGGAAAGCGAATTCCCGAAACAATGCGGTCGCTGATGTCCGTCAAATCGACGTTCCGCGCTTCGCTGACCCCGCGGATCGCCAGATCGATTAATTCCGGCGTCGCCTTGGCCAGATCGTCTTCCATCGAAATCAGGAGACTTCGCTGCGCGTGGCGCATGGTGAAGTTTGTTGGATACGTCTGATTGAAAGACTCGTTGGGACCGGAAGTCATCGGCGGCAACTTATATCACATATCGTATTATCTGAGAGGGGTTTGGTTTATCCTCCGGCGGCAGCGTCGAAAGGATTTTGAGCTTACATCCAGTGAACCAGTCCCGTTCCCGACCAGTGGCCGAAGGAGGTGAGATCGAGCTTTGGCCGGTCGATGGACCGCCAAACCGCCAGCATGTTCCAGACCCGGATGTCGTCAAAAATAATCAGCGGGGCTTTGAGAAACCTACATTGAGCGAAGTTCCTGATGAATCGCCATTCCTGCAAACCATCCTTGGCGGCATCGACGAGGATCAAATCGGCCGATTCAAGCAAAGCCCGGTTCTTCTCGAAACCTGCCGGATAAGCCAGATCGTCGAGCTGCTGCGTCATCCTTCCATCGGCGAAATCCGTTTCGCGCAAAACGCACTGGGGAATTTCCTTCCA
>JBEKPV010000247.1:0-4867 GCA_049520395.1 Tepidisphaeraceae bacterium
GGGATTCTTGGCTTCCGCGCCAAGAGCCGAGCAGGATTCAAACCCGCAGTAGCAGAGAATCGCCATGCCCATCTGCACGATCACGAAGCTGAACTTGTGCGGTGCGATAACCGACGTGGCCGAATCGTGATAATTAAACGTCCAAATTCCGCTCTTGGGATCCTGCGTCATGCCGCCTTCATAGCTGGTGGTATTCCACTGCGGCTTGGCGACGGTTCCAACAGCATATTTGGCCGGCTGCGTCGTCGCGCCGCCCGTGACGATCAGATTTCCAGAGGTGGGGTCCAATTTCCAGTGCGAATCCACGGGCACGCCGTTGTTGTCCGTGGTGACTTGTACCGGAGTGTCCGTGTTATCGATCGCGTAGCTCTTACCAGCCGGGTCAACCTTGATGTTCTGGCTGTTGACGTTGGGCTGAACGACGCTGCCGTCGGCATTGGCCACGAAGTAGCAGAAGACCGGGCTTCCGTCCGCGTAGGTCTTGCTCGTGGAGCTACCGCCGGCAGGCGTATAGCTGTCCTGAACGTAAGGCGAAGCCAATCCGTTTACGAGGTTGTAGTCCAAATCTCCCTCGTGCACATGGACGCGGTGGGAGATGGCCATGCAGGAGAAGATGGTCAGCGCGACAATCTGGATGACGTTCACGCTCACCGCCACGCCGGTCGAACCGACCACGCCCTTATAGGCGATATAGGAAACTCCTACGGAGAAGATAACGCAGAACGTCAGCATCAGCGGCGGACTGCCGATCGTGCTGTTAAACGTATTGGGGAACAGCACGCCCGCCATGTAACCGATGAACAAAGAGGTTACGCCCACCATCACGCCGGGGTAAACCCAGTAATAAAGGTGGCTCGCCCAACCGACACAGAACTTATTAATTCGCGCCCATCGGAATGCTTTTTTCTTGGAGAGAAATGCCTGTTCGGCGAAGAAGTAGGACGACCCCGCCCCGGGGTAGAGCTTGGCGAGCTGGCCATAAGAGACCGCCGTCGCCAAACACAAACACATACACGAGGCCATCCCCAGCCACATGGCCACGGCCGCGGATGGAGCACCATAACTCGATTGCTCCGCGAACGTCAGCCACAAGAATGCGCCCGGCGCGATGAGCGCCGCCGCGTTGGCCGTCAGCCCGGTCAAACCGAGCGTCGGCTTCATCGTCCCTTGTCCCGAACTAGCTCCCGGAGTTTCATCAGCCACAGGCTCTCTCCTTTTCTGGCTACGGCCAAGATGGCCGGCCTAATGGGTTATGGCGCGGCAACGCCAAGAAAACTGCATCGTCGGCCCAGACACCCGTCTGGCGGCTGCCGCTTACGAATAAGTCCAACGTTGACCCGTAGCCGACGACTTCTTGGACCTATCGCAAGCGGCCCATCACAAATCATGTGCCAGCATCGGTTTTCGGCACGAATACTTGAAAATCAAGCCCGATAAGGCCGCATTAGACAATGTAGCTAGCTTTGCATTTAGCAATACAGCGACTAAAACCTGCTTAAAAAATATGCAAACACCGGGAGGGTATTTGACTGAGCCTTAAACATGGGCGCGCCTCCCTGACCTGTCGAAATAGCCCGCGCGACCCCGTTCTGCCTGGCCCTTGTTTTGCCCGGCAGGGGCCCTAGAATCCGCGCGGTTCCAATCGAGCCGTTTGCCTTTTTATGCAGATTTCCTACGCAAGCTTGTCAATTCCGGGGCCCGTACGCGAGAACAACGAGGATTACGTTGCCTGCTGGCAGCCCACCGATGAATCCGGATGGCGCAATCGCGGAGCCATCATGATCCTGGCCGACGGTGTCGGCGGCCAACACCGCGGCGAGGTCGCCAGCCGAAGCGCCTGCGATGCCGCCGTCAAAACCTTTCTCGAATCCAAACCCCTGGCCCCTCCGGTGGCGGTGCTGAACCAGATGTTCAACGCCGCCAACATCGCCGTTTACGACCAAAACCTGCACGAAAACGCCAAAGGCCGCATGGCGACCACCATGACCGCCTGTCTCTTCCGCCACAACGAAGTCAACATCGGCCACGTCGGCGATTGCCGCGCGTACATCATTCAACAAGGCCGCATCCGCCGAATCACCAACGACCATTCCTACGCCGGCGTGCAATTAAAACTCGGATTAATCAACGTCGAAGAGGCGATGAACAGCGACATGCGCTCGGTCCTCACACGCTCGGTCGGCCAGGAGCCGATGATCCGCGTCGATACGCACACCATTGTCGTCGGTCGCGGCGACGCGATCGTCCTCATGTGCGACGGAGTCTGGGCACAGCTCAACGAGGGAGAAATTCTCGACGTCGTCAACAAACAATCGCCGCAAGAGGCATGCAAGGTGCTGGTCAAAATGGCCGAACGCCGCGGCGCCGAAGACAATCTCTCGGTGCAGGTGACCAAAATTCAGGGCATCGAACGGCTCAGTTATTACCGTGGGCTGCCCACCATTCAGAAAGAGAGTCCCGCCATCATGGGAAGCGAACTCGAAGTCGGTCAGGTCCTCGACGGTCGATTCAAGATCACCGACATCATCAGCCGATCCGGCATGGCGTCCATCTTCAAGGCCACCGACCAGACCAACGACACCGTCGTTGCCCTGAAAGTTCCGTACATGCAATTCGAATCCGATCCCGGCTTTTTTCAGCGCTTCCAGCGCGAGCAGGCGATCGGCAAGGTGCTGAAGCATCCCTATATCCTGCGATTCATCGACGACGAATCGCTCAATAAGAGCCGGCCGTATATCGTGATGGAATTCCTCGACGGTCAGACGCTCGGTCATTTGATGCACACGATCCGCCCGATGCCGCAGGCCGACGCGCTGAGGATTGCCAGTCGCATCTGCGAAGCGCTGCATTACATGCACGAGCACGACGTCGTCCATCGCGACCTCAAGCCGGACAACATCATGATCTGCAGCGACGGCTCCATCCGCATTATGGATTTCGGAATCGCCAAACTGGAAAGCGCGCGGCGGCTGACCTTCGGCGCATTCACGCCCGCGATGGGCACCCCGGATTACATGGCGCCCGAGCAAGTCAAAGGCCGCCGCGGCGACCAGCGCACCGACATCTACAGTCTGGGCGCCATCCTCTACGAAATGGTCACCGGTTCCGCGCCGTTCGAAGGCGCCAATCCGTTTATGATCATGAACGCACGCCTCACCGGCGACCCCATCGCCCCGCGCGCCAAGAACGATAAAATTTCCCCGCAGGTCGAAGAAATTGTTTTACACGCCATGGCTCGCAATCCGGACGAGCGATATCCCACCGCCCTGGCGATGAAAAAAGATTTGGACGATCCCGATTCCGTCGAGGTCACCGGCCGCGCCAGCCGCCTTGTCGCGCCCAAATCGCCGATCTCGGGAAATATCAGGCAATATCGACTTGTCGCAATAAGCATCGCCATTCCAATACTGATCGCGCTGATTACCTGGTTCTTCTCACACTTCTCAATCAAACCCAAGTGAATGTGACCCGCGGCCGGAGATTTTCGTCTCCGAAAACTTTTTTCATTTCACCCTATTTTTGGGGTTGTGGCCTCACCTCGCGCCGCTAGAATCCGCCCTCCTCAACGGGCAAGTTAACAAAGTTTTCCCAATAGCTTTGTTGTTCTTTCATTCAATTTATTTCTTCGAAGCGAGGTTTCGTGATGTCTTGTGAACGGAGTCGCAGACCCATTGTTGAAACGTTGGAAACTCGTGTGATGCTTTCGGCGACGGACGCGGGCTCAAATTGTCCAACGGAGCCGCCGGCAACGGCAGCGGGCAAACGATCGCCATCGTCGACGCCTATAACGATCCGAACATCGCCTCAAATCTAGCGACGTTCGATTCCACCTGGGGATTGGCCGCGCCGCCCAGCCTGAAGGTCGTCAACGAAAGCGGCGGCTCCTCCCTTCCCGCCGCCAACTCCACCTGGGATCTCGAAATTTCCCTCGACGTCGAATGGGCCCACGCCATGGCGCCGGGGGCGAAGCTTTTGCTCGTCGAAGCAAATTCCGCCAACATGGGCGACCTGCTCGCCGCCGTCAACGAAGCTCGCGACGCCGCCGGCGTCTCCGTCGTTTCCATGAGCTGGGGCGCTTTGGAGTTCTCCAGCGAAACCGCCTACGACTCCTATTTCACCACTCCCAGCGGACACCAGGGCGTCACGTTCATTGCCGCCTCCGGTGACGAAGGCTCCGACTACGGCCCCGAATGGCCCTCCAGTTCCGACAACGTCCTGGCCGTCGGCGGAACCAAGCTGAGCGTCTCCTCATCGTCAGGAGCCTACGGCTCCGAATCCGGCTGGTCCGACAGCACCGGCGGTTTCAGCGCTTACGAATCCGAACCCTCCTACCAAAAAAATGTCCAGACCTCCGGCAAAAAAACCACGCCCGACGTCTCCTACGACGCCAATCCCAGCACCGGCTATTACGTTTACGATACCGAGTCCTACGATGGCTATGCGGGTTGGTTCCAAGCCGGCGGCACCAGCGCCGCCGCTCCGCAGTGGGCCGACATCGTCGCCATCGCCGATCAAGACCGCGCCATCAGCGGCCTGGGCTCACTCAACGGCACCACGCAAACCCTCCCCGCTCTCTATTCGCTCTACACAACGTCCACCTACGGCAGCGCCTTCCACGACGTGACCGGCGGCTCCACCGGCCGCTATTCCGCCTCAGCAGATTACGATCTCGTCGCCGGACTCGGCACCCCCAAAGTCGGTTATCTCATCACCTCGTTGCGCAGCGCCTCCTCTTCCGGCGTAGTCAGCGCAGCCGTGGGCAAAACACTTGTCAGCGTCAAGGTCAGCGCCTCTGCAAAGAACCAGGCCGCGCCCCTCGCGATCGCCGCGGCTCGCTCCGCGATACAACCTCTTTCATCTTTCGGCT
>JBEKPV010000248.1:0-3670 GCA_049520395.1 Tepidisphaeraceae bacterium
CGGGCGGCGCCGACGATTGGGATTCAGACGGGGCCCCCGCCGCTGGCGGCGGCTGATCTCGATCCGTTTTTGGACGACATTAGCCGGCGCGGGGGCGTCAATGCGCTATTTCCATTTATCTACACGTATGCACATACGACAGCGGCCATGAAGGCTGAGGGATTCCATGGGGGAAATTTCGCCATTCCGCATATGCAGTATTACAAAAATACTTCGCTGAGTTACGCGGATATGCGGGCGCCGGATTTTGGAGATATGGACATCCTGGCGCGGACCATCCCGGCGGCGAAGAAGCATGGGATGAAAACGTTCGCGTGGATTCTGGAGGATCACGATCATGCGCCTTCGAGCGCATGGGATTCACTTTATGAAATCGACTTTCATGGGAGGCGAGTTCTGGCGCATCCTTCGGGGCCGTGTTACAACAATCCGGCTTATCTGGGCTTCGTGCTGGGATTGGTCGAGGATTATACGCGGTCTTACGACATCGACGGGGTGATGTGGTCTTCGGAACGCCAAGGGGGATTCTTTAACGCGCTGGGAGCTTATGCGCATGGTTCGGGGTCGGATCCGGGGAAAGCGACGTGCTTTTGCCAATATTGCCAGCAGAAGGCGGCGGGATTGGGGATTGATTTTGATCGGGCCGTGGAGGGGTTTAACAAGCTGGAGCATTATGTCCGGTCCGGGCGGGCTTCGAAGCGGCCGAAGGATGGGTATTTCGTCACGTTTTTTAAGATCCTGATGAGTTATCCGGAGCTTTTGGCCTGGGAAATGCTTTGGGAGAGCAGCCGGGAGGAATTGCAGAAGAATATTTACAAGCTTGTGAAATCGATTAAGCCGGGGATTCCGGTGGGATGGCATATCTGGCATAACGTTTCGTTCAGTCCGTTTCATCGGGCGGAGATGGATTATGCGCGGATGACGGCGTTTTCTGATTTCATTAAGCCGGTGCTTTACAACAACTGCGCGGGGGAGCGAATTCATGCGTTTACGCAGAGCGTTTGCGAGAATGTTTTTGGGGATCTGCCTCAGCCGATGGCGCTGGAGGTTTTGTATCGGTTTTTGAATTATTCGGGGGAGGCGCCGTTTGATCGGGTGATGAAGACGGGGTTGTCGGCGGATTACGTGAAGCGGGAGACGAGCCGGTGCGTCAATGACGTGCGCGGGACGGCGGTGCAGGTTTGGCCGGGGATTGATATCGATGTTCCGGTTCCGGCCGGGTGCTCGCAGTGTACGGCGGAGGGAGTGAAGGCGGCGGTGATCGGGGCGTTTGAGGGGGGCGCGCCTGGAGTGATTCTGTCGCGGAATTATCCGGAAATGGTTCCTGAACATCTCTCCGGAGCAGGAGCGGCTTTGGATGAACTGGGATTGCGCTAGAGTGGCTCTTCCCAGATTGCCACGTCCGCGGGGGCTAAGCGAGGTGAGCCCAGGAGGAATTTGGTTTTGGCCGGGGCGGGGGATTTTACGGGGCGGTCCTGGTAATTCAGGGCTATGCGGTATGGGCCGCGGCGGAGGAGTTGAACGCGCGCGGGTAACGGCGCGGGGAGCAGGCGAGTTTTACCGATGAATTTGGCCAGGGAAAGGACGAAATCGTCTATGAGGGGTTGTTCGCTGTAGACGCCGAAGTAGTGGACGGAGCCGCGATCGGTTTTGCGGCGGGTGATTGCGGGTGCGCCGGCGTAAAATTGATCGGCGTAAGTGGCGAGCACTTGGGTTTTGGGTTCGGGCTTGAGTTGATCTCCCCAGACGTTCCAGGCGTATTTCTTTTTTTGGAATTGAATGTGGCCGGTGACTGCTTCGGGGAGGCCGTCGTAGGTTTCAATGGCGGCGCCGATGAGGGGAATGATGGGGCCGGCGATTTGGTCTTCCCATAATTGGCCGGTGCGATCCATGAGTGCGGTGCGCGCGGTGAGGACGAGATTGCCGCCGGATTGGACGTAGGCGTGCATTTTGCCGATGAGGGTTTCGTCGGCCATTTGCAATCCGGGGGCGACTATCAGAGGGAGATCGGCGTGCCAATCGGAGCCCGGAAGGAGAACGCGAATGCGGACGCCCAGGCGGGAGAGGGCGGCGTACCACATCTGCCACCAGCGGCCTTGATGCCAGCGTTTGGCCTGGGGCATGGATTCGTAATTCCAGAGCTGATCGAAATCGAAGACCAGGCCGACGGTGCGCTTGGAGTCGATGGGCTCGTCTTTCCAGTCGGGGACGCGGGCTAGATCGAGACGGTGAAGTTCCTCGATGACCTGGGCGAATTGTTCGCCGCCGGGGGAGTGGGTCATGCCGTCGGGCAGGACCAGGGCCTGGTGAAATAATTCGATGCCGAATCGGGGCTGGCGGAAACGATAGGTGGTGACGAATTCAGCGCCATGGGCGAAGGCGGTCCAGAGCCATAATCTGACGGCGCCGGGATAGAGTTGGGCGGGGACGCCGCTCCAATTGGTTTGGCCCAACTGGATTTCAAGCATGGCCCAGCGATTTTTGTAGCTGGCCATCTGGTCGTGCATGAGGCCGATCGCGGCGGGGTCGGCGATTCTGTAGGTTTCGTCGGTGGCGCCTTTTTCCCAACCGGTTACCGGGTAGCTGTCCCAGGACATGAGGGATAGGTCTGGGGCCATGTCGCCGGGGTCGCAATCGAGGTGCAGGGGCATGAAATTCGTGGTCAGAAATCTGGAGCCGATTTTCGGTTTCAGGATTTCGGTCTGCATGCGGTTGAATTGGGCGAAGGCCCAGGACCAGAACCTGGAGGCGTCGAGGTGCTGGTGGGGATTGGCGTATTGCGGGTCGCGGGTTGGGGGGAAGAGGATTTGGCCGAAATCGGTGTAGTAGGTGTTCCAGAATTGGTTGCCCCAGGCGCGGTTGAGGGTGGCGATGTCGCCGTATTTGTCGCGGAGCCATTTGCGGAAGGCGTGATGGGTGAATTCGGATTGATCGAAGAATTGGCTGTATTCGTTGTCGATTTGCCAGCCGATGACGGAGGGGTGGTCGGCGAAATGGGAGGCCATGGCGGTGACGATGCGGCGGGTGGCGTGCTGGAATTCCGGGGAGAGGGGGTTGTAATGGCGGCGTCCGCCGAAGCGGGCGGGAGTGCCGTTGGCACGGATGGGCAGCGTGCGGGGGAATTCGTGACTGAGCCAGATGGGAGGCGCGGCAGTCGGCGTGCAGAGAATGACTTCGAGGTTGCGCTGGCGGGACATTTCGAGACATTGGTCGAGCCAATCGAATTGAAAATCGCCGGGGTGGGGTTCGAGATCGAACCAGGCGAACTCGGCCATGTGGACGATGCGCAGGCCCAGAGAGGCGATGTGATCGAAATCGCGCTCCCACTGTTCTCTTGGCCATTGTTCGGGATAGTAATAGGTGCCGATGCGCATCGGACGGTCTACTCCTACGTTCCGACCGACGCGGGGACGGCGGCCCATTCTTTCCAGGCATTACGAAATTGAAATTCGATGTTCCAGGCCAAGCGGCGGCCATTCAGGATGGGGGAATCCATCATCCATTGTCGCAACGAGCCGCGAATGTCGGAGAGGGTCTCGGTTTCTTTTGCCAATCCGACGGCGATCTGTACGTACTCCTCCGGGCTCTTGGCGATCAAGTCGGGCAGTTTCAGATTCGTCAGCAGGCTCACTCCCACCCGACTGGCATGTCGCTGCCCTTCCAGCGTGAC
>JBEKPV010000249.1:0-3663 GCA_049520395.1 Tepidisphaeraceae bacterium
CATTTCTTCGCGTCCTTCGCGCCTTCGCGGTTAAATCAAATTCAGTTTACCGCGAAGAAACGAAGGACGCGAAGTTAGGGCTTATTGGACGAAGCTCCCAAATGATACCGACACCGTCATTCGTCCCTACTCCCCGCTCTCCAAAATCGCCATGAACGCCTCCTGCGGGATATCCACGCTCCCCACGCGTTTCATCCGTTTCTTTCCCTCTTTTTGTTTTTCCAGCAGTTTGCGTTTGCGCGTCACATCCCCGCCGTAGCATTTCGCCGTGACATTTTTCCCCACCGATTTGATCGTTTCGCGCGCGATGATTTTCCCTCCGATCGCCGCCTGCAGGGGGATCTCGAACAGATGCCGCGCGATTTCCGCCTTGAGTCGAACCAGCAGCCTCCGCCCGCGCTGCTCGGCATGATCGCGATGCACGATCACGCTCAGCGCATCCACGCGGTCCCCATTGACCAGGATATCCATCTTGACCAGGTCCCCATGGCGAAACCCGATCAAATCGTAATCCATCGTTCCATATCCGCGCGTCGCGCTCTTCAGCCGATCGTAGAAATCGTAAATCACTTCCGCCAGCGGCATCTCATAAACCAGGATCACCCTGGCCGCCCCGATATATTCGGTCTTTTTATAAATCCCGCGCCGATCCTCGCACAATTTCATCAGCGCCCCGACGCCGTCCGCCGGCAGAATCAAATTCATCAAAATATACGGCTCCCGAATCTCCTCGACATTCGTCGCATTCGGCAATTTACTCGGCGCGTCGATCCGCACCAGCGTCCCATCCGTCATCTTCACTTCATACGTGACCGTCGGCGCCGTCTGTATCACTTCAATATGAAATTCCCGCTCCAGCCGTTCTTGAATAATCTCCATGTGGAGCAACCCCAGAAACCCGCAGCGAAATCCAAACCCCAGCGCATCGGACGATTCCGGCGCGAACGTAAAACTGCTGTCGTTCAGCTGCAATCGGTCCATCGCGTCGCGCAGCTCGTCGTATTGCGTGCTGCCCCCCGGATAAAAATCGCAGTAAACCATCTGTTGAATCGGCTTATACCCCGGCAGCGCCTCCGCCGCGGGGACTGTGGCGTCGGTAACGGTATCGCCGATGCGCACATCGTGCAGATCCTTGATCGCCGCCACCAGAAATCCCACCTCCCCCGTCCCGATTTTCTCCACCGGCGTCGGCCGCGGCAGCAATTTGGCCAGATCGGTAATCTGGTGCTGCTTGTCCACCCCCATCAGCCGGATTTTCTGCCCCTTGATCAGTTCCCCATCCACCACGCGCACATAAACGATCACCCCCCGGTAATCATCATAAATGCTGTCGAAAATCAGCGCCCGCACCGGCGCATCCGGATTCCCCCGCGGCGGCGGCAACTTCCGGCACAGCATATCCAATAGCTCATCGATCCCCTGCCCCGTCTTGGCGGAAACCAGCATCGTATCCTCGGCCGAGAATCCCAAAACCTGCTCGATCTCCTCCGCCACTTCCACCGGCCGCGCACTGGGCAAATCGATCTTGTTGATAACCGGAATAATCTCCAGCCCCGCCTCCAGCGCCGCGTAAGCGTTGGCCACCGTCTGCGCCTGCACTCCCTGCGTCGCATCCACCACCAAAATCGCCCCTTCGCACGCCTGAAGCGCCTTCTGCACTTCGTAATGAAAATCCACATGCCCCGGCGTATCGATGAAATTCAGCATGAACTTCTCCCCATCCAGTTCATGAAACACCGTGACCGCCGACGCCTTGATGGTGATCCCCCGCTCCCGCTCCAAATCCATGTCATCCAGAATCTGATTCTTGAATTCCCGCTCCGTGATTGCCCCCGCGCGCATCAGTAGCCGATCCGACAACGTGCTCTTCCCATGATCGATATGGGCAATAATCGAGAAATTCCGAATCTGCATGCTTCTCCGCGAACAACACGTCCATCTTAGAGGACAACCGCGCCCCGAACAAATCACCCGCGCTTTTAGAATTGGCTTCGCGTCCTTCGCGCCTTAGCGGTGAAGCGAATTTGATTTTTACCGCGAAGGCACGAAGAACGCGAAGTTGTGGATTCAAAGGCGAAGCTTCAAATGACACCGGTGCCCGCATTTAGGCGAATGCTTTCCCATATTGATCAATGATCTTCACCAGCCGCTCCCGAGGCTGAATCGCATAAAAAAATTCCCGATCGAACAGCGCCGAATCCTCCAGATTCCGCCGATTGGCCTCCTCCACGCGGCTTTGCCAATCCTGAATATCCCCATGCTTCCGCGCCGCGTCCGCCAATTGCCCGTGCATTTCCAAAAACGTCCGCAGCCGCTGCGGCGATTTTCGCGGCGACGTTTCGATCTGGTTGACCAGCTCCATCTTCCGCACCCCCAAAACGCGATGGCGAAGCTGATGCCCCTCATGAGCCAGGCACGGCAAACACGGCCGCGGCCGCCCCACCGCCGTCGGAAAATAAAGCGTCGCCGTCGTCACCGCGAACGCCGGCGGCTCCATGCCGAAAAATGTCCGGATCACCTGATCCGTCACCTGATCGTATCGCCCGCCGCCGATGCCGTGAATAAACTGATCGGCGATCAAAAGCCGCACGACCAGCGTCAGTGTCAGCGCCCGCGGCGAAAGGCGCACGCCGTGAATTTGCAGATATTTCTGCAATTGCTCCGCCGCCGTCCATCCGTCGGCGGTCGCATCCAGCCGCAGCGGCTCCCCACCGGCCGTGAATTTCCATCCCGCAGCGTCGCGCTCCACACGCGCCCGCGCCCGACTCCCGTTTTTCAAATCGTCCACCCAAAACGGCACTTCCACGCTATTGGAAAGGATCTGCAAATCCGGCATCGGCCGCGCCTTGGTGCGAATCCGATGCGCCGCCCGGTAATCCGCCAGCGCCCGATTGTAAATCTCCGCGAACTCCGCCCCCCGGCTCAGCAGATGATGCGCCATCGCCAGATACGGCAGGCTCCCATAAATCGGCGAAGCAATCAGCGATTCATGCCCCAATCCCAGGTCCCGATCCAATGACTGCATCGCCTCGGTGATCTCAACCGACAGCCCCGGCGGATCAAGCGATCGCCGGCTCAGGTCCGCCAGAAATTCCCCCGCCATCGGTCTAAACGGCCATTGCGCCGCCGCCTCATCGAGCTTCGTCGTCAATTCCCGCAAATGGCTCGGAGTCGGCGCCGCCAGCAGACCGCTCCACGCGGCGCCGGCCAAATTCGGATCATCGGTTATCGCCAGCGACGATCGCGGCCAGCGCAACTGCAAATGCTTCGGCGCGTCGCTGTCGACGCCAATCATCAGTGACTCCGCCCCGATCTTTTTCCCCGCCGCCTCCGCCAAGGCCAATTTCGACCAAACCCCCGCGTGGTAAAGCTCCGTCTGATGAGCCGTGACGATCATCGGCCGATCGAGCGGAATATGCAGCCACTGCCGCATCCGCTGCCGCAATTCGCTCAGCGGCACTCGCCCCGGCCGCACGATCGTTTCCGACGCCAGTTTTTTTTGATTATCCAGGCTCTGCTCGACCAGCCGTTTCGGCTCCGGCCAAATGAGCATCGCCGAATCGTCGCCCGGGGCCTTCCAGTCGGGATAAGACGAGAATCCCCGGTTCATAGATTCCGAGTGGGTTATTCGCAACAGCAGCCGACGGCTTGCGGGCAGGTCTC
>JBEKPV010000250.1:0-3584 GCA_049520395.1 Tepidisphaeraceae bacterium
GGTCATTGCATTCTAATCCCCCCTGGCTACTTTGATCGCGTTAGCCCTTGGCGTCTTCGTCAGTTGTTTTTTGAAACTGCCTGGCGATTGGTGGGGGGTTTGCGCGCTTGCCATTACTCCGGTGCTTTACTTGCTCGCCGCGATGCATTCCGGCATGGACATTGGCGTTCGGCATATTCTGCCAGTTTATCCATTTCTCTACATCTTTCTGGGAATCACCGCCGGACGCGCCGTCGATAGGTTTGGCAAAATCGTTCGCCCGATGCTTGCCATTTTGCTGATTGGCCTTGCAGTGGAAACTTTCGCTGCATTTCCTGATTACATACCGTTTTTCAATGTGGCCGCGGGCGGATCGCGCGGGGGAGCCAGACTATTGGGCGATAGCAATCTGGATTGGGGTCAGGAACTGCCCGCTCTGGCCCGATGGCAGCATGGGCACACCGATTATCAGTTGATGCTCTACTACTGGGGTTCGGGCGACCCGCGTTATTACGGCCTTCAATACGCGCGACTGCCCGAGAGTTTTGCACCCACAGACCAAAGGCGACCCACTGGGCAAAAGCCGTACTGGGCCATCAGCGTGGTTGCGCTGCAAGGATCCAACCTTCATCCAAGGGAGCAAAGATTTTACGAGCCATTCCGGCATCGGCAGCCCACGGAGATTTTGGGCGGATGTATTTACATGTACGCACCATGGTAGGTACTCGCAAACGTGGGATGCTCTTCAGGCCTAACTGGCGCGAATTGGGGTCGTTAACTTTGAAGGTTAACGATAATTCAAAGGGCTAGGGAGGGCCCTTTGTGAAGGGGCGATTCCATTGGATTCGCTTACGCGGGCTGCAGCTGCTTGCGGGCTTCGTCGTAGGTGGGTAGGGGGGTGCTGGCGGCAACGTGCTGGATGATCGCGGCGGTGATGATGATGCCGGCGCCTAAGGCCACAATGGCCAGGAGGATCACCATCGTTGCGCCGCTCTTTCTTCCCTTGCCGCCTAGGAATGCTTTGGTGACCCTTCGGAAGGCGGGGCCGAATCCCCGGATGGCGTGATAGGTGTTGTAGACCTGGGCGAAGCTGTTGTAGCCGGCGAGGCCTAAATCCAAAATCTTGCGCGTGCGATAGGCTCGGGCCCAACTGTTGATCGTGATCATTAGGCCGGAGAAGAGAATCCCCGGGGTGAGCAGGACGAAGCCCAAGTCCATTCCGACCTGGCCCCAATCCGGAGTCAGCTTTCCGGCGTTGACGGCCAAGAGAATCAGCGGGGTCAGGATACACCAGGTCATGCCGCTGGCGGCCATGACGGCGCCCATCCAGGTCATAAATCGAGGCCAGCCGCCGGCATACTTGGCCTCGACCCAGGCCTTTCCGGTGGCATAGGAGTTCCAAATGGAAATCGCCAGGTTGACCAGGATCAGGGGAACTAAAGTGACAACCATGAAAGGACCCCCACGTTGTAGTTAAACGTGTACATTACTACTATCGACCCCTAATAATCGCTGGTTTAGAAGCGCTCGCACTCGGCGGGATTGATTTGGATCGGGGGCTGATAATCGCACGGGTTGGCGGGCGTGATGCCGCGAAGGCGGGCGAAATCGATGGATGCCACGGGTAAATACGGGTCGGACATCGCGGGGTCCCACTTTTGGCAGAACTGCAGGTACGCCGTGTGGGCGACGGCCTGGTATTGCCGGTCAAGCACCTGGAGTTTATCGGGGACTCCCTTGGCGATTTCCTTGATGCCGCCGGAGCCTTCATGGTGGACCCAGGCTCCCCGGGCGGTGGCGAGTTTGAATCCGGCGCGCTGGATTCGCAGGCCGTAGTCGAGATCGCCGTAAAAACCGACGTAATTGGGATCGGGGATGCCGATTTTGTCAATCACCGATCGGCGCACCAGCATGGCGTCGCCGATGAGGAACGGGTCCTCCACGAAATGGGTGCCGTAGTATTGCGAAACGTACTCGGAGAAATTCAGGATATCTTCGTAACTTCTCAAGGGGAGGGGCGAATCGCAGGTGAGTTGTTTGAAACCGTCCATGGAGCGGGAAGTGGGGCGGACCACTCCCAGCGACTCGTCGGTTGCCGCGATCTGGAGGAGCATCCTGGCGGCCGGCGCCGTCAGCATCATGTCGTGGCTGACGAAAAGGATTTTGCTTCCCTGCGCCAGCGAGAACCCGCAGGCCAGGCCGAAGGCGTAATGCCGGTGTTCCTTGAAGCGGATGATCTGCACGGGCGAGCGGGTTCCGGATCGAAATTGCTGCAGCATGGGGATGACGCCATGTTCGATCGCGGAGCAATCGTCGATGAAAATGAATTCCACATCGCCATCGGCCTGGAACCTCTGGAAGGTTTGGAAGAGTCCGAGCAGGCACTGCCGGGCCATTGCCGGCGCGTTGCGGAATAGAACCAGGACGGAGAGCATGCGCAAATGATAGATGAAGCGTCGGCAATGATAAATGGGATCGGCGGCTGCGGATTTGGCGCGCACCGCGGAGGCGGTTTTGCGGGGTTTGTCGAAAAATCTAGCGGGGCTTTTTGTCTTTGCGTCGAGCGAGGAGCAGGGCGCCGCCGAGGCTTAGAACGGCGAAACTGGCGGGTTCGGGGACGGCTTGGGGGGCGAAGGAGACGCCTTTGAAGTTTACGCCGCCATCGCCGCCGGCGGTCTCCAGTTCGGTGAAGGTTTCTCCGGTTCCGGTGGTTGAACTGAGGGTATCGTCGATTGCAAAGAGTCCGTTTGGTTCGTCGTTGCCGAAGGCGTAGGAAACCGCGTAGAGATCGACCTGCCCGCCGACGACTTGTCCGGTAATGCCGGCGAACCCGGTCTGCCCGGTCGTTGCGCCGTTGGGATTACCGCTGGGAACCCAAATGTCGGATTCGGAAGCCGTGGAGGGGAGAAGCGTATATTGGAGGGTCCACTTGGAGTTGGCGAAGGTCCATTTCTGGATGCCGCCGTCGGTCTGTTTACCGCTGGAGGGACCGGCCTTGGGCTCGCCGGTATCGGCGACGTAGAGCGTGGTGGAGTTGGCGAAATAAAAGCCGTCGGGGCTGTAAAACAATTCGCTGGTTCCGGAAAGGCCGTTGTTGGCCGCGGTGATTAAAGTGGGAGTCTGCGCACCGGTCGGGGTGCCGCTGTACTGGTAAACGCCTGTGTGGCTGCCTGAAGACGTGTCCATTGATTGGTACAGATTGCCGTTGTAAGCCGTGACATATCGCGTGTCGTGGGCGTTATAGATGCTGGTTGGAGTGTTGGAAGTGGAAACGGTATTGAGCCCGATGGGGCCGTAATAGACGCCTTGATCGGTGGTGTTGCCGTCGCCTTGGCCGGAGACGTAGAACGTCGTTCCGTTGGCGGAATAGGCGGAGCGCGGATTATTCGTGTTGTAGACGTCGTTCATCTCGGTGCTTGAATTGATCGATTCGTTTTGCCCGATCAGAGCGACGACGCGCGGGACGGCGGTGTCGGTGGATTGCGCCAGTTCGGTGGTCGATTGGCTATAGTTGCCGGCGTCGGCGGGGACGCCGCTGTATCCGGTGAGCGTGATGTATTGACCGTCCCCGGAAAGCTGGATGAGCCCCTCGGAAGATCCCCCGT
>JBEKPV010000251.1:0-3549 GCA_049520395.1 Tepidisphaeraceae bacterium
TCTCCCCCGTCGCCGATCGGATCAGCGACGAATTAGCATCCGGCGCCTTCGGCCAAAACGTGGAGGTCGGCCAAGTCACCCTCGCCCTCACCCCCGACGCCACCGCCGTACTCGCCGTCGCGAGCTCCCAATCCGCGCCCCAACTCGACAATACTTCCGGCGTGCGCGTGCTCCTGCATTATCTTTCCCCCGGCCAGCTCGAACCCGCCGTATCCGCCTCCGGACTCCTCGAAGACACCACTTCCAATGAAGACCCGTCCGATCAGGCAGACACCACCCCTACCACCCAGCTCAAATCCGCCGGCGAATTGGCAATCCTCCCCCCCATCTCTATCCACAAATCCACCAGCGGCGTCCTGCTGATTCCCTACCCATTCTCCGATCCCCGCCTGCAGGGATTGCTCGTTCTCTTCTCCGCCTCCAACGCCCACGCCGACGATCCGCATTTAGCCGACGCCCTGGTCAAAGCCGCCGCCAATCTCGCCGATTCCGCACGATTTGCCTCCGCAACCGCTCAGGCCTCTTTTTCCGATCTGACCTTTTGGTCCGCGATGCAGGTTGCGATTGAAGGCCTCTCCGATCCCGCGCGCCGCCGCGCCTGTCTCACCTTTTTGTCCGTCCGCGCCGGTTCAACCGTCTGCGAGGATCTGGCCCTCGTCGCCGACGACCAGACTTTAAGCACACTCGCCCGCCAGCTTCAGCCGCAGCTCTCCCAGGCCGCTTCTACGGGCGACATCCCCGCCGCCCAGTGGGCATTGGATCGCACGGCGCTTCTCCTTCTGGACAAAATGCAAACCGACGGCAAACTCCCCCCGGAATACCTCTCCGTTCTGCAACGAAATGTCGGCGAACCCGCCATGAACCCCGGCACACTCGACGACATCGTCGCCGAATCGCACGATTCCAAGGATTTACAAATCCGACTCGTCGCCGAAAATTTCAATTATCTTGAAGATAACTCCCCCGCCTCCCGCGCCCGGGCCTTCGATTGGCTCGCGGACAACAATGCCGCTCCCGCCGGCTACGATCCCCTCGCCTCCCACCAGGACCGGGAAGCTGCTCTTGAAAAAGCCTATGACGCTTTGCTTCAACCCGGAGGCGCCGCGCAGTGAGCGATTGGAAATCCAAAATCCCCTCCAAATCCCAGCGCGAACTCTGGGGCCGCCGCATTCGCAAATGGATTTACATCCTTCTCGGCATTGCCGTCGCCTTTCGAATCATTTTATTTTTCGCGCTCTACCCCGTGCTCGCCAAGGTCGCCGAAGCCTACGGATTCAGCGCCACCTATGACCGCCAGGAACTAACCCTCCTCGGCGGCGACGTCGGCTTGTGGGGCCTGCGCATAACCCCCTCCACCGGCGGCGAACCCGTCTTCTCCGCCGATTATCTGCGCGGAAATATTTCCACCCTTGCCCTCCTCGAAGGCCGCCTCTGGGTCCGACGCGCCGAAGTCGACGGCTGCGAAATCGTTCTCGAGCGCACCGCCGACGGACACATTCCCCTCCTCGAACATCTCGTCTCCTCGACCCCGGCCCCGACCCCCTCCACGATCCCAACCGGACCGCTCTCACTCTATTTCAACCCATCCCTGACTGTCGAAGCCTTCCGCCTTCAGCATGTCCGCACGCGCATTTTGGATGAAAGGGTCCAGCCAACCTTCGACGCCACCGTCGCCACCGATGTTCGCGTCAGCGATTTCGGCATCCGCGGCGTGCCCACCAATTTCGAAATCGACACCTGGAGCGACCCCGCCCTCGATCTGCTCCGCATCGTCGGCCAAAGCCGCGCCAATGGGCAAAACCTAACCGCATACGCCACCGTCACCATGCGCGGCCTGCACCCCAAAACTCTCGCCGGCTACCTAACCCCCCTCGGCATCCGCGCCGTCGGTTCCAATCTAACCGCCTCCCTCTACGCCACACTGGATGTTCACCCCGCCGTCTCCCCCGATGTCGGAATGAGCCTCGCCGTTTCCGTCCAAAATATTGGCCTCTGGTCCGATGAGCAGCCCGCCATATCCGTCGGCGACTTCTCCTTCTCCGCCGACGCCGTCGATCCCCAGCACATTCTCCTCAACACCCTCGCCCTCGATGCCGTCCGCCTCCACGTCACGCGCGACGTCGATCTGGGCGCTCAATTCGGCGGCTTCACCCTCTGCCCGCCCACACAATCCGCCCCGGCAACTCAGCCAACCGCGCCCTCCGTCGCCGCTCCATCAACCAGCGCCTCGTCTCTTCCTTTTGGCTTCGATCTGCGAGACCTTTCTCTCACCGACATCGATCTGGGTTTCCGTGACACGGCCGTCTATCCCGTCAACGAACTACACCTCACAATCCCCACCCTCGGCCTAAAATTCGACCCCTCCCAGTCGATCGCGCCCATCACCGGCTCCATCGCCATCCCCGGCATTCTCCAAACCATCAATTTCTCCGGCCAGGCCGACGCGGCCGCTAAAAATCTAATCGTCAAGGTCCGCGCCGACGGGATTCGGCCCGACGGACTCAAACCCTATCTCACCGCCGGCGGAATTGAATCTCTCTGGACCGACGGGAAACTCGCGGCCGATTTCTCCGCCGACCTGCGCCGCGACGATCAAGGCGATCCCGTCCTCGACGCCGCCTGCGGACCCGTCAACATCGGCGAAGGAACCAACCTCCTCAGCATGAAAAGCGTCGCCATCCGCGGCGTGGGTATCGAATCCAAAACCGGTCGCGTCAAAATCGAATCCGTCGAGCTCTCCGGACCTTATCTGCACATCGACCGCGACTCCTCCGGCCGCGTCACCGTCGCCAATTTCCGCTACACTCCCCCCGCTTACTCAACGCCCCCAGCGGCCTCGTCCGCCCCGTCAGGCGCATCCCCTCTCCTCGCCCTCAGCCCCCCCCGAATCGACATCGGCCGATTCCTTTGGCATGAACCCAGAATTGAATTTCACGACGAATTCGCCCAGCCCGCATCCGACATCACGCTCACCGATGCCGGAATCGACATAAAGGATTTCCAGTTCGATCTCGACACCGATCAACCGGCCAAGGATGGAAAAATCCTCGGCTGGCTGAAATGGCCCGCCCCAATCGGAGACGGCGGCGAGCTTACCGCCACCGGATCCACCCACTCACAGCGCGATCAATTCCATGCCGATCTCGCCGTGCGCGGAGCCAACTTACACTTAGCCCAGCTCGCCCCATTCACCAGAACCGTCGGCTTTGAACCCACCATTCAGAACGGCACCTTCACTTTAGACGCCGCAACCGATGTCGCCCGCCAATCCGGCCGCGTCGCAGGCTCTCTGGCCATTCAAAACGTCTCTTTCCGCGACGGCCCATCCGAACTCGTCGGCATGGACGCCCTCCACGTCGACGGCATCCATCTCGATCGCGGCGGCCTCGACATCGACGACGTCGCCATCCAATACCCCCGCATTTCCGCCGACCGCGATGCCGACGGAAATGGGGGGGTATTGGTTGGCGACGTGGTAGGTGTCGGGGCCGCCGCGATCGAGGTGGAGGCCGTCGACGTGGAGGGCGTCCCTGCCGACGGGTTCGGGTG
>JBEKPV010000252.1:0-3534 GCA_049520395.1 Tepidisphaeraceae bacterium
TTTCAATGCCTACGGCGCCCGCATGGACGTCACCGGCGCCTACACCGAGGTTTTCATCCGCTGGCTCGACGCCATCGAAGCCGGCCGCCGCCCCCAAATTCACGGCGACGGCTCCGCCTCCATGGATTTCATCAACGTCGCCGATATCGCCCGCGCCAACATCCTCGCCATGAATTCCGATCGCGTCGACGACGTCTACAACGTCGCCAGCGGAACCGAAACCTCCCTTCTCCAGCTTTGGCAAGCCATGCAGCGCGTAACCGGCGTCCACCATCTGACCCCGGAATTTCACCCCCCCAGAAAGGTGAATCCCGTCCCGCGCCGACTCGCCGAAACCAAGAACGCCCAAGCCGCCCTCGGCTTCACCGCCCAGGTCACCCTCGAACAGGGTTTGCGCCAATTGCTCGATTGGAGAAAGCGCACCCTCGCCCGCCAGGAGGTCTTGGCGTGAAGACGCTCTCCCGTCCCAACATCGCCGTCGCCAAGCCCCTCCTCGGCGAAGAGGAAGCCGCCGCCGCGCGCCTGGCGATTTTGTCCGGCTGGGTCACCCAAGGCCCGCAGGTCAAAGCCTTCGAGGAAGAATTCGCCGCCTACGTCGGAGCCAAACACGCCGTCGCGCTTTCCAATTGCACAACCGCTCTGCATCTGGCGCTGCATCTGCTCGGCGTTGGTCCCGGCGACGAGGTCATCACCGTCAGTCATTCCTTCATCGCCACCGCCAACGCCATCCGCTATTGCGGCGCGACGCCGATTTTCGTGGATATCGATCCAGCCACGTACAACATGGACCCACGCCTGATCGAATCCGCCATCACCCCGAAAACCAAGGCAATCATGCCCGTCCACCAGATCGGCATGCCCTGCGATCTGGGCGCCATTCTGGAAGTCGCCAAAAAGCACGGCCTCCCCGTCGTCGAAGACGCCGCCTGCGCCATCGGCAGCGAAATCCGCGAGGCCGGCTACTGGCACCACATCGGTCGCCCCCATGGACTCATGGCCTGCTTCAGCTTTCACCCGCGCAAAGTCATCACCACCGGCGACGGCGGAATGATCACCACCTCCGACCCCGCCCTCGCCGATCGCGCCCGCACTCTTCGGCAGCACGCCATGAGCGTCCCCGATACCGTCCGCCATTCCGCCTCTAAAATCGTCTTCGAACAATATCCCGAACTGGGGTTCAACTATCGCATGACCGACATCCAGGCAGCGGTGGGGCGGGTCCAGCTGGGCCGCCTTCCCGAGCTTCTCCTCCGCCGCCGGGCGATCGCCGAAAGCTATTCCGCGGCGCTGGCCGAAATTCCGGGACTAACTCCCCCCGCCCACAACCCAGACGCCCGCTCCAATTTTCAGTCCTACGCCGTCCGCGTCCGCGATCCCTTCCCGATCTCGCGTGACGCCCTCATGCAGGGACTTCTCGATCGCGGCATCAGCACCCGGCGCGGCATCATGAACTCGCACCAGGAAGCCCCCTATTCCGCCGGCCAGTGGAATTTACCCCACAGCGAAGCGGCCCGCGATTCGGTCATCCTTCTGCCGATCTACCATCAGCTTACGGACGACGAGCAGACATACGTCATCGAACAAATTCGCGATTTATCCAGAGGCGCATGACCCAGCGACTGATCATTCTCGGCACCGGTGGGGCGGCTTACGACATCCTCCAAATTGTCGAAGCCTCCAACGCCGTCTCCCCCGCCTGGGAACTCGCCGGCTTCCTCGACGACGCCCGCCCACGCGGCTCACGCTTCCTCGGCTACGAAATCCTCGGCGGCCTCGAAGACGCCGCCAACTTCCCCGATTGCAAATTCATCCTCGCCATCGGCTCCGACCGCAGTTTCCGCGACCGCCAAAACCTCGTCGCCCGAACCTCTCTTTCCCGCGAAGATTTCGCCACCCTCGTCCACCCCCGCGCCTCCGCGTCGCGCCTCGCCACCCTCGGCCGCGGCGTATACGTCGGCCCCGGCGTCTCTATCAGCGCCACCGCCATCATCGAAGATCATGTCGCCCTCTCCCCCCTCTGCGTGGTCGGCCACGACGCCCACGTCGGCGCTTGGACCGTAATCGCCCCCGGAGCCTGCCTTAGTCCATACGTCACCGTCGGAAAATCATGCTACATCGGCGCCCGCACCGCCATCCGCCAGCGCGCCACCATCGGCGACGAGGCCATGATCGGCATGGGCGCGGTCGTCATCGACGACGTCGCCGCCTCCCAAACCGTCCACGGAAATCCCGCCCGACCCCTCATGCGAAACATCGCCGCCTCCGGTCCCAAATTGCCGACCGTCGACGTCATCGTCCCCTGCTACAAATACGCCCACTTCCTCAAAGACTGCGTCCAAAGCGCCCTCACCCAGCACGATGTCGACGTCCGCGTCCTCATTCTCGACGACTGCTCCCCGGACAACACCGCCGAGATCGGCGAGCAACTCCAGCGCACCGATCGCCGCGTCGAATTCCGCCGGCACATCGTCAATCACGGCCACATCGCCACCTTCAACGAAGGAATCGCCTGGGCCGATTCCGATTACCTCCTCCTCCTCTCCGCCGACGATCGCCTCATTCCCGGCGCACTCGCCCGGGCAACCAAAATTTTCACCCAGCATCCCAACGTCGGACTCGTTCACGGCCAGGCCATCGTCTGCGAAGACCCGGATAAAAACGCCCAGACCATCAGCCACAGCCCCGAATATAAAATCGTCGAAGGCTACCAATTCCTCAAAACCGCCTGCACCGGCGGTCTCAATCTCGTCCAGACCCCCACCGTAATCGTCCGAACGCATCTGCAAAAAGAACTCGGTGGGTATCGCCGCGAGCTGCACCACACCGGCGACATGGAAATGTGGATGCGCTTCTCCGTCCACTCCGACATCGCCGAATTATCCGCGCATCAGGCCTACTACCGCCTGCACGGCCAGAACATGTCCACCAAATACGTCCGTCTCGGCGATCTAACCGAGCGCCGCACCGCCATCGACGCGCTCCTTCGCTCCTATGCCGCCAAAATCCAAGACGCCGATCAACTACGTTCCGAAATGGTCGTCGCCCTCGGCCGCGAGGCGTTTTACCTCGCCAACGAAGCCTTCGAAAACAACGATTCCGCCGAATGCCGTCGCGGTCTGAAGATCGCGCTCGAGATCAACCCCGCCATCGCCCGAACCAGCGCCTATCGCCGCCTCGAACTCAAAATGCGCTGCGGCCCCAAATTGTGGTCGATTCTTCGTTCCTTTACTCGACTCGTGAAAAAACCGAACCCCGTTTCACTATGAATCCAAACGCGATCCAAATCGAGAATCTCTCCAAGCGCTTCCGCCTCGGCGAATCGCGCCGCGGCTACGGCAACCTCCGCGAAGCCATGGTCAACAGCGCCAAGCACGTCCTCCGCAAAGTCCGGCACGCCGCCACCTCCGGCCGCTCCGGACCCATTCCCCCCACGGATCTATGGGCCCTGAAGGACGTCTCCTTCTCCGTTCGCCGCGGCGAATCCGTCGGAATCATCGGCCGCAACGGCGCCGGAAAATCCACTCTCCTGAAAAT
>JBEKPV010000253.1:0-3461 GCA_049520395.1 Tepidisphaeraceae bacterium
TGAGCCCTCTCCAATTTAGCCCAGGACGACCCCATGACCTACCAATCCCCAAAAAATCTTCAATTCCCCGGGAATTTCGGGAGTTTTCGGGAATTGCCCCTCGCCACGCCCCAAAAAACGACCTTCCCGATTCCCGAAATCGGGAAAAATCGGGAATCCATTCCCGATTCCACCCCCAACCACTCCCGATTATCGGGACCACCCAATCGAAACACCTTCGACCTCGCCCTCAATGTCATGTCCGAGTTCCTCGATCACCCCGACCCCGAAATGCGCTTCCGCGCCGCCCAGTTCATCCTAAACCTCGCCTCCCGCCGTCGGCACCTCACGCCAGCCGCATCGACTATTCCGTTCGCCTCGAAAGGGCCCGCTCGACCGTAACCAGGCTAGCCAACACTCCGCGAACGCGGCGAGCACCTTCCATATACGAGAAACCGACGACTCCAGCCGTCACGAAACCCGCAATCGAAAATACTCTTCCCTCTTCCCTTCCCGAGATTTTAAACCCATCTTCCGATGCCCAGCCCGCGATTCACATCAAGCCTTCCCATGGCCCCTTTGCGCGCATCCTCGCCGTCGTCCAAGCCGACGCCTAACCGCACGGCGCCGAACCGGCCGTCGCGATTCGCTCTCCAGCTTCACCTCCCACCCAACAAAAACGCCGACAAAAAGTAAACCCCCAGGTTCACCAGAAAAATCACCGCCACGCAAAACCACGTATCCAATTCATCCAGATCAAAGAACACCCCCAGTAACGCGAAATAAAGCACAAACTCCCCGACAAGCCCGCCCAGCGCACCCAATATCGGAATAAACCGAAGCACGGGCATGCAAACCATCAGCATCGCCGCCGGGAAAATACAAATCGCCGACAGCTTCAATATCACATACCGAAACTTCCCCAGCTCGATCGCCCGCAGCTTCGCCGCCATCAGCACCGCCACCAGCGTCACCACCGTATCCAGAACCAGGTTGATCCCAACCCCCGCCGCCATCGCCGCGAAATTGCCCCCGATGAAATACGCCCCCACTACCTCCACCACCTCCCCGATCCCAAGCAGCGCCAACGGCCAATTCAAATTCTTCAGCGCCTCGCTATCAACCTGCCGAACCGATTCCGATTTCGATACCCCCCGATAGGTCAGCGTCAGCTTCGCCTTCGGAGGGTCTCCACCGGGCGCGGAAACCACCCTCGGCAATTCAGGCGCAAGGTCATAATCATCGGGCTCCCCAGAACCCTGTGTATTCGTTGACATGAACATTCCTCGGAACGTCGAAAAGATCGAACCGAAATGACGCCAACCCTCAACGCGTCAATCCACCCTTCCCAGCGCAAAATGACCCATGGTCGGGTCAAGTTATCCTCTTTCAGGCGCTGGGGAGGGTGCGCAAGCAGCGCGGAAGAAACAGCCGCAATACGCGCCGACCATCCATTCGGGCGCCCAACCGTTTAGCCGCTTCGCTTGCGGAGCGTTTCCGACCGCGCCTTTATCTTCTCCCCTGACGCTTAAACCGCATCCCCCCGGGACCCCGCTCATTCCCCACACCTTTGTTTCACATCCACCCCATGCTATATTCCCAGTCACAACCCCGGACGGATCCGGCGTTCCCTTTCAGCAGGCAGACCTTCGCATGGACGCGAAACATTCCCTCGGCGAGCCGCGATGTCTCATCTCCCGCGCCGCGCTCCTCCATAACATCGCTCTCCTCCGCCGCTCCATCGCCCCCCATGTCAAAATCTGCGCCGTCGTCAAAGCCGACGCCTACGGCCACGGCGCCGAGCTCGTCGTCGACACCCTCTGCAATTTCTCATCCACCGATGCCGAGCCCCCCATGGTCGATGCCCTGGCTGTCGCCGACATCGATGAAGCCGCCGCCCTTCCCCCATGCGATCTCCCCGTGTTGATTCTAAGGCCCGTCGAGAACTGCTATCTCGGCACCCAACGCGCCCGCCTCGAAGCCGCCATCCGAAACAGTTGGATCCTCACGCTCTGCTCTCCAACCGCCGCACAGGACCTCGCCAGAATCGCCGAAGCCCGGTCCAGCCGCGCCAACATCCAGATCATGGTCAACACCGGCCTGAACCGCGCCGGCGTCGACCCCCGCGCATTCGATATCTTATTGGATAAAATTAACTCCCTCCCCGCCCTGAAACTCCTCGGCATCGCCACCCATTTCGCATCCTCCGACGAGCCCGCCAACCCGCTCAATTCCGAGCAGCTCTCCCGCTTCCTCGCCGTCACCACCAATCTTGTGCAAGGCCGCCTCTCACGCCCCCAACTCAGCGCCGCCAACTCCGGCGGAGTCTTCTTCCAGCCCCACTCTCACCTCGACATGGTCCGCCCCGGCATCAGCATCTACGGCATCGACCCCACCTGCCGACCCTCAGTCGACCGCCCCCTCCGCCCAACTATGAAATGGACCGCGCCATTGATTTCCATCCGCGATGTCCCCACCGGCGCCGGTGTCGGTTACGGACAAACCTACCGAACCGATCGCCCCACCCGCCTCGGACTCATCCCCGTCGGCTATGCCGATGGATATCCCCGCGTCCTCTCCAACCGCGGCGTCATGATGGTCTGCGGCCAACCCGCCCCCGTCGCCGGAAATGTCAGCATGGACCTGCTGGTCATCGATCTCCAGAACATCCCCCAGGCCGTCGTCGGCGATGAAGTCACCGTCATGGATTCCGATCCCCTCTCCCCCGCCAGCGTCTATCGCATCGCCGAACTCGCCAACACCATCCCCTACGAAATCTTCTGCCGCATCGGCGCCAGAGTGCGACGGGTCGCCCTCGACGAATTCGGTGTCCGCACCACCAAAATCGCCGCCGACGAAATCCAATAATCGATTGCCCCAAAACCCCCGCACCACGCCCACACGATGAACGTAGTGCCCCCCCGTTTAGCCGCTTCGCTTGCCTGCGGTGAGCCCCGCCGAGCCGCGGAGCGATTCCGACCGCGCCTTTATTCTTCTCCTCCGGAAGACGCGCCACACTATCGAACCCGGTATTGCCGCCGTCACTCCGGCGGGCAATACGCCTCAAGCTCATTCAAAAATTCATACAGTGCCGTCGCCGAGTTATGCTCCGCATCTTCCGACTGATGCAGCAGCGTGATGTTCTCCCGCGTTGCCGCACACGCCAGTTGCTGAAGCGCCGACCGATACGGGCTCTTGCTCAGCCACTCGTGATACCGCCCGCGGAAAAACGCATACCCATCCGGATGCTCCAAAAACCACTCCCACAAATCCCGCGGCGGAGCCACATGGCACAACGTGTGATTCACCTTGCACCATTTTTTCAAATCGCACGTCAACCCGATTGGCTCCACCCAGATCCGGTTGCCATCGCATTCCTCCACCGTATCCATGAAATGCTTGATCGAAATCATCGCCTCTGCTCCGTTATTCCTCTCACCGCGCCTGTGGCTGTCATGTGAGAGATTGCAAACCTCGCGCCA
>JBEKPV010000254.1:0-3442 GCA_049520395.1 Tepidisphaeraceae bacterium
CATCTGCGTCAATTCCGATCGGTGTCCGAAGTAGCTGTGCACCGCCAGCGAAAGATCCCCGGCCGCCTCCGGCGGCACCGGCGCACGTTCCAAATGCACCAGCAGCGTCAACGCCTCGTTGGACTGAAACTCCTTCGCCCAGCTGATAATGAATTCCGTTGCGTCATCGTCCAGGTCCTTCTCCTGAAAGGGCGACGGATCGATGGAGTTAAACAGCTGCCCGATATCGCGCACGCGAACTTGAATCACCCCCCGGGGCGATACCGCGGTCGACGAAGATGATTCGCGCGCCGTCATTCCAATGGGCTCCAGCCGCTGGCGGGAATCCAGTCTACCACGGCTAAGGGAGATCCGGTGTGACCTAGTGCGGAGCAATCGCGGCAATATCGTCGTTGGTAAATTGTATATTCGGCGTCGCCGCGGTGTCCTGGAGAATTTTCTGGGCGATCACCTGATTGGCGGGCCCCACCAGGGTGAAATGCGTCGCCCCCGGCACCAGGAGGTAATGCGTCGCCGGAGAGTTCTGCGCCTGGGCCAGCGCCTGAAATGAATCCTGATTCGATGGCGATCCCGTGCCCGAGAAAACAAATGTTGGTGATTTGATGCCCGCCAGCCAAAGAATGGGAGATCTCAGGTCGAACTCCGTCTTGTTGATTTTATCAAATGGCGCGTTGGACATATACACGCCGCCGGGGCCGAGATACGAAATGGGATCAAGACTGAACACACACCGGAATTGATCGGTGTATTCGGAGACCAAAAGCGCAAGCGTCGCGCCGTTGCTGTGGCCGCCGAGATAGACTCGATTAGAATCGACGTACGGCAACGAGGCAAGATAATGACCGGCGGCCACGACGTCGTCGACTTCACCGTAGTATTTTTCCTCGGAGCCGGGGTTTTGATTCCCGCCGCGCAGGGACGGGTACATCACGATGATTCCGGCCTGGCGATAGGCCGCGGCGCTTTGATCGTTGTCGGCAGGCTGGGGCGACCAGACATCGCCAATGGTATTGCAGTCGCCACCGTGGCACCAGACGATCGCCGGATGTGCAACGCCGTCCCCCGGACTTGGCGTTACATAGGCGTTCAGCGGCCCAACCGGCGAATCGTACTGCACCACGCTAAGCACGCCCGCCGGAGGAGTGGGCACGGGATCCGAATTCTTCACCTGAGAAATTAGATTGGTGCTGAACTGCTGCCGCGCCTCGGCGAGCGTCTGCGGAGGATCAGCGAAGGCGCCGCCGCACGCCAGTAGCACCATCCCCGTCAGGCATGCGAGAATTCCCGGCAAAGCGCCGAGTTGCCGCCCCGCGGAACGTAACCCAACCGCACGATTTTTCATGGCGTCCCCTCTGATAGTGTCATCCATTCACCACGATTATACCCCGGATTCTCGCAGGAAAAAGCTCGAAATTCCTGCGTGAATTTCGGTTATCTGGGTAACTCAAGAAGGGGAGCGATGCGGAATCGATCGGGCCGCCGCCATTTCCCTTTCAGCCCATCTCGCCAGGCCATGGCTTCCAACTCGACCCCGACCGCTTCGTCAATAGGAATGACGTGCCGCACTTCGAATACAAAACCGGCCAACCGTAGCGTTGCTACCGGCCCATTCCATCCCGCAGCGCGCCTCCCGCCCGCGGGGCCTACGCCAACGTCCCCAATTCCATCTCATGCAAGCCCTTCCCGCTCGGGACCATCGGGTACACATGCTCATTGGGCTCAACGTAGAAGTCCACCACGATCGGCCCCTTGTGGTTGATCATTTCCCCGACCACCTTGGGCACTTGCGTCTTATCATCGCACCGAATCCCGCGAATACCGAACGACTCGGCCAGCGCCGCGAAATTCGGGTTCTTCATGGCCGTCTGGCTATAGCGGCGCTGATAGAACAGGTCCTGCCACTGTTTGACCATCCCCTGGAAGTCGTTGTTCAAGATGCAGACTTTCACCGGGATGTTGTACTCGGCAATCGTAGCCAGTTCCGTCATGGTCATCATGAAACTGGCGTCGCCGTCGATATCGATGACCAGTTTTCCAGGGCTGCCCAGAGCCGCGCCCATGGCGCTGGGCAGGCCGTAGCCCATCGTTCCCAGTCCGCCGCTGGTGATCATTTGGCGGGGGTAGCGCCAGCGGTAAAACTGCGCCGCCCACATTTGGTGTTGGCCGACGCCGGTGGTGATGATCGCTTCCCCGTTCGTCTGCCGATTGATCTCCTCGATCACGTACTGTGGCTTGGCGTTTTTCGAATCGTCCAGATATTTGAACGGATACCTCTGCCGCCACGCATTGATCTGGCTCCACCAGGCATGCCGATCGCGATGCTCGATCAGCGGCAGCAGAGCTTCCAAAGACGATTTCGCGTCGCCGACCACCGGCACATCCACATCCACGTTCTTGGAAATGCTGCTCGGGTCGATATCAATATGAATGATCTTCGCCTTGGGCGCGAAGGTCGCCAGGTTTCCCGTGACGCGGTCGTCGAACCGAGCCCCGATGCTGATCAGGCAATCGCAGTCCTGCACCGCGTAATTCGCCGCCGCCGACCCGTGCATCCCCAGCATAAACATCGCCCGCGGATCCAGCTCGTCAAACGCCCCCAGGCCCAGCAGAGTCGTCGTACACGGAATATTTCCCTTTTCCGCGATTTTGCGCAGTGCCGTCGAAGCGCCGCTGATGATCGCGCCGCCGCCGACGTACAGAATCGGCTTCTCGCTCCGGTTGATCAATTCGGCGGCGTCCTGCACCTGCTTCGCGTGCGCCGCAAGATACGCCGTCTTGCGCTTCATGATGTGCGGGCGCGGCGTATCGTCCACCTCGCGCGTGCAAATCCCCGTCGTCACATCCTTCGGCAAATCCACCAGCACCGGCCCCGGCCGACCCGTCGTCGCGATCAAAAACGCCTCATTAATAACCCGCGGCAGATCGTGAATGTCCTTCACCAGATAATTCCACTTCGTGCAAGGACGCGTGATCCCCGTCACGTCCGCCTCTTGAAACGCATCGTTACCGATGACCTTCGTCGCCACCTGCCCACTGAAGACCAGGATGGGGATCGAATCCATTTGCGCCGTCGCCAGCGGCGTGACCGTGTTGGTCGCCCCCGGCCCGCTGGTGACCACGCACACGCCCGGCTTGCCCGTCGCCCTTGCATACCCGTCGGCGCAGTGCCCGCTCCCTTGTTCGTGCCGGTTCAGAATGAACTTGGCCGGCGTCTTATAAAGTTCGTCAAACACCGGCAAAATCGCGCCGCCGGGATACCCGAACATCACCTCCACTTTATGATCCTGTATCAGCATTTCGTGGAAAATCTTGGCTCCCGTCTTCCCCTGATATTTGGGTTTGGACGTCGGAGCGGTCAGTTTGGCGTCGGTTTGTAGCGTGGCCATGGTGGTCCCTCTGGTTATTTCCTCAAAACGGCGATCCTATCGCACGTTTGGGGTTG
>JBEKPV010000255.1:0-3441 GCA_049520395.1 Tepidisphaeraceae bacterium
AACGTCCCATACACTCGCTCAGGGCTACCCCAATTACGCCCGTTAAGAGATAGAGCCCCCTGTATGTTGCCGATCAAGTTGACAGCCGCCGGACACAGATCATAATCGCACTTGAACCGGTCGCATTTCCCGCGGCTTGTGATCCTTGGAAGGGTCGCGCGGCGCAAACGAAAGAAAGGCAGCTTCCTCATGCCGGGCCCGCAGTTCCTCACCCCTCGACCGGTTTCTCTCTCGACGCCCGCCAAGCGCTTCACTCTCGCGCAAGCCAATCGCGCTTTGCCGCTGGTGCGGCGCATCGTTCAGGATATCGTCAAGATTCACGAAAAAATCGCCGCCCAGCAAACGGCGCTCGCCGCCGCCAAACCCAAGGACCAGCCGAAAATCCAAACCGAAATCGACCGCGACGTCGAACAACTCCAAAACTACGTCGACGAACTTCACGAGATCGGCGTCGATCTCAAGGATTATCAAATGGGCCTGGTCGATTTCATCGGCCGCCATCAGGGCCACGACGTCTGCCTCTGCTGGAAACTCGGCGAAGACCAAATCGCCTACTGGCACGAACTGCAAACCGGTTTCGCGGGCCGACAACCGACTTCGCTTCTCCAGGAAGATTGAATTACGTCCCGCGCCGATTCCCCCAAAGCAAAATGTGCAGCCGCGGGCAAAAGCGAAAACCCTCGCGCTTGCAAATATCTCCAATCCACCCCGACCGCTCATCCAGCGTTTGGCGATCCGTCCCCTCGGGCATCAGCAGCACATCCCCCGGCGTCCACCCGCTCAGCCGCCCCAGCACTTCCCGGATTTCAACCAAATCCGATTCGGCGCTGACCACGAATTTAAGCTGAAACTCCGGCGATGCGTCGATGAACTTTTGCATCACCGGAAAATTGAGCCGCTGTTTCTCATGCGCCGCCGCGAATCGCCCTCCCTCGCGCTGCGCTGGAGTCGAATTCGAAAGCTTCGGCGAAAGGCTCGCCAGATCGATCGCCACCGGAGAATAAACCGTCGCCGCCGTCTCCACCGTGATGTGATGCCCCGCCGCCTTCAGCGCTTCGCACAGCCCCCCAATTTCCGGCATGATCATCGGCTCCCCGCCCGTAACAACCACATGCTTCGCCCCAAGTTTCGCCACGCGCCCGGCAATTTCACCAACCGGAGCCTCCTGTCCCTCCGGCTCCCAACTCGCATACGGAGTATCGCACCACACGCACCGCAAATTGCATCCGCTGACGCGCACAAACGTCGAAGGAACCCCCATCAGTTTCCCCTCGCCCTGGATGGAATGAAAAAGTTCCGCCAGACGCATAAACACCGCCGGCCTACTTTTTCCCAGGCTTTTTCCCCGCGCGCCGTTCCGCCAAAATCCTCGGCCCGCTCGGACACTCATCGAAAATCTGACACCGATCGCAAGCCGGCTGCCGCGCCCCGCACACCGCTCGCCCGTGGTAAATCAGCAGATGCGACCAGAGCGTCCATTTCTCATGAGGCACCACCTGCGTCAAATCCTGTTCGATTTTTTCCGCCGACTTCTGGCTGCTCAGCTCCAATCGCTCACTGAGCCTCGCCACATGCGTATCCACGACGATCCCCACTTGCTTCCCAAACGCATTCCCCAGCACCACGTTCGCCGTCTTGCGCCCCACGCCGGCAAGCTCCGTCAATTGCTCCATCGTGTCCGGCACCTTCCCCCCATATTTCTCCACCAAATCCGCCGCCATGCTCCGAATGCTCTTGGCCTTGCTGCGATAAAACCCGGTCGACTGAATGTCCTTCTCCAACGTATCGGGCGGCGCGTTGGCATAGTCGGCTGCCGTCTTATATTTGGCGAACAGCGCCGGCGTCACCTTATTCACCCGCACGTCCGTGCACTGCGCCGAAAGAATCGTCGCCACCAAAAGCTGCAGCGGCGTATGATAATCCAGGCTGCACTTCGCATCCGGATACGCCTTCATCAGCACCGGCAAAATCTTCTTCACCCGCTGCCGGCGCTGCTCGACAATCTTTTCCGAAGTCCCGCCCATCAAATATCGCCTCTCAACTCCCACGCCCCGCCGAAAACGTAATCGTCGGCGGATGGATATTCGCGCTGAATAGCACAATTCCCAGCAACAAAAACATCAGCACCGTCAGCAACGTGATCCGCTGGCGCTCCAACGCATGAAACCGCTCCCGCGCCGGATTGGCGATCTCCGGATCATCCGCGTGCTCCACAAATTGCTGCCGAAATTTCCAAATCTTCGGCCACAAAATCCGCCAGTCGTAAATCGTGATCGCCGTCGCCGCGATATACAAACCCGTCCGCACCGCCGATGAAGCAAAATTCCACGAATTCTCCCCGTCGATCAAAATCCACTGCCCCGCCAGCGCCAGCAATAGCACCCCCGCGCACACCAGTTCGATCCGCGTGAGCATGTTGATCAGATTGCCGATGATCGCCCCCGCCAGCACCGTCGCGTGCTGTCCCTCCAGATTCACACTCAGCACCGTCGGCAACAGCGGATCCGAATCCTTCACCGTCTTAAAAATCACCGGCGCCGCCGCCGCGATAAACAGCACGCCCCCAAACCAAGTCGACAGCGCCAGCCAATAGACCACTTGCACGAGTTGCAGCAGCATCCCGGCAAGCGTAGATGCCCCCAGCCGAAAGTCAATCGCCCGACTTGGGCTCCGACCAGCTCCCACTCCCGTCCGACCAAACCTCCTTTTTCCAGATCGCCACTTCCTTCTTCAGCGCATCAATGCAAAACCGGCAAGCCTCACAGGCCTCAGCCCGATGCACCCCCGAAGCGGCCACCACCACCGACGGCTTCCCCACCGGCACCGGCCCCGTCCGATGCACAATCGCCAACTTCCGCACCGGAAATTTCTCTCGCGCCTTATGCGCTATCGCGCGCATCTGCCTCAGCGCCATCTCCGGATAAGCTTCATAATCCAGCCCCAACAATTCCAGCCCGCTCTTAGTCTCGCGTCGCGTCATCCCAAGAAAAAACGCCACCCCCCCCGTCTGCTCATCTTCCACCGCGGCCAAAACCGCCGTCACTTCGATCGGCGAAGCCTGCAGCGCAATGAAATCCCAACTCTCGTCCACGCCTCTACCCTCCGCTCACCGGCGGAATCAGCGCCAGTTCATCCCCATCCCGCAAAATCGTAGCCTCGCCGGCCGCGCACAAATTCACCGCCGTCGCCGCCCGCGGCAATAACTCCGCCAGCCCCCCATACCGCTTTTCCAACGCGCCCAGCGCCTGTGAAACCGTCGCGCCCGCCGGCAACTCCAGCACGATCTCCCCCACGCCGCTGCGCTCCCGCAACATCGCAAACATTTTCAATCGAATCTTCATACGCCAAACCGATCCGACACTTCCCGCATCACCCGTCCCATCCGGTCTTCCCACGTATGTTTCTCAAACGCCCGTCGCCTCCCCGCCTGCACGACCTGAT
>JBEKPV010000256.1:0-3439 GCA_049520395.1 Tepidisphaeraceae bacterium
CTCGGCCTCGAATTCCACCGGTTCGATCGCCGAGCCGGAGGCCTGCAATCGCTTCATATGCGAGGGAGCCAGGGATTGATCTTCTTCCCCATCCGGGTCCTGCAATTGCGCCGCCGCGATCTGTCGATAGTGCCCATCCCGCTCCATGAGCTGGGCGTGCGTGCCGATCTGGGTGATCCGGCCGCGCTCCATCACCATCACCAAATCGGCCTGTTTCACCGTGCTGATTCGATGGGCAATGACAAACGTCGTCCGCCCCTGCATGACGAAGCGCATCCCCCGGCGAATGAGATCTTCGGTCTCGGGATCAACCGAAGCGGTCGCATCATCGAGAATAAGCACGCGCGGGTTGGTGACAATGGCGCGGGCGATGGCCAGGCGTTGCCGTTGCCCGCCGGAGAGGCTCGCGCCGCGCTCGCCGAGGATGGTGTCGTATCCTTTGGGAAGGTCTTCGACGAATTCGTGCGCCTGCGCGAGCCGCGCGGCCGCTTCGATATCGCCGGCGCTGATGCCCGGCCGGCCGTAAGCGATGTTGCCCGTGACCGTGTCGCTGAAGAGATAGGTCTCCTGAAAAACTAGGGCGACCTGCGTGCGCAAGCTTGCCAATGAGACATCGCGCAGATCGACATTGTCGATCAGGATGCGTCCTTTTTGCGGATCGTAAAATCGTCCGAGGAGACTCACCAGTGTGCTCTTCCCGCATCCGGTGGGCCCGACGATGGCGACCACGCTCCCGCCGGGGATGGTGAAATCGATGTCGTGCAGCACCGGCTTTTCCGGATCGTAGCCAAAGGTGACGCCCTGGAAGGTCACTTCCCCGCTCCCGGCGGAAAGGGGCTTGGCGTCCGGTTTTTCCGGCACCGTGGGTGGGGCCATCAGCACTTCATACAACCGCCGCGCCGAAACCATCGCGTTCTGATATTGCTCGTTGATGGTGGCCACTTGCTGCAAGCGCCCCAGGATGGTCCCCATCGCACCGCCGAGGATCACCAGATCGCCGGAAAGCATTTTTCCCTTGATCATGAGAATTCCCGCCGCCAGGAAGAGCGAAAGATGCGACGCCATGGCGATGGAGCGGATCACCGGCTGGAAATCCGCGAAGAGCCGGATGCGCGTCAGGACGCGTTGCTTGAAGGTGTCACAATTGGCGTCGTATCGGGCGATCTCCTGCCGTTCCGTGGCGAAGGCTTTGATCACATGCACGCCGGCGATGTTTTCCGCGATGATCGAGACGTTCCGGTCGTCGGCCTCCATGACGCTGCGAGCCACGGGACGCACGATCCGGCTGAATCGAAGGATGTAATAAATCCAAAACGGCAGCGGCAGCAGCGCCAGCGCCGCCACCCAGTGATTACGCGTCCAGATCAAGACGATGTTGAACGCCACCACCAGAACGATTTCCAGCGTCACCAGTACCGCCGTCTGCACGAAGGCGCGCACGTTCTGCAAATCCGAAAGCGCGCGGTTGATCAATTGTCCGGAACTGATGGCGTCGTGAAATCCGAACCCAACCCGCTGAAGTTTGTCGTATACAGCTTCGCGAATGTAAAAAACCATGTTCATGCTCATATTCGTGTTGGCCACTTCGCGGAAGTAGCGGACGAAGAGCATGAGCAGGATTAGTCCTGCGAGAGAAAACAGCACGCCTCGGTAATGCCGGGTGGCCGGATCGGAGGCTTCCAGCCACTGGCGGAAGCCCGTCGCCGCCACGGTTTGGGCCTGGTCGATTTGTTGAATGGAATTGACCGCTTCGCCGGCCTGGCGGATGGTGAGCGTTTCCGTTCCCGTGACCGCCGCCACCCACCAGCAGGCGATCAGCACCGCCCCCACCACCGGCTTGATAAACCGGAACATCCAGCGCAACAGGTCGGAATTGGAGACCTGTGCGGTGTCCGCCAGGTCGGAAAATCCGCCCGCTCCAGGGACAATCGAACTTCCAGAGCGCTCGGAATGGGGGCGCAGAGGCGACTTCAATGACACTTGGGTGTACCAGTTAGGGTCAAGGGACCAACCTACCGTACCCTTATCGGCCGTCAACCCCCGCGTGTAGAAATGTCCAGCCGAGGCCCACCCCCGGCCGATAAAAACCCATGTGACCGCGCTGATTACGGCTTCTGACCGCTTTCGTCAGCTCGCTGGCGCCCTCCAGCGCTTCGCCGGCGCCCGCCTGCGCCGCGCCGGATTGCAAAAAGTCCATCCCCAGTGGCAACAGCGAGCCGAGGTGTGCGAGCGCTGCCCCATGCGCGTCATTCGGTGCGGCATCAGCTATTGCGGGAATCCCTTCCTGGAACAAATCGACCGCGACCCCGCCATCGACGGCTGCGGGTGCCCTTGCCGCGAAAAAGCCCAGTCCCCCGCCGAACATTGCCCCGTGGACCCCCATCATCGCGCCGCCCAGCGCGGACCGGGTCCCTGCTCCTGTAAATGGTGCCAATCCGCCGCCGCGTTGCAGTCGCGCCCGCATCCTTCTATGGTGCCGGGCTAATGACCGCGCGATTCGCAACGGTATTTCTGGCGATTCTTCTGGTTTCGGCCACCGCCGGGCGGGTCATGGCGCAGACCACCGCGGCGAGCGCCCCGCACCAGGCGGAGATTCCGCCGGGGTATCACGTCCTGACCGTCGGAACGCGGCAGATCATCTGCGAGCCGACGGATGACGATTGGGTTCGCACCGCCGCTTCGGCAGTGGCGCCGTCCAAGCGGCCGACCACCATGCCGTCGGACATTCTGGCCGCCCTCGCCCAGCGGCGAAGCGATCTGACCGCCATGGTGCAGGCCGATTTTGCTTTGAGCGATCCCAAAGCCTTTAGCGACTGCATCGACCAGGACCTGATCCCGCAATTGTCAAAGTTCCAGGCGCTGAGCCCGGCCGTTTATTATTTTCCGATCACCCACGACAAACTGCTGGCCCTGATGCAAAACGGCTGGACCGATCCGCGTTACCACTACCTCCGTTTTGCCCACCAGGTCGATTATTCCGACGGGATAGCCATTTCCATCGACCATCCGATGGACGACCTGGTCATGTGGGTGGAAATCAAGGAGACCGATTCCCCGCAGGCGCGCGGCGATGCGCTGATTAAAGGAATCGCCGAATTTGAAACCCAGTTTCCCGTCGCCGTCTCCCTTTTCGGGCAATCCGGCACGCGTAACGTCTTTGCCGATTTTCTGCTCAATCAGGAGATGGTGCCCCTGAAGCTTGCCGCCACCGAGGGATGGTTTGCCCACAGCGTCTCGGAGTTATACGCGATTAAATACGCCACGTTTTTAACCGGTTCCTCGCGTCGCGGTCTGATTTCCGTGCTCCTGCGCGGCGATCCGCGAAATCCGCTGGATTGGCCGCCGCTGGATCTGGTTCATCCGCTGGACCCCGGCGGCATGTGGCCGGAATATCGCAAAATCTACGACAACGCCGTCATCCGCAAAGGCTCGTTCGTCG
>JBEKPV010000257.1:0-3433 GCA_049520395.1 Tepidisphaeraceae bacterium
CTCAAATTGCCGCCGATCGTGATGCTGGAACAGGTGCAGGAGGTTGCGGCCGACGACGTGATTGCGGAAGTCGGGGGAGATGTAGCCGATTTTCAGACGCCGGTCGGGGGCGCGGTCGTTGGCGAAGGGTTCGGTCGATTTACGCAGATGCGCAGCCTGCCGATCGTTCCACTGGCGAAGTTCATGGGCGATGGCGCGGGCGTCGTAGCCGGGGTGATAGAGCGTCGCCAGTAAGAGATTACCGTGGGCGTCGGCATAATTGGGATTGACGGCCATGGCCTGGCGACAGGCGGCGATGGACTGATCGAGTTGGCCCAGGTCTTTCAGGGCCATGGCGAGGGTGTTGAAGGCTTCGGCGAAATTGGGCTTGAGGGCGATTGCCCGGCGGGCGGCGGCAACCGCTTCATCGACCTGGCCTTTATCCCTGAGCACGAAGGCGAGATTGCTATGGGCTTCGGCGAGATTGGGTTTTAGAGCGATGGCCTGACTGAAGGCGGCCATGGCCTCGGTGAGTTGCCTTTTAGTCGTCAGGGAAATGCCGAGGTGATTGTAGGCTTCGGCGTGGTTGGGCCGCAGTTCGATGGCGCGGCGGCAAACGGCGATGGCTTCATCTATTTGCTGAGCGTCTTTCAAGGCTATGCCGAGATTGCTGTAGGCTTCGCCGTAGTCCGGGCGCAGGGCGATGGCCTGGCGATAGGCGGCTACGGCCTGCTCGACATCGCCTTTGTCTTTCAACGCGATGCCGAGATTGTTGAAGGCCTCGGGGAATTTGGGGTTGAGCGCGATCGCTCGGCGCAAGGCGGCGATGGCCTGGTCGAGTTGTCCCTGGTCTCGCAGCGCGGCGCCTAGATTGCTGTGGGCTTCGACGAGATTGGGATCGAGGGCGATTGCCTGGCGCGAGGCGGCGATGGCCTGGTCGATCTGGCCTTTTTCGCGAAGGGCGCTGCCGAGGTTGCTGTGGGATTCGGCGGCGCTCGGATCGAGGGCGATGGCCTGGCGGTAGGCGGCGATGGCGTCGTCGAGTTGACCGATGTCCATCAGGACGTTGCCGAGGTTGGAATAGGCGCCCGGATAATTGGGATTGAGCGCGATGGCGCGGCGGATCAAATTGACGGCCAAATCGCGGCGGCCGCATTGATTGGCCATTACGCCCAAATGGTGCAGCGCCCCGGCATGCTCGGGCTGTTGGGCGAGAATTTGGCGATAAAGCTTCTCGGCCTCGGGCAAACGCCCGGCGCGATGGTGGTGGACCGCCTGCTCGAACGCCTGTTGGAGGGTGACTTGGGTCATGGGCGTAGCCGGCCATATTAACCGGACGTTTCGCACCAGGTGCGCCACATTCGGCGGTAGGCCGATTCCATTTCGCGGGTGAAAGACTCGGCGTCGCAGAGGGGGGACTTGAGCATGCGCTGGCGCAGGGTTTGGCGTAATTGAGAGAGGCGGGGCAAATCGGAGGCTAGAGTGGAGACGATTTGAACGTAACCGCCCGGCGAATCGGCGATTAATTCGGGCAGGCCCAGGTTGGTCAACTGGGTTAGGCCGGCGCGGCCCATGACGGTTTGGCCGGGGAGCGTCACGATCGGGACTCCCATCCAGAGTGAATCCAGACTGGTCGTGTGTCCGTTGCATGGGATGGTGTCCAAACCCATGTCGATGCGATCGTAAAGTTTCAGGTATTGGTCGCGCGGCCGGCGGTCGACGAATTCCACTTGCGCGGGGTCGACGGCGAGATTTTTGAATGTCGCCAAAACGCGCTGGCGAGCGGAACCCTGGGGGGCCAGCATGAGCAATCGCGAGCCGGGGACGGCATTCATTGTCGCGGCCCAGAGGCGGAGGGTTGTGTCCGTGATTTTGCAGAAATTGTTTAGAGAGCCGAAGGTGATGAAGCCGGCGGATAATGCGGGCAACGGCCCGGGAGAGGGTTCGGTGAAGGGCGGCTGGTAGCACCAGAAACAGCCGGGGAGATAGATCGGCTGATCCGGCGAGGGGTGGGCGCTGCCGATGGGCTCGAGATAGCGATCAGTAATTCGATAGTCGATTGATTCCATGCCGGCGGAGCCGGGATATCCGAGCCAACTGACCTGGATTGGGGCGGGTTTGCGGGCGAAAGTCAGCAGCCGGTTGTGGGCGGTGTGGAGTTTTAAGTCGACCAGGATGTCGATCTGATCGGAGCGAATTTGCCGGGCGAATTGTTCGTCGGTCCAGGGGCGGGTGTCGTGCCAGTGGTCGGCATGGCTTTGAATTTCTCGGGTGATTTCATCGGAGCGAATCGTCTGGGAGTAGCAGAAAATCTCGAACCGGTTGTGATCGTGAAGACGCAAAAGCGGGCCGGCGAAATAGACGCTGCAATGGTCGAAAAAATCGGCCGAGACGTAGCCGATGCGCAGGCGGCGCTGGGGATTCGGATCGTTGGCATAACGCTCGATGAATTTTCGGAGCGGCGCGGCGTGCTGGTCGTTCCAGCGGCGAAGTTCGCCGGCGGTGGCTTGGGCGTCGTCGGCGGGATGATAGTGCAGAGTCAGGATGATATTGCTGTGGGCTTCGGTAAAGGTGGGACGCAGAGCGACGGCCTGACGATAGGCGGCAATGGCGGCGTCGTGCCGGCCTAAATCTTTCAGGACGCTGCCGAGATTGTTGTGGGCTTCGGCGTAATTGGGGCGCAGGGCAATGGCCTGGCGAAACGCATCGATGGCGGCATCCAATTGTTGTTTGCCGGCTAGGGCGTTGCCGAGATTAAAGTGGGCTTCGGCGTAGCTGGGCCGCAGGGCGATGGCCTGGCGATAGGCGGCGATCGCCGCGTCGAGTAGCTCATTGGCGGAAAGAGCCTTGCCCAGACTATTGTGGGCCTCGGCGTAGTTGGGCCGAAGCGCGATGGCTTGGCGACAGGCGGCGATCGCTTCATGGAGCTGGCCATTTGCTTTCAGCGCCACGCCGAGGCTGCTATACGCCTCGGGGAAATTGGGGCGGAGGAAGATGGCCCGGCGGTAGGCGGCGATGGCTTCATCCAATTGCCCCTTGAGAGCCAGGGCGTTGGCGAGGTTTCCGTGGGCTTCGGGGAAATCGGGTCGGAGGGTGATCGCCTTTTCAAGCGCGGGGATGGATTCGTCGAGTCGGCCCTGGTCCGACAGAACGGTGCCGAGATTGTAGTGGGCCTCGGCGAAATCGGGATCGAGGGTGAGGACCTGTCGGTAAAATTGTTCCGCCTCGGGCAATCGCCCGGAGCGATGGTGCTCGACCGCCTGATCGAAAATCGGTTGGATCGGAAGTTGGCTCATGGCGTGGGCGTTTGGCACCAGGTGCGCCACATTTGGCGAAAGCCGGCTTCGATGCCGCGGGTGAATGTTTCGGAGTCGCAAAGGGGGGAATCGAGCAGGCGCTGCCGGAGGGTTTGGCGTAAGTGGGACAGCCGGGGCAGATCGCCGGCGAGATCGAC
>JBEKPV010000258.1:0-3362 GCA_049520395.1 Tepidisphaeraceae bacterium
CCCGCCGATCAATTCCCGATCCGCCGCCGTCAGGTCGTTCAGCGTCGCGATCCGCCGCTTGGGAATCACTAAAAGATGCACCGGCGCCTGCGGATTGATGTCCTGGATGACGATATATAAATCGTCCTCGTACGCGATCTTGGCCGGGATCTCTCGCGCGATGATTTTCGTAAAGAGCGATTCCTGCATGATTGAACAGATTCCCGCCCGTCGCGGACGCCGTCAAGCAAATTTCGGCGTCCGATAACCACGCCGCTGGCTTTTCCCAGGGCGGACGACGGGTTACACTTGATTTCGATACCGCAGGGACCGCGGCGTCATTTCGGAGGCTCTATATGTGTGGCATCGTCGCCTATGTCGGCAGGAAGCTGGCCCAACCCCTCCTCATTGAAGGGCTTAAACGTCTGGAATACCGCGGCTACGATTCGGCGGGCATCGCCGTCATCGACGCCCACCACAACCTCCTCGTCCGCCGAGCCGTCGGACGCATCTCCGTCCTCGAAAACGCCCTCATGCACGCCGAGCCCCTCCCCAAAGCCCACATCGGCATGGCGCACACCCGCTGGGCCACCCACGGCGCGCCCACCGAATGCAACGCCCATCCCCACGTCGACGACTCCGGTCACATCGCCATCGTCCACAACGGCGTCATCGAAAACTACCACACGCTCAAACAATTTTTAACCGAAAAGGGGCACACCTTTTCCAGCCAGACCGACACCGAGGTCTTAGCCGTCCTCATCGCCGACATTTACGCCGAATTGAAAATTAAAAATCATCTCCCCGCCGGCGCTTCGGTTCTCCAGCGCGCCGTGCAAGGCGCGCTTCGCCAGGTCGAAGGCACCTACGGCATCGGCGTCATCTGCAAAGACGAGCCCGACACACTCGTCGTCGCCCGCAAAGGCAGCCCCCTGATCATCGGCGTCGGCAAGGACGAATACATCGCCGCCTCCGACGCCAGCGCCATTGTCGAGCACACCACGCAGGTCATTTATCTCAACGACAATGAGATGGCCGTTCTCCGACCGGGGAACCTGACCACCGTCACCATCGACGACGCCGATGTGAATCCCATCATCAGCCAGCTTGAAAATAAGCTCGAAGCGTATGAGCTGGGCGATTACGACCATTTCATGCTCAAGGAAATCTTTGAGCAGCCCGAAGCGATCCACAACTGCCTTCGCGGCCGCGCCGACGTGAAAGAAGGCCGCATCGTCCTCGGCGGCGTCAGCCAGTTCACCCGCCAGCTCCTCCACGCCCGCCGCTTCATTCTCACCGGCCAGGGCACCGCCTGGCATGCCGGGCTGCTCGGCGATTATCTCATGGAAGACCTCGCCAAAGTGGTCACCGAGTGCACCTACGCTTCGGAATTCCGCTATCGCAACCCCATCGTCGAGGAAGGCACCGTACTCGTCGCCATCAGCCAGAGCGGCGAAACCGCCGACACGCTGGCGGCCCTCCGCGAAGGCCGCGACAAGGGCGCGCTTTGCCTTGGTGTGGTGAATTCCGTCGGCAGCACCATCGCCCGCGAAGTCGACACCGGAATCTATCTCCACGCCGGCCCCGAAATCGGCGTCGCCAGCACCAAGGCCTTCACCTGCCAGTGCGTCGTCCTGACGATGCTCGCCCTCTTCCTCGGCCGCCGAAAATACATGAGCCAGGCCCAGTGCGAGGACATCATCAACGGCCTGGATGCCATCCCCGCCCAGATGAACAAAATCCTCAAGGAACAAAGCGACCGGATCAAAGAGATCGCCCTGAAATTCTGCGACCGCGAAAACTGGCTCTTCCTGGGCCGCGGCTACCACTACCCCGTCGCCCTCGAAGGCGCACTGAAGCTGAAGGAAATCAGCTACATTCACGCCGAGGGCATGCCCGCCGCCGAGATGAAGCACGGCCCCATCGCCCTGATCAACGAGGGCATGCCCGTCGTCTTCGTCGCCCCCAAGGGCCTGCAATACGAAAAAGTCATCAGCAACATCGAGGAGGTCCGCGCCCGAGGCGGCAAAGTCATCGTGGTCGCCACCGAAGGCGACACCTCCATGCGGCGTTACAGCGACCACATCATCCACGTCCCCGACGCCATGGAATGCCTGCAACCCTTGCTGACGGTGGTGCCATTGCAGCTATTAGCCTACCACGCCGCCGTCGCCCGAGGCTGCAACGTCGACAAACCCCGAAACCTGGCCAAAAGCGTCACCGTCGAATAGCCCATTAGAGGATTTCCCTCCCGTTGGCACGTGCGCCCCTCTGCCCTTAAGATGCTGGGCCATTTTCCGGAGAGGTGTCCGAGTGGCTGAAGGAGCAGCACTGGAAATGCTGTAAGCGGCTTAAACCGCTTCGGGAGTTCGAATCTCCCCCTCTCCGCTTCGTGGAGTCTTGGCGAATTTCACCAGAGAATATCGTACCCGCGATTGCGGGCGCGATATTCGATTGGGCAAAAGAACCTTGATCTACAACGAGTTGCCACGCATCGCGTGGGAGAGAGACGAGTTCCCGATTCACCAGACGGAAGTTCGAACCGGTTGTTTTTACGAATTCGAGTTTTTTCGCGGCGTCCTGAGACGACGCCAAATTTTCGCCTAGTTTTAAGTCATTTACGAACCGGATGGCCGGTTCGAACCAGCCTGTGTGGTGGTGTTTCAATTGGGCGAGTTCGCCCTCCTTCTGCTGTTTGTCCGTAATGATCCGAGCCTTTGCCTTTCGGTATTCATCCCCTTTAACGTCATCGTTGAGATGGGCCAAGAGAAGGCGATCAAGCCGGGCCTCGTCTTCCTTGATGCGTTGTCGAACGGCATCCTCGGCGGATGCCCCGGCGGTCGCGTCTTCCTTTCGCTCTTTTTCAAGCTCGCTAAGCATCCAGTCGGCCCATCCCGAGGGGAGGGCCAAGCTCTGGACATAGCGGTCAAGCTGTAGGGCGAAGGCGTCCTCGCGAAGATAACGCTGTGAACAGTCCTTCTTCACCCTCTTTGTGCAGTGGAGATAGTTATGCCCCTTCTGTGTCTCGGTGGTGATTAAACAGCCGCATTCGCCGCAGCGGAGGAAGCCGCGATAGAGGTACGGTTTAAACTTCGAGGTCTTCGATTTGGACTTTCGCGTAATTACCGTTTGGACTTCATCGAACATGCTCCGCGTGATGATCGGCTTGTGCTTGCCTTCGTACATCTCGTCTGTGTAGCAGAAGGCCCCGGTGTAGATCGGATTTTGTAGTAATCGATAGAGTTGGCTTCGAGAAACCGGCTTTGACGGAAGTTTCTTCGTGGCTCTGGTCATCAACCCCATCTCGCTCGCCGCGACGGTCAGTTGATCGAGCGTGTAATCGCCGGTCACATAAATTTCGAAAATTTTCCGTACCAAAGGGG
>JBEKPV010000259.1:0-3222 GCA_049520395.1 Tepidisphaeraceae bacterium
TCCTGATGCACATCTTCCGGCAATTCGACGTCGCGTGCGAACGCGCCGTGGTCGATCTCCATCAGATGAACCCGAATTCGCGCCGACTGCCCTCCCGACGGGTTTTCAGGAGTCACCGGCACCGCGCGTTTGCCGCGCAGCGTCAGACGTCCGTCGATCACTTCCACTTCGATCTTAGCCTTATCCACGCCCGCAAGATCCACGCATACCACATACGACCGGTCGGTTTCGTAGAGATTCACGTTCGGCGTCCACGATTCCGTCGGATAGAAACTGTAATACCCGCGCGAATAAGCCGGGTCCGGCAACTTCGCCCCCGTCCCTGGCGGACTTCGGTGCGGCTTTTCCGTGAACGTGGCGATAACCATGTCAACCTCCCGTTGGAGTCGCATCTATTGTAACGACTTGTCAAATACCACGGCAGCGCCCCCCGATCGCTCACCGGCGGTGATCTCAACACGAGCCGCCGGCAACACATCTTCATTCCATTGAAACTGATAAACGCTTACCCCAGGCTTCGGCTGAAAGCTCCCCAGCCGCGTCGCCTCCCCACCCGCCGCGATCGACCAGACTTCAAACTCTTTCCCGGAATCCAGCGCCGGCAAACCATCGCAAAAAAGCGCCCCCCAATGCGCCGATTCATTTAATGCCATCGCTCCATCCGCAAGCGCCGGGCTTTCAGTCGATAGATGAATCATGAGTGTCCGACCGTCGGCGAGAAATCTCCCCAAATCTTCCTGCCGCGCCTCGGCCACTCCGAAGCTGGTTTCCGTCAATTTGGCCTGATCCCGTTCCGATCGGAATTGCGACTCCTCAACCTCCAGCATCGCCGCAAAAAGTCCCATCGCAAGGCAACTAAACACCAGCGCCGCCGCCCAGGTCGGCGCCCCTTGCGCAAGATTCTCATTGCTGAAATGATCCGGCCCCTGCATGAGCGCAGACTCCTTTACGCCCTCCGGCGATACACCATACCGAAGGTGGCGAACAAATCCACACTTTTATGCACCCGCCCGACAGCTCAGCCGGAGGTGGATTGGGCCCATTTGATCAGAATATCCGCGATCTCCGGACGGCTGAATTCGTTAGGCGGGCGCTGTCCCGCCTTTAGCATCTCGCGAACTTTCGTCCCGCTCGGGGCTATTTTCTGATCCGGACCATGCGGGCAGGTCTTGGGCGACACCACCGCCGCGCACGCCTTGCACCAGGCGGTGTGCTCAAACTTCAAAATCGTCACCCCGATTTCGCGGGGGACATCGAACTGGTCGAAAATCTTTTGCGCGTCGTAAGTACCGTAATAATTCCCCACCCCCGCATGATCCCGCCCGACGATGAAGTGCGTCACCCCATAGTTCTTGCGAATCAGCGCGTGCAAAACCGCCTCGCGCGGCCCCGCATAGCGCATCGCCAGCGGCATCACCGTCAGCATCGTGCGCTCTTTATTGTAATAGTTGTCGATCAGCGTCTTGTAACAATCCATTCGCACATTCGCCGGAATATCATCCGATTTGGTCTCCCCAACCAGAGGATGAATCAGCAACCCGTCCGTCATCTCCAAAGCGCATTTGGTCAGATATTCGTGCGACCGATGGATCGGGTTGCGCGTTTGAAACGCCGCGACCGTACTCCAGCCGCGCGCGGTAAAAGCTTCGCGCGTCTTCGCCGGCGGCAGGCGATAATCCGCGAACTCCGGCTCAAACGTCGGCGCGATCACGTCGATCGTCCCTCCCAGGCAAACGTCCGATTGCTTCTTCACGATCGCCACGCCCGGATGCGCCTCATCCGACGTACGATACACATTGGGGATTTCCAGTTCCTTATCGTGGCGGTATTTCTCGTGCACGCTCATCAGCCCCAGCAGCCGCCCCTTCGAATCGCGAAGTGCGGCCTTTTGCCCCACCTGAATCTTCTCCGCCACATCCGCCGCTGGGCACAGAACCACCGGGATCGGCCAAACCGTCCCATCCGCCAAACGCATCTTGGTGCAAACCGATTCGAAATCGGCTTGACCCATGAATCCCTCCAACGGAGAAAACGCTCCGATCGAAATCATTTCCAGATCAAACTGTTCCCGGGCGGATAAAGGAATGCTAACGAGATTGGACGATTCCTCTTCGTCAATGGCTCGTGCCAGGGTCGATAGGCATCGGTCAACCAGTTTTCCACCGTGTGGAGCGATCAGCGACATCTTCAAATACTCCTGCCCAAAATAAGCGTTCAGTTAGCGCGGCGGTAGGGTAGCGGATTTCACTGCCGCCGCAAGTCGCCGGCCACCCGCACCCGATCTCCCGGAAATCGTTCGGCATCAAAGTATCACACCCTCCAAAAATGGGGAAATGGGAGATTTCTACCGCCCACCCGGGTCGAAATCGACTTAAGTCGGTTCTGCATTCCGCACCGCCGCGTCCCTTTCCGCTGCAAACTTTGCAAACGCCAATAGCCTCTCCCAGGTTGCCCAGAGCGTAGTGCGGCAAACCCCGTTTCAGTTTTCGGACATATGCTCCAAAATCGAAATTGCCCCAATGGCGCACAATGTCCGGCCCGATTTGCCCCCGCTCGGCCTATTACTGGACAATGCCGACCATACCGTTTATTCCGTTTCCCAAAGCCCCAAAAGTCGTCGCCAAAATCCAGTAGACAGCATTCCGCGATTGGTGTATCTATACGACTCATGAACCAACTTGGGTAAGGGCTTGGGAAGGAATCATTTCTAGTCTGCCAGAAGTGGATGAATTTAAGGAGAATCAGTTGGCAACGGAGCATGCCGCGCATATCTGAGCTGTCGCGATCAATGAAATAGGGGACGGTCGTGCGCAGCGGTGCTCAGGACGGGATGAAGATGCATACTCAATTTGAACTAATCGCGCCAGTCGGCGATCGGTCTTTGCTTGCTGCTGAAAGCAAGCCGACATCGCTCTGGCACCTGCTCTACGTAAAAAGCAGGCAAGAAAAACAGTTGTCCGACGATCTAACAGCGATGGGTATCGCCAACTACGTTCCGGTGACCAGGCAGACTCGATACTACGGGCGACGCAAATCCACCTTGGAATTGCCGCTGTTTCCGGGATACGTATTTTTGCACGGTTCGCTCGATGACGCCTACATGGCCGATCGCACCAAGCGAGTCGTCAGCATCATCAAAGTGGCGAACCAGAGACAGATTATTTGGGAGCTGGAGAATATCCGTGCCGCCTTATCGTGCGACGCGGAGCTTGCACCGCATCC
>JBEKPV010000260.1:0-3107 GCA_049520395.1 Tepidisphaeraceae bacterium
CGGTTTCTCGACTCGAACATGCCGATATCGAACGTTCAATACGACCTCGTGGTGATCGGCTCCGGCCCCGCCGGCCAAAAAGCCGCCCTCAATGCCGCCAAGCTCGGAAAAACCGTCTGCATCATCGAGCGCGAAAACACCCTCGGCGGCGTCTGCATCCACACCGGAACCATCCCTTCAAAAGCCATCCGCGAAGCCGTTCTTCATCTCACCGGTGTCCGCGAACGCTCCGTCTACGGCGCCGGCTACGCCGTCAAGCACGACATCCACATGTCCGATCTCCTCTACCGCTGCCAGCACGTCGTCCGAACCGAAGTCGACGTCATCGGCAATCAGATGAATCGCAACGGCGTCACCATGATGGCCGGGTCGGCCTCGCTGGTCGATCCCCACACCGTCCGCGTTGTCCACGGCCAGGAAGCGACGGAAATCCATGGCGACCACATTCTGCTCGCCGTCGGCACCGTTCCGGCGCGACCAAAGGAAGTCCCTTTCACCGCCGGCCGGGTCATCGACAGCAATGAACTTCTCACGCTCGCCGAACTGCCCAAATCCATAGTCATCGTCGGCGGCGGCGTCATCGGCACCGAATACGCCTGCATGATGGCGACCGTCGGCGTCCGCGTCACCCTCATCGAAAGCCGCCCCCGGCTCCTGGAATTTGTCGACGACGAACTGGCCGAAAATCTGCAATTCCGTCTCCGCGATATGGGAATGCGTCTGCGCCTCGGCGAATCCGTTGCAAAGATCGAAGTGGTCAATCATCACGTCGAAGCGACCCTGGCCAGCAATAAGAAAGTGGCCGGCGATACGCTGATGTACTGCATCGGCCGCCAGGGCGCGACGGACTCGCTGAACCTGCAAGCCGCCGGATTGACTGCCGACAATCGCGGCCGCATGAAGGTCAACGAATTTTTTCAAACCGCCGTCCCGCATATTTACGCCGCCGGCGACGTGATCGGCTTCCCCTCCCTGGCTTCCACCAGCATGGAGCAGGGCCGCCTCGCCTCCTGCCACATGTTCCATCAGCTCACCCAACCGGCCAGCCCGCTGTTCCCCTACGGCATCTTCACCATCCCCGAAATCAGCATGGTCGGCCAAAACGAGCAGTCCCTCACCAAAGAGAACATCCCCTACGAAGTCGGCCTCGCCCGCTACCGCGAAATCGCCCGCGGCCAACTCATCGCCGACCCCCATGGCATCCTAAAACTCCTCTTCCACCCCGAAAGCCGCCGCCTCCTAGGCGTTCACGCCATCGGCACCGGCGCCACCGAATTGATCCACATCGGCCAAACCGTCATCGCCGCCGGCATGCCCATCGACTACTTCATCGAATCGGTCTTCAACTATCCGACGCTCGCCGAGTGCTACAAGGTGGCCGCACTAGACGGCATGAACCGCCTCCGATCCATCTCCCACGAAACCGACACCCCGGGAATTCAGGCCAGCGCCGCGTAATCGGCCCTCTTCCCTCCTCTCCCCTCACAATTGCTTCCCCGCCTATATCGAATAAAATGCCTTTCTTTGGCAGGAGTTGGAACATGCGTCATGTGATCTCCGCGTTAGTCGTGAACGAGCCCGGCGTCCTGGCCAGCGTCGCCGGAATGTTCGCCGCACGCGGCTTCAACATCGACTCCCTAGTCGTCGGCCGCACCGAGGACCCGAACCTTTCCCGAATGACCATCGTCGTCGACGCCGACGAAAACACCCTCGAGCAGGTGCGCAAGCAGCTCGCAAAACTCGTCCCCGTCACCAAGGTCAAGGATTTCAAAGGCACCGCCTACATCGAGCGCGACCTCGCCCTCATCACCGTCTCCGCCGGCCCCGATCATCGCGGCGAAGTGATCGAAGTGGTGAACCTCTTCCGCGCCAAAGTCGTCGACGTCTCCAAGGAAAGCATGATCGTCGAACTCGCCGGCACAGAGGAAAAGGTCGAAGCCTTCGTCGAACTGATGAAGCCTTATGGCATCCGCGAACTCGCCCGCACCGGAGTGATAGCCATGAGCCGCGGAATGCAATTATCCAAGGACGATTCCGCCGACTCCTCCGTCGGAAAGGCCCGCAAGCGCAGCATCGACGCCCCCGCCGCCGCCGCGCTGCCGCCGAGCTAGCCGCTCTAAAAATCCAGCTCCACCCTCAGCGTGGTCACGCATGCATTGCGCAATCCCGCGCCGCCCGGATGAATGATCCCCTGAATATCCGGCTGCACGTTGAACCAGGGCGTCACCTGCAATTTATAAAACCCCTCGATCTCCAATTCATAAGGCTCCGTAAACGGCCCATCCCCGCTGAAATGCGCATAGCTCGCCCCGACCCCCAGAACATCCGCGGATCGCGATTGCATCGGAATCGGCCCTGTCCATTGGAATCCCCCGCCGACATGTTGATCGATCGGACTGACGCGCCCGTCCCCCAGCCCAAACTGTCCGAAGATCCCGATGTTTTCTCCCGCCGGCGTCGAACTTTGCCACACCGTCTGATCGAACACCGCATACATTCCGTTCGCTCCATTTTGACTACCCCCATCGAACGGTTGAAACGTCCCCGTATTTTCATATCCCCCCACGCCCAGCCGCCCCGCGAGCCGCTGTGCACCAAGCGTCCATTCCCCTCCCACTTCCTCCATGACAATCACGCCCCCCGTGGTGCTTTGAACATTATATGGATCGCCCGAAAGCACCCCCGCCCGATCCGATCGATTCGCATCCGACACATCGCCGCTGGCGTAAAAAAACTCGCTCGGCGTCCAGAACAACGCCGCCCCCAGTGCCGGATACGGATAGGTCGGAAAATCCAAAATCGCCGGGCTCGTCCCAAAGCTCGCGCCAAGAAAATTGTTCCCATTGGCCGTGTACGCAAAATCGTACGCCGAATCCATCCTCCCGATTTTCAACCGAATCTGGTTCTCATCGAGCATCTGTTGGTAAAAAAGCTGCGCGATCTGCTGCCCGCTGGGACCGTCCAGATTGTCAAACCCCTGCGCATCCCCAGTCAGCAACGTCGACCCATCCGTCCCCTCATGATCGGAAAAGTTGAAAAAGAACAGCCCCCCCGGCCAATTCAATTTCTGATCCGTCGTAAACGTAAAATCCAGATCCACCGTCTCC
>JBEKPV010000261.1:0-3089 GCA_049520395.1 Tepidisphaeraceae bacterium
CTTACCAGATCACCGTGCCGCATCCGCGGGTGCAGATCGGCGTGTTGCGGATGGTTCGGCACGCGAACATCAACTTTATCATTGCGGCGCTGGCGTTATTTCCCCTCACGATTCTCATCACCAGTTTTCGGTGGCATGAATTGCTCAAGGCGCTGGATATAAACATACCGCTGGCGCGGACGTTTGTGCTGAACATGGTGGGGATGTTTTACAACACGATCATGCCGCTGGGCTCGAGCGGAGGCGATGTGCTGAAGGCCTATTACGTCGCCAAGCAGACGCACCACCGCACGCGGGCGGTGATGAGCGTGCTGGTGGACCGGGTGGTGGGGTTGCTGGCACTGATTATTCTGGGCGGGACGATGGCGGCGTTTCAAAGCCACATCCGACAGGGCCGGCAGGTGGCGATTGGATCGGCGGCGATCGTGTTTGTCACGGCGGTCTCGCTGATCGTTTTCTATACGCCTGCGCTTTGGCGCTATAGCGGGCTGGAATTCATCGTCAGCAAATTGCCCAAGCAGAAACAGGTGCTGGGAGCGATGGAGACGATGCACATCTATGGCAAGCGGCCGGGGCTTTCGATCGGGGCCCTGTTGGTGAGTTTTCCGGTGCACATGATCGTGATCACGGCGGCGCAGCTCTGCGGCGTGGCGTTCGGGCTGCACCTGAGCTTGTTTTATTACTGGATGGCGGTGCCGGTGATTGTGCTGGCGGCGGCGATTCCGATCAGCCCGCAGGGGGCGGGGGTGATGGAGTATTTCGCGATCAAGCTGCTGGAGCCGCAGGGCGTGACCGTGGGGCAGGCGTTTGCATTGACGATGTCGATCCGGCTCACGCAGATTTTCTGGAACCTGGCGGGGGCGGCGTTCGTCATTCGCGGCGGATTTCATAAGCCGACGCAGAGCGAGCAGAAACAGGTGGAAGATGAGGACGAGGACGAGCCGCATGGCCCGAAGGGTCAGGCTGCTTAAATGGGAATGAACGCGATCTGCGCGCCGGCGGATTGTGCGGGCTGGTTTTCGGGGCGGATGATGAGGGCGTTGGCGCGGGCGAGGGTGAAGATGTCGGCGGAGCCTTTCCAGTGCAGGGGCGTGAGCGATTGGCCATCGTAAATCGCGGGGAGATAAAACGTGCGGGGGCCGTTGGGTTCGAGGGATTGGGCGAGAGGGGCATGGTTCGCCGGTGGCGCGGGCGGCCCTCCCGCCATGCGGCGGAGCAGACGCGAAACCAGGCTGATTGTGCAGACGAAAGCACTCACCGGATTTCCAGGCAAACCGAAGGCGAATTTTCCGCCGGGCATTTCGGCGAAGACGAAGGGCTTGCCGGGTTTGACGCGGAGTTTGGTGACTTTCAGATCGCCGCCGAGGCGATGGAGGATTTCGGGGACATAGTCGTGCGCGCCCATGCTCATGCCGCCGGTGATGATGGCGATGTCGTGGTTGAGGGCGTCGGCTAGTTTACGTTCGATTGCTGCGGGGACGTCGGGGACGAGGCCGAGGTCGGCGACTTTGCAGGGATATCGGGATAACAGCGCGACGAGCATGGCGTTGTTGGAGGATCGGATTTGGGAGCCGGTGGGGGTTTGATCGGGAGGGACGAGTTCGTCGCCGGTGCCGAGGATGGCGACGGTTGGCGGATCGAAAACGGGGAGAAGGGTTGCGCCGATGCTGGCGGCGACGGCGATCTGGGCGGGGCCGAGTGGGTCGCCTGCGCGGAGGACGATGACTCCCGCGCGGGCGTCGGAGCCTTGGCGGGCGATGAATTTTCCAGGGACGGCGGGTTCGAGGATTTGGATGCGATTGCTACCGTCACCCGCACGCGTGGATTCGATGGGAATGACGGCATCGGCGCCGGTAGGGAGCGGGGCGCCGGTCATGATGGCGACGGCTTGGCCCGGGCGAAGGGATTCGGCGGGCGACCCCCCCGCCGCTATGGTTCCGGTGACGGTTACCTCGCAAGGCGTATTGGTCGCATCGGCGGAGCGGAGGGCGTAGCCATCCATGAGGCTTTTGTCGAAGGGTGGGGAATCGCGATCGTTGCGAAGATCGGAGGCGAGGTGAAGGCCGAGGGTCTGGGACAACTCGAGGGTCGAGGTTCGCGGGGCGACCGTGACGGCGTCGATAATCGACATCGCGGATTCGATTGTCATGAGTTTTGAAACGTCGAGTTCGGACACGCGTGAATTCTGAACGGGATTCACGTGTTTGTCATCAGCGATTTGGGATGGGCAACATTTGGGGCAGGTTTGCGAGGAAAAACGGTGAGCAAGCTCACCGGCTAAACGGGGGAGACAAAGGGGTTTATAATCCCGCGATGCCCGTTGCCCGGTTCCGCGGAATTCTTGCGCCTCTTCTCGTGGCGGGCATCATTTCGGGCGTTTATGCCATAGCGGCGTGGTCGAACCAGTTTGTCTACGACGATCACGAGGTGATCGAAAATCAGTATCCGATTCGGCATCTCAACGATTTGGGGCGGATATTCGCGGAGCCGCACTATCTGAATTTTCCGTATTACCGGCCGGTAACGCGGGCGACCTTTGCGCTGCAGATGAGCGTTTGGGGGCGAAATCCGCTGGCGTATCACCTGTTCAACTCGATTCTCGCGGGCGCGGTGGTGTTGGCGGCGTATGGGCTTGTGCGACGGCCGGGAATCGGGCTGAGCCCCCCTGCCGCTCTCATGGCCGCGGGGTGGTTCGGATTGCACCCGGCGTTTTCGGAATGCGTTTATCCGGCGGCTTCAGGGCGCGAAACGCTTTTGTCGGCGTTGATGATCGTGCTGACGACGTGGGCTTATCTGGGCCGTGGGCTGCGATGGTATTTGGGGGCGATGATTCTTTTTGCAATCGCCCTTCTGTCCAAAGAACAGGCGGCGGTGCTTCCGGGAATTTTCGTGCTGGCGGACGTGCTGGGCATCGCGCAAAAACCCGCGAAGCTACGCGAATGGATTTTGAAATATCTTCCCGTGGCGGTCATTTTCTGTTTGTACTTTTTCGTCCGTCACCTCATCTTTCGCCAGCCGACGTTGCAGGTCACGCTCTTTGAGCATCCGCTGGATCCGCTGAAATCGTTGCTCTACGGATTGCAGACGGC
>JBEKPV010000262.1:0-3067 GCA_049520395.1 Tepidisphaeraceae bacterium
CCCTCCTGAAAATCCTCAGCCGCATCGTCGAGCCCACCGAGGGCTCCGCCCGAATGCGCGGCCGCGTCGCCTCCCTCCTGGAAGTCGGCACCGGGTTTCATCCCGAACTCACCGGCCGCGAAAATATTTATCTCAACGGCGCCATCCTCGGCATGCACAAAGCCGAGATCGACCGAAAATTCGATGAAATCGTCGCCTTCGCCGAAACCGAAAAATTCCTCGATACTCCCGTCAAACGCTATTCCAGCGGCATGTACGTCCGCCTCGCCTTCGCGGTCGCCGCCCACCTGGAACCCGAGATTCTCATCGTCGATGAAGTCCTCTCCGTCGGCGACGCGGAATTTCAGAAAAAATGCCTCGGGCGAATTCAGCAGGTCGCCCAGGGCGACGGGCGGACCGTCCTCTTCGTCAGTCACAACATGGGCGCGGTGCGCCAACTGTGCGACCGCGCCGTTTATCTGCGCGACGGGAAAATGGTTTCCATCGGCCCCTCGGCCGACGTGGTCACCGAATATCTCAACAGCGCCAGCGAAACGTCTGAAAATAATCTTCTCTCCCGCCCGCGATTCCAGGGCATCACGCCCTGCATAGCCGGATTCAGTTGCCGACCCGCCGAAGCCGGCCGCCACGTCGCTTCGGGCGCTCCCGTCATTTTCCAAATCGATTTAAACGTCACCGAGCCGATCCAGAACGCGGCCGTCACCATCATGTTCAATTCCGATCAAGGTTATCGCGTCCTGGGAATCAGCTCACGCTGCGAAGGGGAATTGCTCACGCTTCAGCCGGGAAAACAATCCGTGGTTTGCAAAGTCGATTCCCTTCCGCTGGTTTCCGGGCGATTTAACGTCGATCTGGAGATTTTCAGCGCGGGCCGGGTCGCGGATTACATTCAGCACGCCACCGCCATCGACGTGGAATTCGGCGACTTTTACGGCAACGGCCAGACACTGCTACCATTCGAGGGGCCCATCCTGGCCCGCTCGCACTGGACTTTTGCATAAACCGCCGCAAAAGGCTTTGACATGTCATCCGCCCCGCAATTTTCGATCCTGATGCCGGTCTCCACGCAGCGGCAATATCTGACCGCCGCCTCCCAAAGCGTTTTGGCACAGACCGCGGGCGATCTGGAATTGATCGTCATCGACGACGCCGGAAACGCTCCCGAGTGCGCGCGGCTGTCCGGCGAAGGCCGCGATCCGCGCGTGCGGGTTATTTCCAATACGATCAGCCCCGGACCCGCCGAGGCGCTCAATTGCGGATTACAAGCCAGCCGCGGAAAAGTCATCTGCCTGTGCGACGCGGACGACATCTATCCCCCCGATCATTTGCAGCGACACGCCGATTTGCTCGCCGCGCACCCTGAAATCGCCGCCGTCGCCGGAGGAATGGAAACGCTCACCAGCCGCGGCGGAACCATCGCCTGGCTCCATCGCGACGCCCAGGCCGGCGAAATCACCGAAGAACTCCGCACCGGCGTCACCCGCACCAGCTTCTGCACCTACGCCACGCGCCGCGAGGCGATGCTCGCCATCGCCCCCTTTCGCCGGTATTTCCTCACCTCCTACGACATCGACTTCCAACTCCGCTTCGGCGACCAATTCCGCGTCTGGTTCGACCCCGCAATCTCCTACCGCTGGCGTCTGCACGACAATTCCGTCACCCACACCCAGGCGAACAACCAGCGAGAATTTTTCGAAAAAACCGCCCGCGAATTTCAAAAGCAGCGAAAAACCACCGGCCAGGACGATCTCCAGCGCGGCCGCCCGCCCCAGCCTCCCGCACCCAATAAACCCGTCGGCGCCGATGCGCACAGCCTGAAATCCGCGGATCAAACGCAGCAAATGCTCCTGGGCGCCTCCTGGCGCCATCATCAAAGCGGCGAAAAATTCAAAGCGATCTCCCTTGGCTTCCGCGCCTGCATGGCCAAACCTGGACAATTTTCCGCATGGAAGAGCCTGGCCGCCCTGGCCGTGAAAAAAGCGGGGAACGGCAGGGGAAAATGAAGATCACTTTCGTCATGACCTACGCCGGAACCAGCGGCGGAACGCGCGTCATCGCCACTCACGCGCGGCAACTGATGAACCGAGGCCATCAGGTTCAGGTCTTCTCCACCGCCGCCCGCCCGGCGAATCTGCGCCGAAAAGTTTCCACTCTCGTCCGCACCGGAAAACTCCCCCCCGTCTTCAAGCCCGGCAAATCATTCTTCGACGGCACCGGCATTCCCCACACGCCGATCGATCAATTCCGCCCGCTGACCGACGCCGATTTACCCGATGCCGACGTGGTCGTCGCCACCTGGTGGGAAACCGCCCCCTGGGTCCTGGCGCTCTCCGCCTCCAAAGGCGCCAAGGCCTTCTTCATCCAACACTATGAAACCTGGGGCGGCCAAACCGAGGAAGTGGACGCCGCCTGGCGATTGCCTCTGCATAAAATCGTCATCTCGCGCTGGCTGGCGGACCTGGCCGCCCAAAAATTCGCCGACCGCGATATCTCTCACGTCCCCAACAGCGTCGACATGCAACTCTTCCACGCCCCCCCGCGCGGCAAACAACCCCGGCCAACCGTCGGCCTGCTTTACAACCCGCACTGGATCAAAGGCTGCAGCGTCTCCCTCAGGGCGATCGCCCAAGCGCGAAAAGTTCTGCCGGATTTAGACCTGGTCGCCTTCGGTGAAAAACCCGAAGTCGAAAGCCTCCCCCTCGGCCCCCAATCGCGCCTCACGCTAAATCCCCCGCAGGAAAATATCCGCGATCTCTACGCCCAGTGCGATGTCTGGCTCTGCGGCAGTCGAAGTGAAGGATTTCATTTACCCCCGCTCGAAGCCATGGCGTGCCGCTGCCCCGTCGTCTCCACGGAAGTGGGCGGACCACTGGATACCATCGAGGAAGGCCGCAACGGATTCCTGGTCAAAGTCGAGGATCACGCCGCCCTGGACGATCGACTCGTAAAAGTTCTCCAGTTATCGGACCAAAAGTGGCAAGAGATGTCGGATGCCGCGTATGCTACAGCGTGCCGATATACATGGCAGGATGCCGCGGTTTTGATGGAACGGGCCCTGGAGGCGGCG
>JBEKPV010000263.1:0-2996 GCA_049520395.1 Tepidisphaeraceae bacterium
TCCCCCAGCCGAATTTCCCCCGAATCCGGCTTCTCCGTTCCCGTAATCATCCGAAACAAAGTCGTCTTCCCCGCCCCATTAGGCCCGATCACCCCCACAATCGCCGCCGGCGGCAGCGTGAAACTCATCTTGTCCAGCAAAACATTATCCCCATACGCTTTGGTCACACCAACCGCCTCGATCACTTTCGCCCCCAGCCGCGGTCCCGGCGGAATATAAATCTCGATCTCCGCCGCCCGTTTTTGCGCATCCTGATTGAGCATCGCCTCATAAGCCCCCAGCCGCGCCTTCGATTTCGCCCGCCGCGCCGACGGGCTTTTGCGAACCCATTCCAATTCATGCGCCAGCGCCTTCTGCCGTCCGCTCTCCGTCTTCTCTTCCTGCTCCAGGCGCGCCTTCTTCTGCTCCAGCCAAGACGAATAATTCCCCTTCCATGGAATCCCCTTTCCCCGATCCAGTTCCAAAATCCAACCCGCCACGTTGTCCAGAAAATACCGATCGTGCGTGACCGCGATCACCGTCCCCTCATAGCGCCCCAGGTGCTGCTCCAGCCACGCCACCGATTCCGCATCCAGATGATTCGTCGGCTCATCCAGCAGCAACACATCCGGCTTCTGCAGCAGCAATCGACACAGCGCCACCCGCCGCTTCTCCCCGCCCGACAAAACTTTCACCAGCGCTCCCCCCGGTGGACACCGCAACGCATCCATCGCCATCTCGAGCTGCGCATCCAAATCCCACGCCCCCGCCGCGTCCAACTTTTCCTGAACCTCCCCCTGCTTCTCCAGCATCCGGGTCATCTCCTCATCGCTCATCGGCTCCGCCAATTTCTCGTTGATCCGCTCAAATTCCGCCAGCAAATCCAGCGTCGATTGCATCCCCTGTTCCACCACCTGCCGAACCGTCAAAGACCCATCCAGTTGCGGCTCCTGCTGCAAAAATCCCACGCTATGCCCCGGCTGCAAGCTCGTCTGCCCCTCAAATTGCTTATCCACCCCCGCCAATATCCGCAGCAAAGAGGTTTTCCCCGACCCATTCAACCCCAGCACCCCGATCTTCGCCCCGTAAAAATAGGAGAGATAGATATCCTTAAGAATGACTTTCTTCTCGTGGGATTTCCCCACCCCGATCATGGAATAAATGATTTTGTTCGATTCGCTCGCCATCGAGCGGCAGATACTACCAGCATCCCCGCCCATCGCCCACGTCCCCGCCGTGGGTCGAACTAAATACCCTGAAAAATTGCACTCATTTCTCCGGCAACTGTGACTTTCTGCGCAAGATGTGATGGTAATGCTGCGCGAACCGATGAGCCTCATCGCGCACATATTGCAAAAGACGCAGCGCCGCGTGATTGCGCGAAAGCCGAATCGGCTCGCTCCGCGCCTGCGTGTAGACCAACTCCTCCTTCTTCGCCAGCGAAACAACCATCGGCGGACGCACATCCATCGTCTTAAACACGTCCATCGCCGCGTGAAGCTGCCCCAATCCACCGTCGATTAAAATCACATCGGGAAAAAGCTCCTTGCTCGCCCCGGCTTCCCGATATCGCCGGCTAACAATTTCCTGAATGCTCAGGTAATCGTTATTCCCCTGCCCATGCTTTATCTTGTACCGCCGATACGAATCCTTAAACGGCACACCATCGATGAAACAAACCTTGCTACCCACCATCTCCCCACCCTGCAAATGCGCGATATCAATCCCCTCAATAATCCGCGGCGTCTCCGCCAACCCCAACACCTCCTGTAATTTCACCATTCCCTCCTTCGGATCCGTGACAAACGCCTCCGGCTGCCAATATTTCTGCTCCCCCTTCTTCCCCCTTTCCCCCAGCGCCTTCAGCGCCTTGATCTCGTCCCGCAATCGCCCCGCCCGCTCATAATCCTTCTCCTCGCTGGCCGAGAGCATCTCCTTTTCCATCGACCGCAAAACCGATTTCTTCTCCCCGTCCAGGAACCGCATCAAGCGCGTAATATCCTGCCGATAATTTTCCTTCGAAATCTTCGCCGCGCATGGAGCCGTGCACTGCTTGATCGGATAGAGCAAACAAGGACGAAAAAACCGCCGATTCTCGTCCCCCTCATGAATCTCCAGGTGGCAAGTCCGGAATTTAAACGCCCGCTGAAGAAGCGTCACCGCTTCCTTCAGCCCGTGCACGCTGGTAAACGGCCCATACAGTTTCACCCCCTTGCTTCGAGGCTCACGCGTGATGTAAACCCCCGGGAACTCCTCGTCCGTCGTGATCATCAAATACGGAAACGTCTTGTCGTCCAGCAACCTCGCGTTATATCGCGGCTGAATGTCCTTGATCAGCCGGTTCTCCGCCAGCAGCGCCTCCACCTCGCTATCCGTCTCCACAATCTCAAAATCGACGACATTCTCCAGCAACCCCGCCTTCTTGTGCTCCAGCCTGGTCGCCGCCGCAAAATAGCTCCCCACCCGATCGCGCAAACTCGCCGACTTCCCGATATAAATCACCCGCCCCTTCTCATCCTTCATGAGATAAACGCCAGGTGATTTCGGCAGCGTCTTGGCCTTTTCCGCGAGCTTGGCGAGTCTTTCATCCATCCGGTTGTGTTCCGATTCTATTGTTGGCACCATTGAGCAGTCCATGATCATCATCCCCAGCATCGATCTTCGCGACGGCAAAGTCGTCCGCCTCAAGCAGGGAGATTACGCCCGGCAACTCAACTACGCCGTCGATCCGAGCCAAACGGCTCAATCCTTCGCCGCCGGCGGCGCGACCTGGATGCATATCGTCGATCTCGACGGCGCGAAAGAGGGCCGGCCCGTGCAGACCGACCTAATCGCAAAAATCGCCCAGGCCAGCGGCCTGAAGGTAGAAGCCGGCGGCGGCATCCGCGCTACCGCCGACATCGACCGCCTGCTCAGCGCCGGCATCCACCGCGTCGTGGTCGGCACCAAAGCGATCGAAGATTGGCCATGGTTCAAGGATCTGGTTCAACAACCGAAATATCACGGAAAAATCGTTC
>JBEKPV010000264.1:0-2954 GCA_049520395.1 Tepidisphaeraceae bacterium
GTAGCTGCAGCCGCTGATATCGATTTCTCCGTTGGAATCGCCCGGATTGCCGGTGATCACCGTCCCCGCCGTCCCCTGAATGACGATCGGCGCCGTCGCCGTGCCGCTGGCGGAAAGTTGAAATCCACTGTAGTCGCCCGCCGCCAGATCAATCTGCGTCCCCGCCGTTGCATTAGCGATCGCCGATTGCAATTGCGCGTTGGTCGATACGTCAACGACGCTCAAAAGTTGCCGCGTTTCCAGCGCCTCCAGAACTGACTGGCGAGTCATTTTAGCTCCGCGCCGGGACTGCGTCTTTGTGGAACGAACCATCTCGACCTCCTGTGATGACGACGCTGCGGCTAACCACGGGAACGACCGTGTGGCGCCGAACAGCGCTATGTAAAATCTATTTTTTATTTACCGGTGGGAACCATTCCTCCGCCCGAACCGGTAAGCGTGCGTGGTCTCTGCCTCGCACAAACGGCAGATCAAATCGCGCTCAGGTATGTTCGCCCCATTCCGTGCGGGCGATCACAACTACTTTCCTTCGCCATCCAAACGCCGTAGCGCTTGAGCAAAGGTCAGGAACTTCCACAATCACGATTGCGTCCATCATTGCAACGAAAGAATCGTCGCTATGAAAAAAATTTTCTCACTCGCCATCCGCGTCATTTCGAATCCCGAATATTTGTCCGCCCCCATTCCAACTTTTCACCCGCTCTAGGCAAACAAATCCCATTTTATCCCCATCAATTACCCAAGTTAAACCAACAGCCAGCCTGCAACGACGGATGGCATCCGACGTTAATAGCAGTCCTACGCAGAGATAGGATGCCGGTTCGCAGTTATCCCCCGACGCGCAAAAATAATTTTCTTCTCTTCCCCGCTTCGAGCCTGACAAAATCTCGCTTTCGCAACGCGGCCAATACAATAGACGTAGCTTGTTCGATGCTCTCGAGGGCGATATCCTTTTCGCCAAACGTCGCGCGAGTTGAGGTTCCCCTGCATCCTATTGAGAAAACGATTCGCACATCCGTCCGGCGAATGCTGACTCGTCTGGCTCGGGCGACCCCAGGTCTCAGAGGCGAGCTGAAGCAACTGGATCAACTTCGGCAAGAAGCTGTCAGGCAAAGCCAGTACCCCCCCGGCCACTACTATTCAACCGTCCCCGACTGGCCCGCGGCAATCAGCCAAGCCGCCGACCATCCGGAAAATGTTCCACTGCCAGGGATCGATCTCAATGAGCAGAATCAGCTAAAGCTGCTAACCCTATTCGCAGACTCGTTAGGCCCAGGATTTTGGAGCCGCGGCGGCAAACTGCTCGGCCCGCGATACAGCTGGCCAAACGGTTTTTTCCACTACACGGACGCCGCTCTGCTGACTCACATTATTTCGCACTACCAACCAAAAAGAATCGTCGAAGTAGGCTGTGGTTATTCCTCCGCCGTCGTAAGCGACGCGCTCCAAAAAGCGAATCTGGATTTGCCCCGCGGTCGCCTTCTGATCGATCCAAGTTTCCAGCGGCTGAAAACCCTCATCCCGCCCGAAGAAATCGGACGCCTCACCCTGAAGGAAACGGTGGTCCAGGACGTCGACCTGAGCGAATTTCAATCCCTCGCCCCCGGCGACATTCTGCTGATCGATTCAACTCACGTCACCAAGCACGGCAGCGACGTCAACTTTCTCGTCTTCGACGTACTACCTCGACTCGCCGCTGGCGTCGTCATCCACTTTCACGATGTCTTTGTTCCCTTCGATTACCCCGTCCAATGGTACCGAGAACGGCGCGGCTGGAACGAAGTCTTCCTCCTCCGCGCCTTTTTACAATTCAATGCCGATTTCGAGATCGTAGCCTTCGCCGATTTCCTCCGGCGACGTTGGCCCACCCAGTGTGCCGTCGCCCTAGGCGGACCCGCGGAACCGACCACCCCCGACCAGGCCACGGCGTACAGCAGTCTGTGGTTACGACGGAAATAACCGCGCAACCACGCGCCGGATTCTCCGCCGCAGTCGCAAAACAATCCAAAGCACCCTCTTGGGAACCAGTGTCAGGATTTGATAAATCGCCAGTTGGACCCGGCCTCCCAAGCCGACAGGCATCTTCCGACATCGCTCAATTGATTCCAGAGCCAAATCGCGCCGACCAAGTTTCAGCGAGTCGATGATGATCCCGGACCACCCGTTTTGCAGCGCGCGCACCAATCGCCGATTGCCCAGCCGACCCTCCGCCTCGGCGGACTCGGTCATGCATCGATACAACCGCGCCGTCGAGATCAGATAATCTTGTCCGACGTTCAGCCCGTCGGTAATGCGACAGCCAGGGTGCACGCGTGATGCGAACAACTTGCCCGGCAGATAACACACCCTCTTCGTCGAGAGCATTGCTCTCAGGTTGTATTCCTTATCTTCCCCCGATTGCATCTCCTCGCGGAAGGGCCCCGCCAAGCGGCACGTCTTGCGGCGATACACGCCCACCATCACCCAACTCACCCGAAGACTGCAATATAATTCAGCGCTCTCCAGTTCGGCCGCCCCCTCACCCGAGACGGAATCCCACTTCACCCTATTTTCCGCAACGGTCCAGTCGCTGAATGTGTATCCACTTTCCGTGTGCTGCCGCAGACAGTCGATCTGAAGCCGCAGTTTCTCCGGATGCAGTAGATCGTCAGAATCCAGAAATTGAATGAATTCACCCCTGCTCTCGATCAACCCGCGGTTGCGCGCCGATCCCACGCCCGAATTGGATTGCCTGTGATAACGAAGCGTCGCGTGCGAATCATGCTCGATCTCTCTCTGCCAACGTTCCACCACCCCCGGCGTATCGTCGACGGATCCATCGTCGACCACGATGATTTCTATCGGCCGATAGCTTTGTCCCACCGCCGAGGCCAGCGCCTCGTCCAGCAGCACCGCGCGGTTGTACGTCGGAATGATAATCGACGCCAAACCCGCCTCCCCCTCGCCCGCCATCC
>JBEKPV010000265.1:0-2953 GCA_049520395.1 Tepidisphaeraceae bacterium
TGTTCTTGACGCGATGGCTCATCTCTCGCGTCAGCATGGCCTGATGGTCGAGGGCTTCCTGGAGATCGGCATCGGCATGTTGGCGCTCGATGGCGATGCCAAGCAGCCCGGCGAAGCCGGCAAGGAAGTCTGCATCCGCAACGTCGAATTGGCCGGATTCAGGGCTATCGACTTCGAGGACGCCGAAGGGCAGATGGCCTTCGCCGCCTCGGGCGATCAGGACGTTGATGGCGCGCCTGATGCCATGATCCAAGAGTAGCTTTGGCGTTCGAAAGCGCGTTTCCTCCTGGAGATGGTTGGAAATGACATTCTGTCCGGTTTGGAAGGCGTAGCCGGCCGGGGACTCCAGGTCGACGCCCAGAGACACTTGGCCGACGGTCCCCGGTCCCCAGCCGATGCCGGCACGCACCAGCAGGCGTTTGTCGTCAGGCATATACTCCAGGACTTTGGAGAACCTGGTTTCGAGACCTTGGGCGCAGAGCTCGGTGGCACGCTGCAGGATTTGTGCGATGTCGCGGGTCTGCAACGCCGAGCGGCCGAACTCGCCCAACAACGACTGTTGCCGCAGGCGGTACGGAAGCTCTTGCCGGGTGACATCGGTCGCTACGGTCGGGGCCGATATCGACTCCTTCCCAGGTGGGGCGGGCATGGAATTGTTCCGTTAAATGGGGTCGCGGCTCTGGCCGCCCGGAAACGTTAGCACGGCCCCGCTGGGATGGCGGAGATTTCGATGTCGTCCCAAAGCCAACTTTGGGGCAATTCATGTTGCACTACCCACCCAAGGCGCGTCGTCCGTTAATCTCCTCTTAAGGGAAGCCCAAATCGGATCGGATTCCGGTGTAAAATTTTTAGCCGCCCCCCTTGAAACCAAAAACGAGTTTTTTTATTTTTCCGTTGCCATCGAGAGGTGGCGTCCCCGATGCCGTAACGGGTCGGGGACCTGAGGCGGGCACCGGTCGTGTCCGGTGCCGCAAGTATCCATTTTGCTCTTTGGAGGATCTGGCTATGCGCACTTACGACTTCTCTCCCCTTTGGCGTTCGACCATCGGTTTCGACCGCCTTTTCGACCTCGTTGAAACCGCCCAGCGCGCCGGCGAGGACAATTATCCCCCCTACAACATCGAACGGCTTGGCGACGACCGCTACCAGATTTCGCTGGCGGTTGCCGGCTTTGCGCCAGACGAAATCTCGGTGACGGCCGAACAGAACGTGGTCACGGTCGAAGGCCACAAGGCGGACAAGGCCGAGCACGAATATCTGTATCGGGGCATTTCCGCCCGGCCGTTCAAGCGGCAATTCAATCTGGCCGACTATGTCCAGGTGAAGAATGCCGCGTTCGAGAACGGCCTGCTGAAGATCGAGCTGTTCCGGGAGATCCCCGAGGCGATGAAGCCGCGGCGGATCGCCATCAACGGCGCTCCGGTCAGCAACGTGCATCAGCTCGAAGGCAAGGCAGCTTAAATCTCATCTTTGGAGACCTGTGCATTCCCCGCTCGGGAAACCGGGCGGGTTGATCAGCGGTGACGAAGGAAAGGAGGACCACCCAATGATCGATCATGCCGACAACATCATCGACCTCAATGCGATCTTGCATCCCGGTTCGGTCTACGACCACCCCCGCGACGTCGTGGCCGACCAGACGATATCGATCGGCGAAAAGCGCGCGATCCTGGCATCCTGGGCGTCGGATGCTGCTGCCGTGACATCGAAACCGGCGCTCCGAGAAATGCCTGGCTCGCGCCACCTGGTGACCATCGATGACGTGCTTGAGGCGTTGTCCGCGCTGGACCACCACCCCAAAGGCCCGCCCGGTGGTAAGCCGGCCCGCATGAAATCAGCCGAGCGGGCTGGCGTGGCGGCGTAGACAGCCGGCTGGCAAACGGTGACGACAATGATCGATGAGAACTTCGCTCTCCTGCGCACGCACCGCAACAACATCAGCCGCTACTGCCGACTGCTGAAGACCGAACTGACGGAGTTCGAGCGCCAGTTCATCGAGAGACGTCTGGCGGAGGAAAGGTCCGAGGTGGACCGTCTTGTCGCTTCCACGTTTCCTCTTACCTTCGGAATTCCGATGAAGGCCTGGAAAGGCGGCCCGGTGGAAACTGTGAGTGGTCGTTAGTCGCCAATGAAAAAGCCGCTGGTAGATATCCAGCGGCTTGACCGGGTCGTATCATGGCAAATGAATCGGACGGCTATGCGCCGGGCACCACCGCCGGCGATGTTTCCGGAAATTCATTGATCTCCAGAACAAGCAGATTCTCGCCCGGGCTATAGCGATAAAACCTGAACTCTTGTTCCTGCAATGGCGAATGAAAAGTCACCGGCGTTTCGTCCGACCACCTGCTGAGTTCGGTTTTCAGGTCGCCGACGGTCAAGTTGGGTACGGGCTCCGTCATCCAGTGGATCCTTGCTTGAACCGACCTCGCGCCATCAGGCCGGCGACGAAGCCTCGGAAAGGCGGCTTCGCATTGGGAGAAAACGTGTCGCCCCTTGGGAATATTTAGTATCCTTTTCCCCGCGCCCGCGTTTTCCGGAAAGGTCTTCGGATCAAACGACGCGGCGGTCAGCGTAGGCACGTCTGTCCACCCACTCATAACAAAAATCGAAACCTAGCAGCAAACAGATCGCCGGCTATTGCGCTAAATCAATTCGCAACAGCGCATCAGTCATGTCTTCTGTATAACATACACCGAACCCCATACGGACGGCGCAGACGACGATAAATGCGGCTATGATGGCTACAATCTCTCGTTTTGAAGACTCGTCGAGCATTTTACGAATCCCACAAGAGTTACCAAGGTTATCATGAAGCGAAAGATCTGGAAGTGGGCGGAAAGAGCGGCGGTGTTGGCGGGGGTGTCATCGCTTCTTTCGTTTGGTGCTCTCGAATATTGGTTCTCCAATACCCCATCAAGTGCACCGGTTTTGGGCGCAGCCCATGCGATCAAAT
>JBEKPV010000266.1:0-2932 GCA_049520395.1 Tepidisphaeraceae bacterium
TCATCACGGCCTGCATGCGCAAACTGCTGACGATTCTCAACGCCATGGCCCGCGACGGCCAGACTTGGAGCCCACAATGCCAACTTCAAAACACTTGACGGCTAACACAGCCGCTTTCTACTGCTCTACTCTCTGCTTTTTGATTTCTTGAGCGTAAAACCTCAAACCACCCCCACCTCCGCCAATCGTGCGGCTCTCTCCCGCAATTCTCTCACCCAAGCATCCGCCAATTTCGGCACCGCCGCCAATTGCAACGTCTGCTGCAAATCTTTCCGGTGATGGTGCAAAATCTGATTCGCGCGAGCGACCGGCCAATCGGGATTCAGCCGATCCAGGAGAATCACGCGCATCGCTTTCTCGACGTATCCTTCTTGCAGGACGCGGAGGTACCAGCCGGTCCAGCCGGTTTGGATGACCATGGGGACCAGTTCATTCATTCGCCAGCGCCGGGCGAGTTTCCAGCAGGGCTGCCGCGGCTGGGACACTTCGAAGACGACTTGCCCGATGCCAAAAATGTCGCCGATGTACATGGATTGTTCGCTGTAGCCGGAGATGGTGAGATTTTCCCCGAATGCGCCATGGGGAAAATCCGGGATTTCTAATTTTTTTCGCCAGTGGGGATAGTGGTCGGCGCTATAGGCGAGGACGGCCTTATCGATCCCGCCGTGATTTTTTAAATCGGCTTGTCCGTCGCCGATCAGGTTTGTTTTGCCGACCCAGACGGGGCCCTCGACGTTTTTTTTGAAGAAGCCGCTGGTCCAGAGTTTGTCGTGGGATTCGGTGGCTGACTCCGATCCGTAGGTTTCGGGTCTGCCGACCTGAATGGATTGGAGATAGGCCTGGCTCATCCGCCAATAATCTCCTGCCGCCGCCTGGAATGCACTATGCGACGCTGACGGCGTCGCCGATCTTAATTGCGCCGGCCTGAACCACCTTGGCGTAGACGCCGACGCGGACTTCGTTGTGTTGTGCCGCCGTTTTCAAGATGCCGGGGTCTTTGGGCAAATCGCCCTGGGCGAGCGTTGTCATGACGCATCGCGGGCAGGGGCCTGTGATTTCGATTTTCACCTGCGATCCTATGGCCAAGGTTTTGCCGATCCACTGATTTTCGACGAATCCGGCGTCGGAGCCGGTGTTGATGATGAGGTTGGGGCGGAAGCGCCGAGGCTCGAAGCGTCCGCCGGGGTAGAGCTGGCGCAGCTTATCCAGCGTGCCGGTGGTCAGGACGTGCAGTATGGCGAGATCGAAAAATGTGCCGGGGGGCATGGCTTCGTCGGTGACGACATCCTGATGCGTGGCTCCCTCCAGCACGGGCCAATATTCCTCCAATTGCGCGTCGGGCGGCGGGGATTCCAAAAGCGTCACGGCGCGGCCGAGCGATTCGGACAGCGTTTGCGTGAAATCGGCGCTGGAACTGACGGACATTCTTCCATCTGGAAGCGTGACGCGCACGGCCGGAAGCGGATCGGAACCGTCGGGCGGATTCACGTAGGCCGCCCGATAGCTGAACATGTTGGGCCATTTGCGGGGGTTTTTGGCGCTGACGATTTTTTTGGTTTCGCGGTCACAGAGGGCGAAGGCGCGATCGCCGAAGACGCCGCGCGGGGTGACACGCACGGAGTTGAGTTCCTCACCCATCATGGATTTGATCGGATAGCGGTGGAGACTGGCCAAAGAGCCGACCTTTGCCGCGGAGGCCGTCATGCGCGTCCTTTCGAGAAAAGGGGCCAACAAGGAAAGACATCATACCATCCCGCGCCGGCGGCCGATCTTCCATAACGCCGCCGCCGGCGCGAGTGAACCCATCAAGTCATCATTGGCATCATGCCACTGCCGGCTCGGCATCGCCCGGCATTTCCGGAGCCGGGGAAGAGCCCGCCGGACCCATCGCGGTTTGTTCCAGCACCTTGCGGATGGTGTCCATTTCCGAGTGGCTGCGGCTGCGAACCACTACGATGATCACCCCGGCCAGAATGTAAGCGCCGAAGATATAAGCGAAGTAGTTGCAGGGATACGCCGGCTCAGGATAGACCGTTCCAACGATCGGCACGATCAGGAGCACGAGGGCGGCAATCGAGAGTATCCAGTGCTTCAGTTTGACCTCGCCGATTTTCTTCAGATAGAAGGGAGCGGCCAGGGAGATCCCCACGTATCCGCCGCAGAAGCCCATCGCCCCAAAGAGACCGGCATCGTTGAAGATGTCGAACGGCGTGCCGATCTGCAGGGCGTTGTAGGCTCCGGCATAGGACGCCAGCATGAAGATCGAGGGGATGATGAACTGAATTAGGGCGAACGAAGTAATCGCCACGTGAGGGGTCAGATTCATTTTATGAGAGCTGCCGATGGAGATCGGGAAAATTCCGTATCGGCCCATGGAGAAGAGAATGCGCGAGCCCGCGTTGAGGCACGAGAGAGCCAGGGCGAAGAAGCTGATCATCGCGCCGGCCGAGATCACGATGCCCATCCAATGCACGCCGAGGTTGTCGGCGAGTGTGGAGAGGGGCGCGTCAAGCTGGTCGAGCGTCGGATTATTGTTGGCCAGTGCGTGGGTTTCGACATAGGTGATGAAGACGAAGAACGTACCCGTAACCAGGAGGCTGGCGATAACGGCGCGGGGGATGGTGACCAGTGGCTTTTTGGCTTCTTCACCAAAGGCGGTGGCACATTCAAACCCGACGCCGGAGAAGATGGCGACCACGACACCCAGGCCAAGTTCCGACATGACACCCTTGAAATTCATGCCCGAGAACGGGGCCAGCTGCGAATGGTCGATCGCGCCGGTTTTCGCGACCGCGTAAAGCGCCAGGATGGTGATCACCAGCACCGAGACACCCTCCATCGCCAGCATCATCAGCGTCGACAGTGTGATGTCCTTATAGGCAAGGAACCAGGCGGAGAACATGCAAATGGCAAAGAGGGTGATCCACGGATG
>JBEKPV010000267.1:0-2922 GCA_049520395.1 Tepidisphaeraceae bacterium
AGGGGGAAGAGCGAGGCGGGGGAAATTGAGACAAGGTGACAAGGAGACAAGGTGAGGGGGTGACAAGGTGAAAAGATGAAGACAGGCCGCGTGGGGGGGAGAGGGGGCCGTGGGTTGCACCAGAGGCTGGCGGCACTCATTTTTTTGTTGACTTTGACTGCTCTATGTGTACTATCTTAAATAGTACAGTTACCCCCATGGCATTCGACTTTGAAATTACGCCGGGTTCTTTGAGTCCGATCTTTCGGCAGATCGTGGATCAGGTGAGGCTGGGGGTGGCGACGGGGGCACTATCCGCGGGGGATCAGTTGCCTAGCGTGCGGGCGCTGGCGGAGAAGTTGCTGGTGAATCCCAACACGATTGCCAAGGCTTATGGGGAGTTGACGCGGGATGGGTTTATCGAGGGGCAGCCGGGGCGGGGAGTATTCGTGGCGCGGCCGCGGCAGATTTACACCAAAGCCGAGCGGGTGCGGCGGCTTTCGACGCAGATTGACGCGGCGGTGAATGAGGGGCTTTCGCTGGGGTTTGGCGCCGAGGAGATCGTCGCGGCGGTGCGCGCGCGACTGGAGGGAGTGAACAATCCCGAGCAACCCAAGAGGAAACAGTCATGAGCGAAGCGGTGATTGAAACCTTCGGCTTGACGCGGTTTTTTGGAAGCCAATGCGCGGTGGACCAGGTGACGCTTAGGGTGCCGCGCGGATCGGTGTTCGCGCTGCTGGGGCGGAATGGGTCGGGGAAATCAACGTTCATCCGCATGTTGCTGGGATTGCTCGTTCCCACGCGCGGGGCGGCGAGGATGCTGGGGGAAGATTGTGGACATTTGACTGCGGCGACGCGCGGGCGGGTGGGGTATGTGGCCGAGGGGCACCCGCTGATTGATTGGATGCGCGTGGATCAGTTGGAATCGTTTCAGAGGAGTTTTTATCCGAACTGGAATGGGCGGCTGTTTAAGAATGTCGTCGAGCAGTTTGATTTGACGCCACGATCCAAGGCGGGGCAGATATCGCGCGGGCAGAGGGCGGGGTTGTCGCTGGCGCTGGTGTTGGCGACGGAGCCGTCACTGTTGATCATGGATGATCCGTCGATGGGGCTGGACCCGGTGGCGCGGCGGACGCTGCTGGAGGCGATGATCCTGGTGACGCGCGATGCGGGGCATACGATTTTACTTTCGTCGCATGTGCTGGATGACGTGGAGCGCGTGGCGGATCACGTCGCGATTCTGGATCGGAGCGTTTTGCGGGTGTGCGCGCCGGTGGAGACGTTTCGGGCGCGCGTGAAGCGAGTCGTATTGCGATTTGGGACGCAGGCGCCGGCGGCGGCGAATATTCCGGGGTTGCTGGAATCGCGGCGCGATGGGAATGAGTTGCGGTTAACACTGGCTAACTATGGAGCGGAAGCGGCGAGCGCGATCGCGGGGCTGGGGGCGGCGTCCGTGGATGAGGCGCCGATCACGCTCGAGGATGCGGTGGTTGCGTATCTGGGGCGGCGCGGGGAGCAGGTGTCGCTGCTGCAAAGCACGGTTTTAACGGGAGCGGCGGTATGAAAGCGATCATTGCCAAGGAAATCCGCGAGAATTTGAAGTGGGTTGGGCTGATGATGGTGGGGATCGGCCTATGCATGGCGTACGCGCTGGACGCTGACTATATGGCTCTGTTGGGAGTGGTCAACGGGAGTTTTATGGCCGTCACGGCGATGGGGTTTTCGTGCGCGGGATTCACGCTGGGGCTATTGCAGACGCTGCAGGATCAGCGGCGCGGGAGATGGGCGTTTGTGGGGCATCGGCCGGTAACGCGCGGGAGGATTTTTTGGGGGAAGGTGGTGGCGGGGAGCGTTTTGTATTTCGCGGCGACGGCGCTGCCATTCGCGGTGGCGGTGATGTGGAATGCGGCGCCGGGGAAGCGCGGGGCGCCGTTTGAGTGGCACATGATTTTGCCGGGGCTGAGCGACCTGGTTGGGGGGTGGGTGTATTATTGCGCAGGGCTATTGGTTGGGATGCGAAAGGCGCGATGGGTGGGGAGCCGGATACTGCCGTTGGGGGTGCCGTTTGTTACGTCACTCAGCGTGATGCTTTTTGCTTATGAATTCGTCGATGCGCTGTGGATGTGGGCGCTGGCGGCGTGCGTTGTATTGCCGGCGGCGTGGGGGGCGTTTGTGGCGGGAGGAGAGGAGAGGGTTCGGCCGGGGGTCGTGCTTGGGCTACAGTCGGTGAGCGTGGCGGTGGGACTGCTGGTGCTGTTCTTTATCGGGATTGCAATCAGTCTTAAGGTTCTTCAGTCGATCGCGCCGAAGCTCAGCGGCATGACGTCAAATTCGGAATATTATGTGCGTAATGATGGCGAGATCGTCCGTAGCGGAATCGGCCCATCGGGCCTTGGGACGCTCACAGACCTGGACGGCCACAAGGTGGCGGAACAGGATTTCTTCGATCTATATAGCCATCGAGCCGATGCGAAAGTTCTCCACTTACGGGGGGTTGCGCCAGAGGATTTGAGCCTGATGGATCGGGTGAACACGTTTGGATTTCACACTTTTGACTCGCAACTGCGCCTGTTTTATTTTGCGTCGACGTCGCCTGAGTTTGTATGGGTCTATGTGACGCATGGTCAGACGATTGATGGGTTTGACCCTGGGCTTCATCCGCACCCCTACATCGGCAGCATCAGTCCCGACGGGGCGGATCGGTTTCCTGAGCCGCTGTTTGTGTTCGCGCTGTACGGATCGGCGGACAAACATTGTTACCTGGTTGCGGGTCGGAGTACCGCGTATGTGGTTGATTTTCAGGCGCGCCGGGCAACGGCGTGTTTCGCAAGTGCGCCGGACGATCCGATCAGGGACGCGGGGTGGATGTGGAGTTCGCCGACGCTCGATTATTTTGCGATCGCGACAAAAACGGCGGTTCACATCGTGAGCGAACAGGGAGAG
>JBEKPV010000268.1:0-2918 GCA_049520395.1 Tepidisphaeraceae bacterium
GAGCCTGCGGCGGCACGATGCGGATCAGGATCTGCGCGTGGAATCCGTGGAGCGGCGGCTGGATGTCGTGGAACGATTCAAAGTGCGGATCGCGGCGGTATGCAGCGGCATCGCGATCGTGACCGGCATGACGTGGCGGACGGTTTTGGACTGGGCGCGAACGAAATTGACCAAACACTAAACCTTTGAGGGAACTCATTCATGAGCAGTTCATCTCCGAGCAATTTGACGGCGCAGATGACGGCCGGTGGTGTGGCGCTGTCGTGGCAGAACGGCGCGAATCCGGTGGGGACGCAATATACGGTTGAGCGTATTCCGGTCGGGACGTCGATGGTGACGAGCCTGACGACGACCGCTTTGAATTCGTACACCGACGCTACGCCACTGGCCGGGATCGCGGTGACTTATGCGGTGATGCCGACGGGGACGAATTTGCAGGGGAAGATCGTGGTGACGTATCAGCCGGTCGCGGCGACGGCGGCGGCGCCCGCGCCGGCCCCGGCGACTTCGTCTACGGCAGCCTCACCGGCTTATCCGAGCGATGCGGTGCTGGCGGGGTTTGCCAAGGATGCCAACGGGTATCCGATTTACCCGGTGCCGGCAAACGCGATCGTGGCGGATCCGGCTTCGAATATGGACGCGGTGCAGGCGGCGGCGATCGCCAATGGGAGCTTGTGCGTTTTGTTTAAGCGCGGCGCGGTTTATCCGCCGGCGTTTTTTAGCGATGGGTGGCAGGCGCCGGGGCAATCGTGGCAGAAGCCGTTTATCTTCGGCGCGACGGCGGATGTGCAGAATCCAAAACCAATTTTGCAGGCGATGCTGGCGATCGGCGGGGGGAAATTCACGAAATCGCCCATGCAGTACATGATCGCCTTTAGCTTGAGTTTCCAGGACCCCAAAGGAATTCCCGGCAACGCGGCGTTCGCGGGGGGATCGTCGTACGAGGCGGGGATTCGGCTGGTTGGCGACTGCACGGGAAACCTGATCTTCGACGACATCGACGTGGAAGGATTTCAAGGCGGCATCGAAATCCAGGGGGTCTCGACACAGTTCATCAGGACGTGCATTTTGTTCCGCTGCTGCGTGAGGAATAATTTTGGGCAGCGCTGGGGGGTTTACACCGAGCGGGTGGACGATCTGCTGATCCAGGAGGGTTTGTACGATCAGAACGGATGGTCGCCGGCCAGTGCGGCGATCGGATGGCCGGGGCTGGGGAAGTCGATTTTCTGCCACAATATTTATATTCAAGTGAGCGATCCGGGGGACGCGGCCGATGCGCAGTGCCGCGTGCGCGGAATCGCGACAACCCGGGCTTCCAGTCATGGATTGCAGCAGCGGCTGGGGGGATTGACGGATGGTGTTTGGTTCTGGGGGAATCCGCTGGCGGGATTCGATTTTCAGCGCGCTTCGACGCTTTCCAATTCCGTGATTGAAGGCGGAGGGTTTGATCTGACCATCGCGGGGCAGGCGCGGGGGTGCGGATTTCAGTCGAATGCCTGTCCGCAGTTCACCATGAGCAACGTGGTGTTCTGCGATAAGCAGGATCAGACGAACAATGGGCCGGCGATCGAAATCACGTGCACGAATTCCGATACCGGGGCGGCGGTGGCGACGAACTTTTCCGGCACGGGGGTGATCGTTAATGGATGGTCGGGAAACGCGCTGCAGATCGATTCGGGGACGCCGGGGTCGATTTTCTTCGATGCGACCAGCGACGTGGCGGGTTATTCGGCCCACGCGGGGAAGATTGCTTATGTCAACGCGGGGGTGACCGGGCTGACCTATGCGCAGTCGCTGGGGTTCGCGGATGTGCCGACGCTGCTCAACGCGATGGCGCTCAATCGGCGCGGCAGCTTCAGCACGAAGCTGACGTCTGCCGCGGTGCGAGCGTATATCAACGCGGGATTCACTTCCAAATAAACGGACGCGTCTGAACTAATCGCAGCTTCTTCACGAACGGAAGACCCGCGCCGACCTGCGCGTTCATGGAGCGGGGGAGAGTGTTGTCATGTTGATCATTGAGAGACTTGAAAGTCGTTGGATGCATTCCGTGGTGGCGGTGGCGTCTGCCGCGCAGTTGGCGGCGGCGGTCGCGGAGGCCTCGGCAGGGACAACGATCGATGCGGCGGCGGGGGATTATGACGGGTTTCAACTTTCCGCCAGCGGGACGGCGGCGGAGCCGATCACGATTAATTTTGCCGCGGGAGCGGTAATCAATGGCACGCCGGGGAGCGGCAATGGGATGATCGATCTGTCGGGCGATTCGTTTATCACGATCAACGGCGCGGATATCGCTGATGGATCGAATGGAGCGCGGGCCGGCATCTGGGGAGGCGGGTACGCCAACGACAACGTGACGGGTATCACCATCGAGAACTCCACCTGCAATGACTGCACGGATTGGGGATGCCTGTTCGGGTTTGTGAACGACTCGACCTGGACGAACGACGTTTTTTCCAACACCCAGGTTCAGCACGGGCTTTACATCGGCAACAGCTCGAGCGACGACACCGTCGAGGGTTGCACGTTTTTCGGAAATTACGCGTGCGGGTTCGAATGCAATGAGGATGTTACGTCGGGCGGGCCGGGGTATGGGTCGGGATTGGTGATCGAGGGAAATACGTTTTATGACAACGCCCGCGGCGCCGGGGCTTCGATCAATTTTGACGGGGTGCAGAATTCGGTCATCGAAAATAATGTGATTGACGATGCTCAGCGGAATGGGATTGCCTTGTATCAAATAAATGGAGCGCTGCCATCGACGGGGAACATCATCGTCAACAATACGATCGATGTGGATTCCAACGGGGCGACGGGATACGCGGCGATTTCCCTGATCGATGGCGCCGCCGACTGCACCGTCTTGAATAACATCCTTTCGTCGCAGGAAAATACGCTCAGCATCGACGCGGCCAGCC
>JBEKPV010000269.1:0-2910 GCA_049520395.1 Tepidisphaeraceae bacterium
GCCCCCCTCACATGCCCGAACAATTCGCTCTCCAAAAGCGTCTCCGGCAACGCCCCGCAACTGATCTCCACAAACGGCTTATCCCGCCGCGGCGACCGATGATGAATCGCCCGCGCCAGCAGCGACTTCCCCGTCCCGCTCTCCCCCGTCATCAGCGCCGTCGTCCGGCTATCCGCCACCGCCTCCACCAAATCAAAAATCTTCAGCATCTTGTAATCATGCCCGACAATATTCTCCAAACCGAACCGAAGATCGAGTTGCTGCTTCAAAGTCTGGTTTTCAAACAGCAGCGACTGCTGCCGCGCCGCCTTTTCCACCACCACCCGAATTTCATCATCCACAATCGGCTTGGTGAGATAATCAAACGCCCCCATCTTCGTCGCTTCCACCGCCCCCTCGATCGACCCATAGCTGGTGATGACGATGGTAACGACTTGCGGAAACCGCCTCCGCACATCCCGCAAGAATTCCGAAGGCTTCACCCCCGGCATGTTCACATCCGCCAGCAAAAGTTCCGTCTGCCCCGACTCCAATTCCTCAAACGCCTGCTTCGGCGTGTCCGCCACCCGAACGTCGTAACCCTCCCGACCCAAAAATTGCGCCAGCGATTGAAGGATGATCCGGTCCTCATCCAATATCAAAACCCGAGGCTTATGCGGCGTATTCATCTGCGTCATAAATGTTCATTCCTGCGCGTTTCACCAAAACAACAACTGCCGATTCTGAGCATCGGCAATATGCAACGTTCACGCTAAGCCACAATTTATTTTCACGCGATCCCGCCAGTTCCCCCTCGGATGCTTTATTGGACGCCTCCGTTCCCAAACCCAACGCCGCAAATTGCAACGCCATTTATCCAGCCCCCGGCCCGTTCCATTTTTGCGCGTTTCCCTGCATACTACCCTCCCGCCGCCACCTACCATGTTGCACGGAGATTCGAAAAATGCGCATCGGAGTCCCCAAAGAAATCAAAGCAGATGAATACCGCGTCGGCGTCATGCCCGTCGGCGCCGAAGTCCTCATCAAAGCCGGCCATCAGGTTTTCGTCGAAAACTCCGCGGGCTCTTCCAGCGGCTTCACCGACGAAGACTACCGTAAAGCCGGCGCCACCATCGTCCCCAGCCACGCCGACTCCATCGGCGGCATGGACATGGTCGTCAAAGTCAAAGAACCCCAGCCCTCCGAAATCGCCCTCTTCCGTCCCGGCCAAATCATCTTCACCTATTTTCATCTGGCCGCGTCTCCGGAATTAACCCAGGCATGCCTCGAATCCGAAATCACCGCCATCGCCTACGAAACCATCAAGGATCGCAACGGCCGCCTCCCGTGCCTCACCCCCATGAGCGAAATCGCCGGCAAAATGAGCATCCAGGAAGGCGCCAAATATCTCGAAAAACCCATGATGGGCCGCGGCATCCTCCTCGGCGGCGTCCCCGGCGTCGCCCCCGCCAATGTCCTGGTCCTCGGCGGCGGGGTCGTCGGCACCCACGCCGCTCGCGTCGCCGCCGGGCTGGGCGCTTCCGTCGCCCTCATGGACGTGAATCTCGATCGCCTCCGGTATCTCGCCGAGGTCATGCCCGCCAACGTCAAAACAATATTTAGCGATCCCCACAACGTACGCGAATATCTTCGTCATGCGGATTTGATAATTGGCGCTGTCCTGATTCCCGGCGCCAAAGCCCCCCGGCTGGTCACCCGCAAGAATCTGCCGGAAATGCGCCAAGGCTCGGTCATCGTCGATGTCGCCATCGATCAAGGCGGCTGCGTCGAAACCAGCCGGCCCACAACTCACCAGGAGCCCACCTTCGTCGTGGAAAACGTCGTTCACTATTGCGTCGCCAACATGCCCGGAGCGGTGGGGCGGACCAGCACCATCGCCCTCTGCAACGCCACGCTCCCCTTCGCCCTGAAGATCGCCACGGCCGGCTACGAAAAAGCCGCCGCCGAGGACCCCGGCCTGGCACAGGGAATCAATCTCGTCGGCGGCCGCGTCACCAACGCCGCCGTTGCCGAATCGCTCCACATGCCCTATAAGGCCTTGAAGCCCAAAGGGGTCTGATCACAAAAAAAACCTCTAGCGAAATCGCCGTACCATGCCCGCGCCATCCGACCGTCTCCAAAAATTGCAGCAGCTCCTGGAAAAATCCCCCGCCGACGCGTTTCTCCTCTATGCCATAGCGATGGAACACCGTAACGCCGGCCAGCCCGATTCCGCTCTCGAATTCTTCCAGCGCGTGGTTCAGGCCGATCCCACTTACTGTTACGCCTATCATCAAAAAGGTTTGCTTCTCGAATCGATGGGAAAACTTGCCGATGCCAGGGAAGCGTACCGCCAGGGAATCCAGGCCGCCGAGAAAAAGCCCGATTTACATGCCCGCGAAGAAATCGCCGCCGCTCTCTCGATGATCGAGCCATGATCGACGACCTGCTCAAATTCCTCGATCGCCCCCGCTGGTCGCGCCAGCACGTTTGGCGCAAGGCCATTTGGAGCAACATGTCGCGCCTCGGCCTCACCGGCATGCACGCGCTGCCCGTCAACAAACGCTGGGTCGAAATCCATCGCCGCGCCATGCCCCTCAAAAATCTCGACCCCGCCCTCGCCGGCTTCACCATCGTGCAAATCTCCGACCTCCATTACAGCCCCGTCGTCTGGCAAAAATATCTCATCCAATACCTCCGCTGGGTCAACGAATTAAAACCCTCCCTCGTCGTCGTCACCGGCGATCTCATCACCGGCGGCTATCGCTTCGCCTCGCGCGTCGCCACCCTCCTCTCCCACTTAAAAGCCGCCCACGGCGTCGTCTGCACCTTCGGCAACCACGACTACAGCATGTACGGCCGCCGCACCAACGGCGAAGGCCGCCGCCGCGCCGATTACCTCGAAGCCTGCCTGAAGAAACGCAACCTCCT
>JBEKPV010000270.1:0-2890 GCA_049520395.1 Tepidisphaeraceae bacterium
GACAGTGGCGAGTCCGCGCTATCGAAGTCCCACGCCCGGCAGACCCCTTTTGCCCCACTTTCTACTCTCTACTTACTACTCTCTACTCTCTACTGAAGCCCCGCTTCAGTCCGGGAAAGCTGCGCAAATCAGGCAAAGTATGTTTAATACTAAAAAAACCGCCGTAATCATCCCGGCCAACTGCGCTTGCGGCAAAAACCGCATCCATCCCTTTTCGTTTGTGCGCGCCAGAGGGGTGCCCTCTGATTTCAGAAAAAAAAATTTTCAAACCAAAAAAGACCCGGCCCAAAAATAAAAATCAGCCCCCAAAATGAAAACTTTCGCCTCGGGGCTTTGTGTTGAGATTTCGCAAGGCAAAATTATTTGCCGTCGCCGGGAAACCATCGGAGATGCCATTCGGGATTTATTGGGCAGGCTAAATCCTCGGGCGGCCGTGAACGGCCCCTTCCCAATTGCCCCCAGCCAAAACGAGAGTATCTTCATGACATGGGAAAAGATGAAACCAGCCGCCGGCGGCGGCTTTTGGCGGGAATCGGATTCGGTTTGCTCCTCTGTGCCCTGCCCGCATTGGCGGATGACCGTGCCGGCGGCGCGGATGGCGGCGCGACCACGCAGCCGGCGGAGGCGAACGCGGATCATCTTTCGGTGACGAAGCATTCGGTCACGATTAATGGCCAGCAGATCGATTATGAGGCGACCGCAGGCACGATTGGGCTCAAGGACGAGGAGGGGAAGCCGAAGGCGGATTTTTTCTTTGTGGCCTACGTGAAGCAGCCGGCGGATCAGGCGGCGACGCGGCCGATCACCTTTGTCTTCAACGGCGGCCCCGGTGCGGCGGCGGTTTGGCTTCATCTGGGAGCGGTGGGGCCCAAGCGAATCGAGCTGGGGCCGGACGGGCTCCCGACGGCGCCGCCGCATCGGCTGATCGATAACGATCAGTCGTGGCTCGACGCGACGGATTTGGTTTTTATCGATCCAGTGGGCACGGGGTTCAGCCGGGCGGCGGGGACCTATAAGCCGGAGGATTTCTTCGGGCTGGAGAATGACATCAAATCCATCGCGGAGTTTATCCGCATCTATTTGACGCGCTATAACCGGTGGTCGAGCCCCAAATACCTGGCGGGGGAGAGCTATGGAACCACGCGCGCGGCGGGACTGGCGGATTATCTGGCGGATGAAGATGGGATCGATCTGAATGGAATTATTCTGATCTCCTCGATTTTGAATTTTGAGACGACCAATCTGCAGAGCGGAAATGATTTGCCGTATGCGCTTTATTTGCCGAGTTATACGGCGATTGCGATTTATCATGGGAAGATTCATACCTCCGATGAGCCGAGGATGCTGCAGGAGGTGAGCCGGTGGGCGGAGACGGATTATTTGGCGCTGCTGGCGAAGGGGTCGGGGCTGAGCGAGTCGGATCGGAGAGATGCGATCGAACGGCTGTCGCGGTATACGGGGCTGGCGAAAGATTTGATCGACCGGTGCGACTTGCGCATCGATCCGGGGATGTTTCGGAAGAAACTGCTGGCGGATCAGCGGCTGATCATCGGGCGGTTTGATGGACGGATCAGCGGGGAAGACCTTAAGCCGGGGACGGATGATTCGGATTTTGATCCCAGCTTGTCGTATTATTTTCCGGTCTATTCGAGCACCTTCAACGATTACATTCGTCGGGATCTTAAATACGACAGCGATTTGAAATATGGGGTGCTGAATGGGGTTGGGCCGTGGAATTTGATGCCGGAGGGAGGGATTGGGTATCCGGATGTGACGGAGTCGCTGCAAAGGGCAATGGTGGGGAATCCGCATTTGCGAGTGATGGTGGCGGCGGGGTGGGACGATCTGGCTACGCCGTTTCTATCGGCGAATTATACGTTTGATCACCTGGACCCGACGGGGAAACTCAAAGAACGCGTGACGCAAACGTATTATCCCAGCGGGCACATGATCTATCACGATCCTAGTTCGCTCAAACAACTCAAAGCGGATGTGGCGAAGTTTCTGGAAGCTGGAAATTAGTCATTGGGAACGATCAAGGTTTTGAGGAAGCGGGTATTGATGTCGCCGTTGATGGCGCTGCGGTCGGCGATGAAAGCGAAGCGCTTGGTGACCTTGAGCAGGGGCTGCGGGGGCGGGGGATTGGTCGCCTCGGGATTGGCGGCTGTGTAGGGGGTTAGGACGGGGTTTTGCCAGCCTTCCAGGACGATGTAGACGGTGAAGGTGTCGGAATGCGTTGTGATCATGTTGCTGATGCGGTTGAGAACGGCAAAGTCGCCTTGGAAGTCTTCGGTGAGGTTTGGGTATGGGGGATTTGCTACGGTGACGTTCGGAAACGCCGGGTCCGCGGGCACCAGCAGGCCGTTGCCGGAATAAGGGGGATAAGGCGCAGGGTTCGAAGGATTGGGTGCGGTTCCTTCCGCGGTCACTTGGACCGTACCATTTCCCTCCTGAAACGTTGGGACTTGGTTTAAATCGAAGATGGACGTAAAAGGCCCGTGGGCATTGCGATATGTGACAATTTGCTGTGCGAGATTCTCGTTGAGGCTGACGTAATTGGGATGATTCGCCACATAATTCGGGTCGTTTGGCGGTTCGTAGGCCATGGGCAACATGCTGAGAACTTTCCAACTGGCCGTGTTGATATTGATGAGTCCGTCGACGCCGACGTTGTCTTGTGTGGTTTGATCGGAGGCGGCTCCGTCGGCGTTATAGACCGGCGTTGGCGGCGTCTGCGTCGGGCCGGCCGCCCCGGCGGCATATCCCGGCCAATACTTGTCGGCGTTGTTGGTACCCGTCGTGGTCAAAACGTTGGGCGGGGTGGTGACATCGTTGTTAGCCGGATCGAAATTCGGCATGTAATCGTCGTTGTTGGATTGGACGGTCAGAT
>JBEKPV010000271.1:0-3243 GCA_049520395.1 Tepidisphaeraceae bacterium
CAAGCCCGCCCCCGTGCAAGTGAGCTACCTCGGTTACGCCGGCAGCACCGGAATGACCAGCATCGACTATCGCCTCTCCGATCCCTACCTCGATCCCCCCGGCCTGGACGAATCGTGCTACAGCGAAAAGACGATCCGCCTCCCCCAGACCTATTGGTGCTACCAGCCGGGAGCCGACCCCGCGGTGAATGTCTCTCCCTCCCCGGCCCTGAAAAACGGATTCATCACCTTCGGCTGCCAGAACAACTACTGCAAAATCTCCCCCCCCGTCTGGTCCGCCTGGACGAAGATCCTCAAAGCGCAGCCGAACTCCAAACTGCTGGTCTATACGGTCCCGGGCCACCACCGCGACAGCGCTCGAAGCCTCCTCGCCTCCGCCGGCGTCGATCCCAGCCGCCTGCTCTTCAGCGATTCGCGCGGCGCCGATTATTTCCTGACCTACAACCGGATCGATATCGCCCTGGACCCCTTCCCCTTCAACGGCGGCACCACCACCTGCGACGCCTTATGGATGGGCGTCCCGGTAATCACCCTCGGCGGCCCAACCGCCGTCGGCCGCGGCGGGGTGAGCATCCTGTCCAATATCGGGCCTGCGTGCCCGCCTGGCGGCTTCTCCTCTGATGAACGCCGAGCAATTCGTGCGCGACCTGGAATCGGCGTACCGCCAGATGTGGCGGAGCTGGTGTGAAAAGGATGTTGCGAGTCGGTGATAAATGGCGGAACTCACGACACAACAGGCGTTTGATTTGGCGGTGCGGCACCATCAGGCCGGTCGCTTGCGGGAGGCGGAAGAACTTTATGAGCGGGTGCTGGCGGAGAAGCCGGATCATGCGGGGGCGCTGCACTATCGTGGTGTGGCGGCACATCAGACGGGGCGGATTGAATTGGCGGTGGAGTTGATCGGGCGGGCGGTTGCGATCAGGCCGGATGATGCGGAGGCGCATAGCAATCTGGGGCTGGGGCTGAGGGCATGCGGTCGGCTTGAGGAAGCGATTGCGGCGTTTCGGCAAGCTGTGGCGCTGCGGCCGAATTACGCGGAGGCTCATTACAACCTTGCGACTGCACTGAAAGAGGGTGGGCAAATTGATGAGGCGATTACTGTTTTTCGGCAGGTGATCGCTATTCGGCCGCAATTGGCGGAAGCGCATGTGAGTCTGGGAACCGCGCTAAGGGACAAGGGGCAACTGGATGCGGCGATTGCCGCGTATCAGCAGGGAATTGCGGCGAGGCCCAGCTATGCCGAGGGCCATTACATGCTGGGAATCGCGCTGAAATTCAAGGGGCGGTACGACGAAGCGATCGCGGCGTTTCGGCGGGCGATTGAACTGAGGCCTAATTTTCCCGAGGCGCTGGTGCATGTCGGTTTGGCGCTGAAAGACAGGGCGGAACTCGATGAGGCGGTCGCGGCATTTCGTCGAGCGACCGAGTTGCGGCCCAGTTATGCGGAGGGGCATAGCTATCTCATTTATGCGATGCATTACCAGGCGGGTTGCGATGCGCGGGCGATCATTGAGGAACATGGGAGATGGAATGTGCGACATGCCGAGCCGCTGCGGGAATTTATTCGGCCGCACCCCAACGATCGAGACCCGGAGCGTCGGCTGAGAGTTGGGTACGTTTCGCCGGATTTTCGGGCGTTCGCCGGGGCCCCCGCCAGCGCGCTTTTCATCGATCCGTTGCTGCGAAACCACGATCATGGCCGGTTTGAGGTTTTTTGTTACTCGGAGATGGTTCCGCCGGACGGGATCACGGGGCGGATGAAAGCGTGCTCGGACCAGTGGCGGGAGGCTTACGGATGGAGCGACGAGAAATTGGATGGGCAAATCCGCGAAGACCGGATCGACATTCTGGTTGATTTGAAGCTGCACTCGTCGGGGAATCGACTGCTGGTGTTCGCGCGGAAGCCGGCGCCGATTCAAGTGAGTTGGCTGGGATATCCGGGGTCGGCGGGATTGGAGACGATCGACTATCGAATCAGCGATCGATTTCTGGAGCCGGACGGGGGCGTGTATCCGCCGCCGGAGAGACCGATGTATGTGCCGGATTGTTTCTGGACGTACGATCCGATGGCGACGGAGCCGGCGGTCAATGGTTTGCCGGCGCTATCGGCGGGGCATGTCACCTTTGGTTCTTTGAACGATTTTTGCAAGATCAACGAGACGACGCTGCGGATGTGGGCTGGGGCGATGAAGGCGGTGGGCGGGTCGCGGCTTCTGGTGCTGGGGCCGCGTGGATCGGCGCACACTCGACTTTTGGAGAAGATGGATGGTCTTGGCGTGGAGGCCGGGCGGGTGGAATTCATCGACCGACGGCCGCGGGGGGAGTATCTGAAAGTGTATCACCGGATTGATATTAGTTTGGATACGTTGCCGTACAACGGGCATACGACGAGTTTGGATTCGTTTTGGATGGGTGTTCCGGTCGTGACGCTCGCCGGGAGCTTGCCGCCGGGGCGCGTGGGGCTGACGCATGCGAGGAATTTGGAGCTTCCGGAAGTTATTGCATCCAGTGAGGCGGATTTCGCGAAAACCGCGGCGAATCTGGCGGGGGATTTGGAGTCGCTGGCGCGTTTGCGGGGGTCATTGCGGGATCGAATGGTGAAGTCGCCGCTGATGGATGGGGCGCGATTCACCCGCGCGGTGGAGGCGGGATACCGACAGGCATGGCGTGAATGGTGCGAAAGAGGTTCCGCGGAGGGGTGAGCGAGTGATTCAGTTCGGCTTTCCGCCGATGACATCGAGTAGAGCGGCGAGACTAAAGGGCTTGGCGAGGAATTCGACGGGCTGCCCGTGGAGAACGCCGGCCTCGTATTCGCCGCTGATGGCGATGACCCGCGCCGGGCGGTGGCTGGGCGGGAGCTTGAGGCAGTGGTGGAGCAATTCGAAACCGTCCATGACGGGCATGCGCAAATCGGTGAGCAGGACGTCGAAGTATTGGGTCATGAGGTATTTGAGACCCTCTTCGCCGTCGCGCGCGGTGATGACTTCCGCGCCGGCCTGACGGATGAGCTTTCCCATCGCCAGGCGCGTCGGAGTATGGTCCTCGATGACCAGTATGCGCGGTTTTTTAGCGCCTGACTCGATTGATGTTTCGGCCATTAATGTCACTGCACGCTCCGCAGATGTGGCCCGCTCCCTTCCAATTTTCGGCAGAGCACTTGCCAATAAATTAACTTTCTTGGGATGCTTTCGTCCAGTGTCGATTTGTCAGACTAAGCCAACCGATGTGGCTCGATGATGGGCG
>JBEKPV010000272.1:0-2855 GCA_049520395.1 Tepidisphaeraceae bacterium
TTTCGACCGCTGGGTTCACCGTGACATCGGCCGCACGTTCGTGCAGACATTCGACGTGCAGGCCATGATCTGGGCCGGGTTTGGCTCGAGCCTGTGCGTTTTCAGTGAGACCTGCGGCCGGGCACTGGCGATCGAACACACCGGCGACCTCTATTCCTGCGACCACTTCGTCATGCCCGCGTACGAGCTGGGCAATATTCATTCAACGACGCTGACCGACATGATTGAATCACCCAAACAGCGGAAATTCGGCATCGACAAACAATCCACCCTCCCGAAATATTGCCAGCGCTGCGAAGTGCGCTTCGCCTGCAACGGCGAATGCCCCAAAAACCGCTTCATCCTCACACCCGACGGCGAGCCAGGGCTGAACTACCTCTGCGCCGGCTACAAGCTCTTCCTGAATCACATCAAGCCCTACATGCGGGTGATGACCACACTGATTCGCCAGAAGCGCTCACCGGCGATCCTTATGGACATCCTGGCGGCGCAGGAGGGCCGCGCTGGTGGGCCCGACGCACCGGAGGCGATGCCGTCTTCGGAGGTGACGCAACCGCCTGACCAATAACACTGCCCTCAAATTGCCCTCAGTGGGCATCAAAAAATGGTAAAAAACCGTGGAGCTTCAGCACATCAATGAGACGCGGTAAATCCCTGAAATCCCCGGCCTTAAGATGTAAATATAGATCCAGAAAGAGATTGCGGATTTTGGCTACATCGAATCCCGGCCTATCCGCCTCTAGCGCAAACGTCCCCTCCCTCTGACTCAGGCTCTGAAGCACCGTGAGGAAGACATCAATGCCGCCCTCGACGTCAGTCGGTCCGCTCCCGATTTTAACCGCTTCGCGGCTTTGGTCGCTGCATACCCCGACCGACGACGATGGCGACGAAGCAGTTAATGGCGTGGGATAATTTCGTATCCTGGAAAGACGGACTCCTTTGGGCCGTCGGCGCGAAGCGCCGCGTAACCTGTCCGGGATGCCTCGAATGTTGTTATTTCCGATCAAATAGATGCTCGAATAATCGCAAGGATGGCTTCTTGCACAGCCGCAGGCAGTCGGGGCCACCCGGCAATGATTTCCATCAACGCTGATGGCAGGGGCATCGCTGCCGAAGGCAAAACTGCACCGGATTCTGCACCGCCTTGACCTACACCTATTGGTTTTTCAGGGGTTCTCGCGATATGTTCGAATCCTGTATCGCCCATTTAGAGCAAGTCTGGCCCCACCCTCACCGTACGATAAAATCGGCGGACGCGCCTTGTAAATTGGCCGCCGCGACGTTCAGCCGGGCCATGCCCGGAGTCCCGGTCGCCTGCAAATAGATCAGCATTCGCCCGCGAAAGGCGCGGTGATTCGCCGCCTGATAACTTTCGTGGCTTGTCGGATCGCCGTTTTCGATTCCAAGGATTCGAATTGGACCGGTGATTCGCGTCGAAATCTCGGGTTTGGCGGCGGTGTCGAGATAACCCCGCTCATCAACACAGACGATCTCTACCTGGGCGAGCCGTCCCGCGCCGGTGGCATCGCCGCGAGCGGAAAGGATCGTCTTATCCGGGCGAATCGATAGCCCCCGTGCCGGATTGGCATGAGCCAGATTGAACCTGCATACCTCCGCCAATTGGCCGTCGCGAGAGTCTCTTCCGATTGCCGTCAATTCTCCGGAATCGAAGACCATCGGCCAGAGGAGCGTGTGGGTCGGGCCCAGTGACTTCTCGCCCAGGGATGTTCCATCGCGAAACAGTTCGACTGAATCGCAGTTCGAGTAGCAGATGGCGAATCTCGGCGCCGCCCAGAGATAGCACATGGGCTGGTCCGACCAGAGGCTCTTGCGGAGAAAATAGTGCGGTTTGGGAAAACCGGCGAGGTCGAGCAGACCCGCTTCGTTGCTGCGGTCGGGCCAGGCAGGCGCCTCGCCGAGATAATCGATTCCGGTCCAGAGATATTGTCCGGCAACAAAGTCGTTGTTCTGCACCGCCAGCCAGGCCGGCAGAAGCTGGGCGGTTTCGCTGCCGAAGATGATGCGGGAGGGATATTTGGCGTGATCCCTGGCGTAGCGCGGTTCCTGGTAGTTGTATCCCACGACATCAAGCTGATCGCAAAAGAGGTTGGTGCCCACTGATGCGCACGCGGCCGTGATCGGGCGGGTGCGGTCCAGCGCGCGGACGGTTTCGATGAGCCGCGCAGCGATCGGCGGGAGCTCCGGAGAGTTGGGCGGATAGGCATCGTTTTTATAGTCGATCTCGTTCCCGATTGACCACAGAATGATCGACGGATGATTGCGATCGCGCCGAATCATCGCCGAGAGGTCGATGCCGGACCACTGGTTGAAATATTTAGAGTAACCGACCGTGACGAAGCGACTCTGGTTGTGTCCGTTGACCCATTTTTTCTTGCCGCGGGTCCATTCATCGAACGCTTCGTCCATGACGAGAAAGCCCATGCGGTCGCACAAATCGAGAAACTCGGGCGCGGGTGGGTTGTGGCTGGTGCGGATGGCGTTGCAGCCCATGTCCTTGAGCAACTGCAGGCGCCGCTGCCAGACTTCGATTGGGATTGCAGAGCCCAGCGCCCCTGCATCCTCGTGAAGGCACACGCCTTTGAGCTTCATTGATATTCCGTTGAGCGAGAAGCCGGTGTTCGGATCGAAATGGAAATAGCGGACTCCCACCGGAAGCGTGAGGGAGTCGGCGAATTGCCCGGAGACCTGCGCCTGAAGCTCAAGCCGATAGAGATACGGATCATCGATGGCCCAGAGCCGCGGCTGGGGAACCGTCAGATTAGCCGAGATGTGCCCCGCAGCTTCGGCGGGCAAGACGACGGGCTCGGTCGCCCGACTGACGAGAATTCCACCGG
>JBEKPV010000273.1:0-2854 GCA_049520395.1 Tepidisphaeraceae bacterium
CAATAGAGGTAAACAGCACGAGCGCCGCCGCCGCCAGGCCGACTTGCGCAACCCTACGTTGCGATACCATTTTCGCCTCCACTGAATTGTCTGCAGCCTAACAAACTGCCGCTTACTCTCTACGCTACTGGCCCTTCCTTAGCCGCACCTCGTGAAATATATCACCCGGTGCACCAATTTTTATAACCCAAAACGCCGAGAAGGCAAGGCAAAAGTTGCGTATTAGCCTTTCTTATCGGCCAGGCCCGTTATTATCAGAATTGGTTTATCCGGTTGATCAGCCGCAGCGCGTGATAAAGCATTTCCAGATAGGGGGTTGCGACGCCAACAGCCACGGCTTGCCGCAAGGGCTCTCCCCAGATCGATTCCACCTCCAGGGGCCGATTCTTTTGCCGATCGATCTGTGTGCTGGTCCTATAAGCTCCCATACTGCGGGTATAGTCAATTTTCCTATCAATGAGGTCCGGCGGGAAATTCACCCCTAGCTTAGCCGCCGCTCGATCAACTTCCCCCATGAGTTTCCGGACCATCGCCAACCCATCTTCGATTGCGAGAAGGTGATCCGTCGACAGATCCAGCAGAGCGCCCAGACCGTTGAATGGGATATTCCAGAGCAACTTTTCCCACCTGCCGTAAATCAGGTTGGGCAGAGTAGCGCAAGGGATTTTGCACCCGGCGAAGATTTGCGCGATGTGCCGAGCCCGCGGGCTGTCCACCTCGGCGGAGCCGAATTCCCCCAACTGAATCATCCCATGATCGGTATGCGCGATCCGGCCTGGACTCAAACGGTTGATGCAGACGAAGGCCATCCCGCCCAGAACGCGCTCCTTGCCGAAGCGGTCGGCAATGATTTGTTCGTTACCCAATCCATTTTGGAGAGTGAGAATGGCGGAGTCTTCTTTCACCACCGGCATGAGCAGATCGGCTAGCTGATCGTTTGCCGTGGTCTTGAGCGTGACCACGACGAGATCGGCCTTTGGCATGGTCTGCGTGCGCTCATGGACGGAAATCTGACCAGGCGTCAGTGAAAAATCCCCGTCGCGGCTCTGGATATGCATTCCGTTTTGGCGGACGAACGGTGCATTGCTGCGCATGTGGAGATGGACGCGAAATCCCCCCTGAGCCAGCCGCGCCCCGTAATACCCGCCGACGGCGCCGGCCCCGATCACCGCGATGATCGGATTGTCCAAACTCATGGCTTTCCCGCGATCGCCCGCGTCAGTCCCGCGATATCGTATCTCTCGGCCTCGGCGGCCGGCTCCAATCCCAATTCACGCAGCGTGAAACTCGTCACCGGGCCAATGCTGGCAAGTTTAACGCCGGCGAGTTTTTCACGGTAATTTGGGCCGAGGAGTGCCGCGAAATTGCTGGCCGTGCTGCTGCTGGTGAAGGTGATCCAGTCGATGCGGCGATTTTGCAAACCCTCGACCACTTCCGCCGGCAACGCCGCCGCCGGGCGGGTGTGATAAACGGCCACATCCTTCACATCCGCTCCCGCCGCGATCAGCGCCGCCGCCAGTTCCGGCCGGGCGATATCCGCGCGCAGCAGCAGCAATCGTTTTCCCCTGGCTTGGCCGGCGGCGATCAATGCCTCCGCCAGCGCCTCGGCCAAAAACTGTTTGGGGCAGAGTTCCACTTTCAGGAATAGTTCCCTTTCAATAACCCTGGCGGTGGCGGCGCCGACGGCGGCGATCTTGGCGCGGCCAAAACTGCGCGCGTCCAAACCAATCTCGGAAAGACGTTTTCTAACGGCAACCGGGCCATTGGCGGAAGTGAAGACGACCCAGTCGAAATTTCCCATCTCCGCCAGCGCGGCGTCAATCGCGGCGTAATCCGGCGGCGGAAGGATTTCGATCGTTGGAGCCTCGATGACGGCCGCCCCGAGGTCTTCGAGTTTTTCGGCCAAGTCGCTGGCCTGAGCGCGGGTGCGCGTGACGACGATCGTCTTTCCCAGGAGCGGGCGGCGCGTGAGCCAGTCTAGAGTTTCTCGCAGGGCGACGACTTTCCCTACAATCGTAACGGCGGGCGATTCCAACGCCGCTTTTTCGACTTCGGCTGCCAAGGTTGCCAAGGTGGCCTTGACGACTTTTTGCAGGGGGAGGGTTCCGCGTGAAATGGTGGCGGCGGGGGTTTGGGCGTCCATGCCATTTTCGATCAGCTTGCGGCAGATATTCGGCAGGGCTTTGATGCCCATGTAGAAGGCGAGGGCGGGCAGTTTGGCCAGGGCGTTCCAGGCGACATCGCTGTCCGCGTCTTCCTTTTCGTGGCCGGTGACGAGGGTGAAGGTGGAATTGAAATCGCGGTGGGTGGCGGGGATTCCGGCGTAGGCGGCGGCGGCGATGGCGCTGGTGACGCCGGGGACGACTTCGAAGGGGATTTTCGCTTCGGCGAGGGCCTGGCATTCCTCGGCGCCTCGGCCGAAGACGAAGGGGTCGCCCCCTTTGAGGCGGACGACGCGTTTGCCGGAGCGGGCTTTTTCGACCAGAAGGGCATTGATCTGGTCCTGCGGCAGCGAATGGGCGCCTGCCTTTTTTCCCACATAAATCAGCTCGGCCTGGGGGCAGAGCCTGAGCAGGCGGGGGTTGGCCAGGTAGTCGTAGACGACGGTGTCGGCCTGGTCCAATAATTTTGCCCCTCGGAGGGTTAGGAGGCCGGGGTCTCCGGGACCGGCGCCGACCAGATAGACTATTCCTTGCGATTGGGGGGCTTTCACAGCGATGCGGACCTCATTTTTGAAAGATAGATAACCTTTTCGGGGGGTATGGCCGATGTCAGTATTGAAGATTTTCCGCTGCCCGGCCGGAGTGCGGGGCTGGTTTTTGAGGAGCGCGTGAACATGGTCGCCTTACTGAAG
>JBEKPV010000274.1:0-2814 GCA_049520395.1 Tepidisphaeraceae bacterium
GAAAGCGCTCGTCAAGTCAACGAACTAGATCGTCACGTCATGGAGACCGGCGAACCCGGAACCAGCGAGCGATCCCTCTGTCTCCCCGGCGGCCCCCAACAGGATTTCGCCGCCACCCGCTCACCATTTCGCGACCAGGACGGAAACATCATCGGCGTCATCGGAATCTCCCGCGACGTCACCCAGCAACGCCGAGCCCAGGAAGCACTTCGCGCCAGCGAGGAACGCTATCGCGCCTTCGTCGATCATGCCACCGACGCCCTGTTTCTCCATGCCGACCGCGGAGTCGTCGTTGACGTCAATACTCAGGCCTGCCTGAGCTTGCGCTATTCACGCGACGAACTCATCGGGATGACCCCTGCCGATTTCGACCCCGATGTGAATCCTGAATTCTTGGAAATGGTTCGCGCCAAATTGGCCGCTGGAGAGACCCTCTCGTTTGACTCCCGCCATCGGCGAAAAGACGGGTCGACTTTTCCCGTCGAAGTTCGCATCCGCGCCTTTTCCGTGAATGGAAAAAATTTTAGTCTGTCGTTCGTACGCGATATCACCAGCCGCAAGGCCGCCGAAAACGCCCTGCGCGAGAGCGAGGCCCGGATCAAGGCGGCGCAGCGCGTCGCCGGCCTGGGCGTTTGGGAATGGGACCTCCAGGATAAAGTCTGGTGGTCCGAGGAACTCTGTCGAATCTACGGCCACGATCCCGCCTCTTACACCCCCTCGTTAAGCGGATTTCTATCCCACATTCCCCTCGGTGAGCACCAAAAACTTCGCTCGGCGATTCAGGAGACCATCCGCTCCGCCGCGCCTTATCGCCTGGAACATCAATTCAGTCGCGCCGACGGGCAAGTGCGCTGGATGTACACCGAAGGCTTTCTGGATCGCGACGATGCCGGGAATCCCAGTCGCCTCTGGGGTGTCTGCCGCGACATCACCGAGCAAAAACTCGCCGAAGACGTGCTGCGTCGCAGCCACGAGATCGCCAATCAGCACCAAATCGAAATCGCCCATCTCTCCCGCGTCGCTTCGGTTGGTGAAATGGCCTCCAGCCTCGCGCACGATTTGAATCAGCCGCTGACCGCCGTTCTCAGCTACGCCGGAGTTTGCATGGACGCCGCCCGCGCCGGCAAACCCGCCGCCGAAATGGCCGAGCATCTCCAGGAATTATGCAAGGAAGCCAACCGCGCCGCCGAAATCATTCGCCGCCTGCGCGCCTTCACCCGCCGCCAAACCCCCCAGCGCCAGGTTCAGCAGCTTCCGCCCCGTCTGCAGGAGGCCGTCGATTTAATGCGCTTTCAGCTTCAGCGCGCCGGCGTCAAGCCCCAATTTCAGTTTTCCCGCGATTTGCCCCCCGTCGAGATCGACTCCGTGCAAATTCAGCAGGTCCTGATCAATCTGATCCAAAATGCCCTCGACGCGATGGAGGGACTCAAAAAGGACCAGCGCAAGCTCATTGTCAAGACCGACTGCGCCGCTGCCGGCAACGTGCGCGTCTGCGTTGTCGATGCCGGTTCCGGCGTCCCCAGGGAGGTTTCGACAAAAATCTTTGATTCCTTCTTCACCACCAAACAGCACGGGTTGGGTCTCGGCCTGCCCATCTGCAGGTCCATCATCGAATCGCACGGCGGCCAGTTGTCCGCCCTCCCCAATCCCGATCGTGGAATGACCTTCGAATTTGTTTTGCCGGCCGCCGCCGTTGGCGGATAATGTCCGGCGATGCAATGGAATCGTTAAAAAAGGGGCTGCCATGACTTTCGATACCGACGTGCACATCGTCGAAGATGAGCCCAGCGTACGAAAGGCGCTGCGCGTCGTCGTCGAATCCGCGGGGTTGCGCGCCAAAACCTACGAGTCGGCCGAGGAGTTCCTTAGCGAGAACACGGCCGATCAGGCCGGCTGCCTCGTCCTCGACCTCCGCCTCGGTGGAATGAGCGGTCTGCAATTGCTTGACCGCCTCCGCAAAAATAATTCCCGACTTCACACTCTCATGATCTCCGGCCACGGCGACATTCGCGCCGCCGTCGAAAGCATGAAACTCGGCGCCGTCGACTTCCTCGAAAAACCGCTGGCGCACACCGTCCTCGTCGAAAAAATCAAGGAGTCCCTCGCCAAAGTCGAAGCCCAACTTAGAACAGAGGATTCCGAGCAGAAGAAGCACACCGGTCTGGGCACCCTCACGCGCCGCGAACGCCAGGTCACCCTCTTGCTCGTCGCCGGCAAATCCAGCAAACAGATCGCCGCCGAATTGGACGTCTCATACCGCACCGTCTGCAATCACCGCGCCAATCTTCTGGCCAAAACCGGCGCCCAAAACACCGCCGATCTCGTCCGACTCGCGCTCACCGCCGGACTGCGGAGCCTCGATTGAGCACAAATGACTATCGCTCCGTCAGGTGTAATTTCGCGCACAAGCGTTTGCACTAATTGAGGTTTCGCCGATACGACCCCTATCTCGATCTTGCCAGCCCGATCGCCGAATGCGGCTTCGAGCACGAGCGACTTTATCTCCAAACCGCGGTCTGATTTCGATTTCCCGCTTTTCAATCTCCACCGATTCGCGCCCGCAAAACCGCGCCATCGTCCGCCATTTGTTGCCGGGGAAACCCCCGCAGGGCTTCGCGCATCTCCCGGCGCCGCAAGCAATTCCATTCAACCCCAGCCCCATCCCGTGGAAGCACGCGGACAGCTATACTACATATGAGTCCAAAGTGGGACCGTGCATTTTGTGCCAAACCCGCCGGCGCTTCCGCGCCTCGTGCCTTTGAAGACTCCGTATGCATTGGATTGGATGTTGTACCGACATTTTGTCGCCGGAGA
>JBEKPV010000275.1:0-2787 GCA_049520395.1 Tepidisphaeraceae bacterium
CTTTCCAGTCCGGAGGCGAAGGTTTTTGATTTGGTGGAGAAGAATTTGTGGCCGGATACGCCATACGGGCTGAATGCCGGAGGCGATCCCGAGGATATTCCGAAACTGACTTGGCAGGGACTGAGGAAGTTTCACCAGTCGTTTTACCATCCGAGTAACGCGTATATTTTTCTTTACGGGGATATCCCTACAAAGGATCAACTGGATTTTCTGGGTGAGCGGCTCGGGAAATACACGAAGACCGACATTCGCGTGGATTTGCCTTCGCAGCCGCGTTGGAAGACGCCGCGGAAACTTTCGGATGTTTATCCGGTTGGGCCGACGGACGCGCTGGAGGGGAAGACCTATGTCGTGCTGAACTGGTTAACCGGGCGGGCGACGGATGCGGCGGAGCTCTTCGCGTTTAGCGCTTTGGAGCGCATTCTGCTGGGGAATCAGGCGGCGCCGCTGCGGAAAGCGATAATCGATTCAAAACTGGGACAAGACCTGACGCACACCGGATTTTGGGCCAATGGAGTGGATGCTTCGTTTCATGTCGGGCTGAAAGGAACCGAGGCGCAAAAGGCGGGAGAATTCGAGGAACTGGTATTGTCGTCGCTGAAGGAACTGGCGGATACGGGAGTGTCGGCGGAGCGATTTGACTCGGCGATCCAACAACTGACGTATCGTTATCTGGAGATTACGCCCACGTTTCCGCTGCACTTGATGGGGGCGGCCACCAGCATGTGGCGTTATGGCTCGGACCCGCTGATCCTTTTTCACGCGGATCAGCACATTGAGAATCTCAAGAAATCGTTTGCGAATGATCCGCATTTCTTCGGAAAACTGATTCGGGACAAGCTGCTGAATAATACGCATCGGCTGACGCTGGTGGTGAAGCCGGACCGGGAAATTCAGGCGAAGAAGGATGCGGAGTTTTCACAGCGGATGCGGGAGAAGAAGGCGCGTTTATCGAAGGATCAGCTGGAGGATATTCAGCGGAATCAAGCGGAATTGGAAAAGGCGCTCAGTGCGTCGAATCCGCCGGAGGCGATTGCATCGCTTCCGCAATTGCAGGTGTCAGATCTGCCGAGGAAGCCCAAGCATATTGCGACCTCCGTTGAAAAAATTGGGGATCGGGCGGTGCTTCTGAATAATGATGTGTTCGCCAATGGGGTGAATTATTTACTGGTGAGTTTTGATTTGCGGGGTTTGCCGGAGGATTTGATTCCGTATTTGTCGTTGTATGCGGATGGCGTCGGGAAGATGGGGGCGGCGGGTGCGGATTATGTGAAGATGGCGGAGCGGGTGGCAGCGCATACGGGGGGCGTGGCGTTTTCGGCGGGATTTCATACGCGGGTGGATGATCCGGCGCGAATTCTTCGGGTGGGAACGTTTACGGTTAAATTTTTGGACGATCATGCGGAGGCGGCGCTGGGAGTCCTGGGGGATTTGATGTTTTCGCTGGAGCCGGGGGATAAGCCGAGGCTGAAGGACATTTTGCTGCAAGCGCGGGCGGCGCAGCGCATGCGGCCGACGCATGATGGGATGGGGCTGGCGCTGCGGCATGCCGGGGCGGGATTTACGCCGGAGGCACGGTTGAATGAGATCGCGGGCGGTTTGCCGCTGATTCGGCTTTATGAAGAGATTACCGATAAGCCGGTGGAGAATGTGATCGAGAAATTGGGACGGGTGCGGGATTGTTTGGTGAATAGTTCCGGTCTAACCGCGAGTTTTACCGGGAGCGGCAAAGTTTTGGAATTGCTTCGCCGCCGGTTGGAAGAATGGACGAAAGGGATGGCAGCGCAGCCTGGCGAGAAGGCGAAGTCGGAGTTTTCGGCGCTAGCCGAGGCTCCGCGCAGTGGACTAGCCGCGCCGATGGATGTGTCCTATTGCACGAGCGTAATGCCGGCGCCGCATATTTCGCACCCCGACGCCCCACTGCTGGCGGTGGCGGCGCGGCTCTTGTCGATGAATTACGTGCTGGAAGAAGTTCGATTCAAAGGGGCGGCATATGGCGGTGGATGCGGGTATGGGGGGTCGAGCCAACTCTTTTCGTTTCATTCGTACCGGGATCCTTGGATTAACCAGACGCTGGACGTGTATGCCGGGGCCCTGACGCATGTGCGAAAGGCGGACTGGACGCAGGGGGACGTGGATCGGTCGATCATCGGAACCGCCAAGGAGGGCGAGAAGCCGATCCGCCCGCCGACGGCGTCCGGGACCGCGCTGTCGCGGTATTTAACCGGCGATACGCCGGAATTGCGCGAGGCGCGGCATTCCGGGATGCTCGCTGCGACTTTGGGGGGCGTTAAGCGCGTGCTGATCGAACAATTCGAAAAATACGCGGGGCAGGCCGCGGTGTGCGTGGTTTCGAGCCGGGAACTGCTGGAGGAGGCCAATAGGCAAAGGCCCGAAAAACCGCTGGAAATTCAGGATATTTTGCCTTCGTAAATCCAATCGATCGGGGTGATTCGTAGATGTCGGTATGAAGGCTATGCGATGGATCATGCTGGTCGCGCTCGTCTCGGCGGGGCCGAGCGGGGATGCGATCGCCTGGCGGGATTGGTCGGGGGATGTTTTCAATCAAGCGCGGCGGGAACACCGATTCGTTTTGTTGGATTTGGGGACGCGATGGTGCCACTGGTGCCACGTCATGGAGGGGACCACGTACATCGATCCCGAGGTAATCAAGCTAATCGGGGAGAAATATCTGGCGGTGCGCGTGGATGCGGATTCGCGGCCCGATTTAGCAAATCGGTATGAGGATTACGGGTGGCCGGCGACGGTTGTATTTAATGCCGATGG
>JBEKPV010000276.1:0-2758 GCA_049520395.1 Tepidisphaeraceae bacterium
CGACGCCCCCGCGCCCCCGAGGGTCCACACGACCCCGCCTCGCCCCCCCCCCCCCCGCCCGGCCCCACCGCCCGCCACGCAGACGCTATTATGAAATGGGAAACGCTCTAACCTCCAATTTGTGCCTTGCCAGTGAGTAAACCGGTCCCCATAGTGGCCGCTCACGGCATGGAATCATCCACCATCCAACAGACGTTTGTCGCGGCGCTGCGTCACCACCAGGCCGGCCAATTGCAGGAGGCGGAGCGCCTTTACCGGCAGGTACTCGCCTGGCAGCCCGAGCATGTGGGGGCGCTGAATTATCTGGGGGTGATCGCCGACGCCGTGGGGAAACGGGATATCGCGGTTGAATTGATCCGCCGGGCGATCTCGATCCATCCAAATTACGCCGACGCGCACGGCAGTCTGGGCGTCGCTTTACACGGCAAGGGGCAAATCGACGAGGCGATCGTCGCGTTTCGCCGGGCGATCGTTTTGAGGCCGGACTTCATCGAAGCTCACAACAATTTGGGAAATGCCCTGCAGGACAAGCGTCAACTCGACGAGGCGATTGTCGCGTATCGCCGGGCGATCGCTCTTAGTCCGATGCAGGCTGAGCCTCATCACAATCTGGGTAATGCGCTTCGAGCCAAGCGGGAATTTGGCGAAGCGATCGCCGCGTATCGAAGAGCGCTGGCGCTGAAGCCCGACTATGCCGATGCGTGCAGCAATTTGGGGATTGCGCTGATGGCAACGGGAGAGATGGACGAGGGGATCGCCGCCTTTCGACGGGCCATCGAGCTCAATCCCAAATTTGCCGACGCCTATAACAACCTGGGCAACGCGCTGGGCGAGAAGGGGCAGCTTGATGAAGCCGAGGCTGCGTATCGGCAGGCGATCGCCTTGAGGCCCAATTACGCCGATGCGCACAGCAATCTCGGGTCCAATCTGAAAGATCAAGGCCGACTCGACGAAGCCATCGCCGCCTGCCGGCAAGCAATTGCGATCAATCCCCGATTGGCGCTGGCGCACAGCAATCTCATCCTGACGTTGCACTATCATCCGGGTTACGACGGCCGATCCATCGCCGAGGAGCTTGGCCGGTGGAACCAGCAACATGCCGAACCCCTGCGAAAATTCATTCAGCCGCATCAAAATCAGCGCGATCCGGAGCGGCGGTTGCGGATCGGGTATCTCTCGCCGGATTTTCGGGACCATCCGGTCGGTCGATGTCTGCTCCCGCTCATTCGAGCACATGACCGCCGGCTTTTTGAGATCGTCTGTTACGCGCACGTGCTGCGCCCGGATGATGCGACGCGGCAGTTTCAGGATAGCGCCGATCTTTGGCGCGATGGGGTCGGACTTTCCGACGAACAGGTGGCGGCGCAAATCCGCCAGGACCGAATCGATATACTCGTGGACCTGTCGCTGCACACCGCCGGGAATCGGTTGCCGGTCTTTGCGCGCAAACCGGCCCCGATTCAGGTGAGCTATCTCGGATATCCCGGCACCACGGGTATGGCCGCGATCGACTACCGGCTAAGCGATTCGTCCATCGATCCTCCCGAATCGAGCGACCAGTACACGGAAACAACCCTCCGGCTTCCGCGCAGTTATCTCTGCTGGGAATGGAGCGGGAAAGACGTGCCTGTCGGTCCGTTGCCGGCGCGGAGCAATGGATTCGTAACGTTCGGATGCTTGAACAATTTCTGCAAAGCGACGCCCGATGTTTTGCGGACCTGGGGCGATTTGATGTCGGCGTTGCCGACGTCACGGCTGATCCTGCGGTCTCCATCGGGCTCCACGTCGCAGCGCGTGCTGGAGATACTCGGCCAGTGCGGAATCAATGCGGATCGCGTTGAATTGATCGCGCGCGTGCCGTGGGATGAATACGTCGGTCTCTATCACCGCATGGATATTACCCTGGACCCCTTCCCGTACTGCGGCCACACCGTAAGCCTGGATTCGCTTTGGATGGGGGTGCCCGTAGTAACGCTTTCGGGCGAAAAAGCGGTTGGGCGCGGGGGACGAAGCCTATTGTCCAATCTTGGATTGGCGGAACTGATTGCCTTTACGCCGGGCCAATACGTAAAGATCGCACTCGATTTGGCCGGCGACTTGGATCGAATGGAATCGTTGCGACAGGGCATGCGCGCGCGGATGCAAGCTTCGCCGCTGATGGATGCGCCGGGACTGGCGCGCGATTTGGAATCGGCTTACCGCCAGGTATGGCGGGCATGGTGTGAAAAGTCTCTTGCCAACGCGTAATCCGCACCCCATAGTGACCGCATACGCCCATGACCCAACTGACGATCCAAGACGCGTTCGATCTGGCGGTGCGGCACCATAAATCGGGTGAGCTGCGGGAGGCCGAGCGGCTCTATCGGCAAGTGATCGCCCGGCATCCGGACCATGCCGTGGCCCTCCACTTTCTGGGACTCATTGCCGGCGGCGATGGGCGCCACGAACTTGCCGTCGAATTGATCGGCCGGGCGATCGCCCTGGAGCCGCGCTCGGCGGAAACTCACTTCAATTTTGGAATCGCCTTGAGCAGCGCCGGGCGTCTCGATGACGCGATTGCCGCTTTCGGCCGTGTGATAGAGCTTAATCCGGGTCTTCCCGAGGCCCACGGTAATCTGGCGAATGTACTGCGAAAGAAGGGGCTGCTCGATGACGCCATAGCCGCCTTCGGGCAAGCGATCGCGCTAAGGCCCGACTACGCCGACGCCCACAACAATCTCGGCGAAGCCTTGCGGACCAAAGGCCAGGTCGACGAAGC
>JBEKPV010000277.1:0-2754 GCA_049520395.1 Tepidisphaeraceae bacterium
ACCCTTCTTCACCAAATCCTCCAGCAACCCCCCAACCGTCATCTGCAACACCGGATGCACAGCCCCCGGCGCAATCTCCGCCAGCGGCTGCAATACAAACACCCGTTCATGCATCAGCGGATGCGGCACCACCAAATTCTCCGTACTAATAATCTGGTCCCCCCAAAGCAGCAGATCCAGATCGATCACCCGCGGCTCCCACTTCCGCCGCCGAAGCCGGCCCAGTTCTTTTTCAATATGCAAAAGTCGCCGCAAAAACGTCTGCGGCGTCGAGCTGACCCGCGCCTCCATCACTCCGTTCAAAAACGCCGGCGAACCCTCCGGCCCGCCTACCGCCGGATTCTCCATCAAATCCGACACCCGGGTAACCGTTACTCCATCCGTATCGCGAAGTTTCAGCACCGCCGCATGAATATTCCGCCGCCGGTCGCCCAAATTAGCGCCCAGGCCGATATACGCCGTTACCGGGGGGTAAACCGCTTTCCCCATAATCTATAGATTAAAACTCAAACGCGCAGTCCGCCAGTCGCCGTCCGATTTCCGCCAGGACCCGCTGTTCGTCCGCCGCGTCCTTAGCCGCGAACGTCACGCTAAATCGCACATACGCCCCCGCGTCATCCCACGGCACCGTGCTGATCAATTTCTCCGTAATCAGCCACTGGCTGAACGCCTCCGCCGTTTCAAAGATGACGCGCGTCCCTCGCGCCGCCGCGCTCCGCGGCGCTTTGACATACAAAAAAAACGACCCCCGCAGCTTGCGCGCCCCCAGCCCCGCGCGATTCAGCGCCGCCACCAGTCCATCCATCCGCCGCGAATATTTCGCCGCGATTTGCCGTGTTATTTCCGGATGGTCCAGCGCATAAGCGCAAGCTTCCTGAATCGCCAAAAATTGTCCCGAATCCGTGTTATCCTTCACATCCGCGTAAGCGCGCACGATGAGCGGATTCCCAACCACCCATCCCAATCGCCACCCCGTCATATTGAACGCCTTGCTCATCGAATGCAGTTCCACCGCCACATCCATCGCCCCCGGCGTCGCCAAAATCGACAGCGGCTTCCCCTCAAACACCAGCGACGCATACGCCGCATCGTGAATCAGGACCAAATGATTCCGCCGAGCAAAATCCACCGCCCGGGCAAAAAACTCCGGCGTCGCCGAGGCCCCCGTGGGGTTATTCGGATAATTAATCACCAGCGATTTCGCCCGCCGCAAAATTTCCCCCGGTACCGATTCCAAATCGGGCAAAAATTGATTCCTCTCGAGCAGCGGCAAATTAAAAATCTCACCCCCCAGATACTTCGCATGAGTCCCAAACACCGGATACCCCGGCGTCGTCATAATCGCCACTTCACCCGGATTGACAAAACAAGTCGGCAAAATCGAAAGCGCCGCCTTCGACCCGATCGAGTGCACGATCTGCGTCTCCGCATCGATCCCGTCCACACCGCAAACATTCTTCATCCATCGCGCCGCCGCCTGTTTAAACAGCGCGGCCCCGTTGTCGGCATAAATCCGATTCTCCGCCTTCCGCGCCGCCGCCCCCAGCGCGTCCACGCATTCCGGAAACGCCATTTCATCCGGCTCCCCAACTCCCATGTCGATGAGTTCTCCCCCGGGGTTCGCCGCCAGCGCCGCCCGCTTGGCGCGCTTGATCTTCTCGAATTTGTAGATCGCCGTCCCCTTGCCGAACAGTTTCCCCCCGATCCGCTCCGCGAATAGATTTTGAACGTGCAATTCCATATTTCTAGCTTTCAGGTTCCAGATCAATCGCCACGAATTTGTGCAACCGATCCACCAATTGAGCCATATCGTAGGTCTGATTCAGCTCCAGCGGAAGAAACACGCCCTGATTATGATCCGAAGCGATGATCAAATGCCTTTCCCCATTAACCGCAAACCCCGATTCCTGCGGCTGATGCCCCGTCACCAAAATCCTCGCCCCAACCTTATCCGCGAATCGATCCGCCGTAGCCGCCGTCATATTCCGACCCCAGATCAGTTGATACACCGGCCCAACCCGCCGCAAATAATCCTTCCCCTCCAGCGGGCGATCAAAAACCGAATAATCAAACCCCACCACATTCGCATCCGTCGGCAAACTGTGGCAAAAAAACAATCCATTCGGGCACCGGATCGCCAGCGGCAGCGACAACAAAAATTCCGTAATCGCCACATTCACCGCGTCCCCCCGATCCGCAAAATCGCGCTTGACGCCTTCCGTGAACGCCTCGCAAACGCTCAGCCCCGCCTTCATGATCCCCTCGCCATGAATCTGCGCCAGATCATGATTCGCCAGCAGAAAATGCACCTGCCCCGCGAATTCGCATTTCAATTCCGCCGCCCGAAACAACGTCCGCCAGCTATCCTCCGCCCCATTGGCGTCGTAATGATCCCCATGGATCAATTCATGCAGCACCAGATGTCGATCGGGATTTTCCGCCAGATTTGCAAACCGGACTAATTTGGAAAAGTTCGACCGATGATCATGCAGATCCCCGGTCATCCAAACGTCCCCCTCCTCGGGCAAATTTACAGTCTGCCCCTTCCGCAATGAGGAGACATTATTCTCCTCCGCGGCCGTCTCAAAAACCTCGATCACAGCGTCAGCGCTTGGATCCACGACCGCATGTAGGTAGACGACCGGCGGCTATTCGTCAATATTGATCGAGTTGCTAGTTGCCAGTTGCCAGTTGCCAGTTGGGAGAAGGAAATGACGACTCGCAACTGGCAACTCGCAACTGGCAACTACCTTA
>JBEKPV010000278.1:0-2735 GCA_049520395.1 Tepidisphaeraceae bacterium
AAATGTGGGGGGAGGAATGCCACTGGGAATTTGGGGGGGAGGTGCAAAATTAACGCGGGAGCGCGGGCGTTCGAAGGGGGGAGATTACGTGGGGGGTTCCCATCGTTTTATATAGAACTGGGATTCGGTGGCGCGCTGGCCTATGTAGTGGAGGTTCATGGGGTAGTCGATTTTTGAGCGTTTGAAGAAGTCGAAGATTTTTTCGCCATGGCGGATTTGGCGTTCGAGATTATCGTCGATCAGATCGGTTAGTTCGGGGGCGACGATGCGCTGGCGGTCGTAATCCCATTGTGGGTCGATGCGGATGAGGAGTTGGGCTTCGTCCCAGTCGATGGGGTAGCCGTGGATGTAGCCTTCGCCGGTGCGGGGGGTGTAGAACCAGAAACAGATGAAACGGTCTTTCCAGATGGTGCTGGTGGCGTTTTCGGCGCCGGTGATGAGACGGGCGTGGCTGGTTCGAATTGCCTGGCCGGAAAGGGGCTTGGAGATCCAGACTTTGCGGACGCGGCAATCGTAGAGGCCGACGTGGGGGTATTTCCCGTTGAATTTGTCGGTGCAGAGCTTGGTGCTGACGCGAGGGCCTTCACCCGCGTCTCGCTTGCCAAACTGTAACATGCGACCTGTCCCTCTCGGCTGGTTCGCCGTGAAGGATATGCCGGAGGGATCAAAACGCAAAACTCATTTGAGGATGAGCGTGTAGGGGGAGGCGAGGATGACGGGGCGCTGCTCCAAAAGCATTAGAATTTGCATCTGGCGGCTCATGGAATGGCGCAAATTGGCGGGGAGGGCGGATAAGAGCATGGCCAGTTCGGATGGGGCTTGGAAGGACACTTTGGGGCGCATGGGGGCGAGGGAATCGGAGTCGGCGTCGTCATCGTCGTCATCGGAGGCGTCCTGATTGAACATGTCGGCGAGAGTGCGGGGCGGGGGGAGGACGCGGACGTCGTATTCGCCGGGGTGGAGATCGGTTTGGGCGGCGGCGTAGGTGACGGCGGCGGAGACGCCGCCGATTTCATCGACCATGCCGAGTTCTTTGGCCTGGGTGGCGGAGAAGATTCGGCCGCGGGCGACGGCGTCGATGTCTTTGATTTTGCCGCCGCGGGTGGTCATGACGCGCTGGGTGAATTGGTCGTAGGTTTGCTTCATCCAATGGGTGACCTGGGTGCGCTGGCGGTCGTCCCAGTCGGTGGATTCGCTGAAGAGGTCGGCGTTTTTGCCGCGGAGGAAGGATTCGGTGTTTAGGCCGAGCTTGGTGAAGAGGTCTTTGAGGACGAACTTTCCGCCGACGACGCCGATGGAGCCGACGATGGCGGTGGGGTCGGCGAAGATGTAGTCGCCGCTGGAGGCGAGGTAATAGCCGCCGCTGGCGGCCATGGAGCCGACGGAAATGATGACGGGTTTATCCTTGGCGGCCTGGCGGACGGCTTGCCACATGACTTCGCTGGCGAGGGCGCTACCGCCGGGGGAGTCGATTCGGATGACGATGGCTTTGATTTTGTCGTCGCGGCGAGCTTCGCGGATGGCTTCGCGAAAATCTTCGGAGCCGATGTTATCGCCCTGGCTCATGATGCCTTGTTCGGCGGTGCCGTCGACGATGACGCCTTCGGCGTAGATGACGGCGACGCCGTCGCGGGTGGGCGCGGTGGGCTTGCGTGAGAGGAGGGAGAAAATGGCGAAGGGGCTGGAGAGGTCGAGCTGCTGGCGGGAATCTTCACCGTAATGGTGGAGGAGCTCGACTTTTTGGCCGAGTTCGTCGGCGAGGAGTTGGCGGAGCTGGTCCATTTCGACGAGGTGATCGATGAGGCCGTGCTGTTTGGCGTCGGTGGCGGGGATCATGGCTTGATCGACGAGAGCCTGGACGTCGGCGCGGGGGATTTTTCGGCTGTCGCTGATGGCGTCGATGATTTGGGCGTAGAGGGAGTCGGCGAGTTTGTTGAGTTGGCCGCGGAGTTCGGGGCTGGCTTCGGTGCGGGTGTATTCTTCGTCGGCGCCTTTGTATTCGCCGATCTGGACGTAATCGGCGGTGACGCCGACTTTATCGAGGAGTCCCTTGGCGAACATGGTTTCGAATCCGACGCCGGGGACCATGATTTCGCCGCCATCCATCATGCAGATGTCGGAGGCGCCGCAGGCGGCGATATAGCCGGCGGTGTCGAATTCGTCGGCGTAGACGAAGGTTCGTTTACCGTCGCGGTTGAGTGAGGCGAGTTCGTCACGGAGTTCCATGGCTTGGGAGAGGTTGAGTCCGGCGTCGCCGAGGGTGATGAGGACGGCGCGGATTTTGGAGTCGTGACGGGCTTGCTCGAGGCGATCGATGAGGACGCGGAGGGTGAGGCCGCTGTCGTCAGTGGCGAATAAAGAGAAGTCGGCGGGCTTTTCCTGGATGGGATCGGAGAGATCGAAATAGGCGACGCGCGGGGCTTGCTGCTCCTGAATCCGGCGGGCTTTCATGCGGGCGATCAGCTCGTCGGGAGTGAGAAGGCGGTTGCTGGGTTGGGTGGCGGCGGCGGCATCGTCGGAGGGCTGGGCGATGGCGGCCCTGGAGTCGCTTGAGCAGAATAGGAATAGCCCGATCAGCGCGACCAGCGCGGCCAGACGGTACGTCATAGTCAATCTCCCGCGCGAACCCACGTTTCCCGCGCCCAATACTATAAGGTGCGAGTTGGGCTGGGTTCAAATCAAAATCGGGCGAGGAGGGAGAATATTGCCTGATTGGCGGGGATCGGCGGTGAGAG
>JBEKPV010000279.1:0-2714 GCA_049520395.1 Tepidisphaeraceae bacterium
ATCAAACGCCGATGCCGTATTTCCAAACGGTCCAATACGCCGGCTTCTGGAGGCGATGGGCCGCGATCTTCATCGATGGAATCCTTGTGGACTTCGTCACAGTTCCTCTGTCGCTGGCCATGGGCGTCCCATTTTTCGCCCGCCCGGGCGCCAACCCCGCGCTCGCATTTTCGGCCAATCGATTGATGTTCCAACTCCTCAACCTTCTGATTTTGTGGCTCTATTTTTCCCTGATGGAAAGTTCCAAATATCAGGCCACGGTCGGCAAGATGGCGCTGAGCATCATCGTCACCGATCTCGACGGCAAGCCAATCGGCTTCGGCCAGGCCACCGGCCGATTTTTCGGCAAGATCTTGTCCTATATAACCCTCTGCATCGGTTTCATGATGGCCGGCTGGACGGAGAAGAAGCAGGCCCTCCACGACTTCCTGGCCAGTACTTTGGTCATTTGTAAGCCCTAAAAATTGCGGAAAATCGGGCGTTTCTTAGGGAAAATCGTTGGCAATATTGAACTTAACATAACACGGATTATGGGACGGAGTGGGGGAGGCGAGTCAGAAATGCGGATTAGTGAATGAATGCCGGCCGGCCGGCCCTCGACGAATCAATAGGATTCAATCCCATCATTCGTCATTCGTCCTTCGAGTTTCGTCATTCGCCGTCCGCCCCGTCTATGACGTTTACGCCGCTCCCCGCCGCCCTTTGCGAGCGGACTGACTGATAACTCCACGCCCGCATTTTCGGCTTCCCGCGCGCATCCGTTACCTGGTTCCCCCCTTGATGCGAAATTGTTTCGCGCGCGGGCAATTCATCTCTTTTTCTCCCGCACGCTTTGAAAGCTGGGGCATATTCCAGCATCGAGTTCACGTCGGAGTTGTTTGCTCTGTCAGAGCGATCCGACGGAAAACCGGCCGGGGAAGGTCGTTGGCCGGGGAACCATGTCGATTTGCGTTCATTGGATTTTTTTCGAAAGGGTGTTGGTATGAGGACTTATTTGGGCGCTGCTGTCATCGCCTTGACCATGATGGTCACCGGAATCGCCCGGGCCGACAATTATCATGGCTACAACGACGGCTACTGCGATCCCCGGCTCAAGACGTACGATATTTCGTATCAGATCAATTGCGAAGACCTGAAAAATCATTACGACATCTGCCACGACGTTAAAGGCGACGGGAAAGACGGCAAGAACGATTTCTGCCCGTTCGTCCCCGTCTGCCCGATCGACAATCATTGCGATAAGGGCCACGATCATGACGGCTGCACTCCCCCCCCGTGCCCGCATGACCCGCATGATCCCGCGGTTGTTCCCCTGCCGGCGTCGTCTGAAATGGGTGGAGCTGGACTTGCCGTTCTCGCCGTGATCGGCTGGATCAAGTCCCGGCGTGCGACTCTCGCCTAATGACCCGATTTTGATCGAGTCCCACACCGACTCGAGCCGGAAGGCGCCTGCCTTCCGGCTCTTTTTTTGCGCGCCGCAAAACCAGCGGGAATCAAACCGGCCCCGAATTTCCCATCCGCGCCATACGCAGAAGCACTTCGTGCGCCGCCGTCTCCCACTCCGCTGCAATTTGCGCTTCGGTTAATCCATCCCCCAAAAGGATGACCTCTTCCCCCGGGCGATCGCCCGGACTTATTTCCACATACGCCGACTGCATCCCGACTTCCAGAACGCGCCGCCGAACTCCGCCCACCAGGCAAGGGCCCTTTCGCAATCCGTCGCGGTATCCGCAGCCGATGATTCCGAATTTTGGCACTGTGAATCCGGTATAGCCCGCCGGATTACCGCCGTCGCGAATTTCGATAAGCGGCGTGCTGACCCGCACAGCCCCCCGATAAAGCGCCAAACCCGGGCGCACCGCATCGAGCCACGCGTCCGGTTCATCCAGAAGTGAAGACGCCGCCGCGTGCAATTTCCGCCCCCTGCCGCCGAGTAGGGATTTCAATTGATGCACCTGTTGAATCCGCGTGGCGTGCGTAAATGCCTCGCGGCACCCCCCCGCCGCCAGCACCGCCTCAATTTCATTCCTCGGGCAGGTGAACCGATTCATGCCCGTATCCACCGAAAGAACCGGATCCGCCGAGCGCAGCCGCGTGGCCTCCGCGACCGTCCAGACCGACGGCCGAACGCCCGCGGCTCGGAATTCCTCCGCCGAGGTATCCGGATGCGGCCCAATCGCCAAAATCGGCTTTTTGGATATATCGTTTAATCCCGCCGCCCGAACCTCGGCCAAGCTGAAAACCACAAATCCATCCACAACATCCGCCAGGCACGCAGCCACTTGCTTGGCGCCCAATCCGTACCCATCCGCCTTAACGACAGCCAGCACCTCCACGGAACAGTGCCGACGAATTTCCTCCGCCGACCGGCGAACTCGGCCCAAATCCACCGTGACGGTTATGCGCTGCGGGTTCACGTCTTTACAAATTTCAGAGACTGATGTCCGATGTCCTTGCGGTAATGCATCCCATCGAAATGAATCTTCTGCATGGCGGTGTATGCCCGCCGCCTCGCGTCGGCGAAATCGTTGCCCAGCGCCGTGACGCCCAGCACGCGCCCGCCGTCGGTCACGACCTTGCCGCCGGCGCTGCGGGTGCCGCTGTGAAATACTTTGACGTCGGGCATTGCGTCAGCTTCCAGAAGCCCTTCGATCGGCACCCCGGTCTTATATTGACCGGGATATCCCTTGCTCGAGGCGATCACGCAAATGGCC
>JBEKPV010000280.1:0-2541 GCA_049520395.1 Tepidisphaeraceae bacterium
CGCGTGGCGGATCTGAGTCATGAGGAAAAGCTAAAGGCGCGGATTCATCAGATCGTGGGAGAGCGAAATAAGGTGCTGAAGGTTTTATACGATTGGCCGCCGATCGATTGGCAGGAAATTTTTGAAGAATACCGGGATTTTGGGCGGCGGATGTTGCCGTTTGTGGATGACACAACATTTTTGCTGCTGGAATACGCCAGGGAGGGAAAGCGGATTGTGTTTGAGGGGGCTCATGCGGCGCTGCTGGATGTGGATCATGGGACGTATCCGTATGTGACGAGCAGCAATTGTTCGGCGCTGGGGGTTTATACGGGGGCGGGGGTGCCGCCGCAGATGGTGCAGAATTTCGTCGGAGTGATTAAGGCGTATAGTACGCGCGTGGGGGGCGGGCCGTTTCCGACGGAACAGGACAACAATATCGGGAATTACATACGAGACCGGGGGAATGAATATGGCACGACGACGCGGCGGCCGCGTCGGTGCGGGTGGTTCGACGCGGTGGCGGTGAAATACTCGGCTGATTTATGCGGAGTGGGGTCTATCGTGATGACTTTGCTGGATGTGCTGGGGGGCTTGGATCATCTGCAGATTTGTACGGGGTACCGGTATCGAGGGAATCGGCTTGCGTATTTCCGGGCGGATGCGGATGTGCTGGCGGAGGTTGAGCCGATTTATGAAACGCTGCCGGGGTGGCGCGGGAACGCGGCGGCGTGCAGCTCGTTTGACCAGTTGCCGAGGGAAGCGCAACAATACGTCAAAAGGATCGAGCAGTTGGTCGGTGTGCCGATTAAGATGATCAGTGTTGGACCGGAGCGCGCGGCGACTATCATGCGATAATTAATTAAATATTAGTTGCCAGTTGCTGGTTGCCAGTTGCCAGTTAGGAAATAATGGGCGCGGGACCGTTTTTAGCTTGCGACTTACAACTGGCAGCTTTTTGAGAATACTTGTCGTGCTGGCCGGGTTCCTACCGATACGATCGAATGTTTGCTCGCATGGATGCGACCATGTCGTTGAGTTCCCATCTCCGTCGGCGTCTCGAGCAAGTTTTAAGTACGCTCGATGACGATGCACTCGGGCCGCGGCTTCGCCAAGATGCGGTGCGGCTTTGGAAGCGCGCGCAAAAATTTGTGGGGATGAACCTCATTGGGCCGGAGACAGACCGGCAAGCGCTGGAATTGGCGTGCTACGCGCTGCAACTGCCGCCGCGGCAGGCGAGGGGGATCATTTCCGGGAAATTGGGGAGAACTAATCTTCGGGAACGGAGCGAACAGGCGGCGGAGCTGCTGGTGAGCCTGGTGGGGCCGGATGTTGGGGATGAATTGCTCGATAAGACGACCCGGCTGCTGCATGAGATCCCGCATCGATCGCCTGTGGTGGATGAGGCGCGGCTGCTGGCGGATGTGCTTAATCTTGAGGATTTCGGGCTCACCGGGCTCATTGTGCAGACGGTGCAGATGGCGCTTCAGGGGGATGGGATTGACGATTTGCTGGTCGCGGCGGAGAAGCGGGAGGAATACGGGTACTGGAGCGCCCGGCTGAAGGACGGGTTTCATTTTGAGCCGATCAGAGCCATCGCCCGCCGGCGGCTGGAAACGGCGCGACAAGTGGTGAAGATGCTGGCGGATGAACTTGCCGAAGACCAACCCTGAATCGCGGGGGAAAATAGTTTGCGCGGCGTGGATTGCGCCGATGGATCGGGGACCGATTCCGGAGGCGGCGCTGCATATCGAGGGAGGGAAAATTGCCCGGGTTGGTTCGCGTCGCGAGATTTTGGCCGGCGCGGGCGATGCGGAGATTGTTGAGATGGGGAATTCGGTGCTTCTTCCGGGGCTGGTTAATGCGCATACGCATTTGGAATTGAGCGATTGTGTTTGCGGTGAGCCGCCGACCGGGGGGTTTGCGGGATGGCTGGTGGGGATGCTGAAGCGAACGCGGATTAGCCCTGAGGAGATGAATTCGGCGGTGACGCGAGCGATTGATGTGGGGGTTGAACAATGCTTGAAATTTGGGGTTACGACTGTCGGGGATATCAGCCGGCAGGTTCATCTGACGCGGCCGCTGCTGGGCGGGCCGATGCGCGTGGTGAGCTTTGGCGAAGTACAGGCGATGGCGATGCGGCGCGGATTACTCGATGAACGTTTGGCGGCGGCGGCGGATGAATCGGTTTCGTCGGGAAGGCTGCGGATCGGGATATCTCCGCATGCGCCTTATTCGATTGAGCCGGAGGGGTATCGGCGGTGCCTGGAAATCGCATGCGCGAAGAAGATGCCGTTGTGTACGCATTTGGCGGAGACGCGCGATGAGGCGGAGTTTCTTTCCGATCATTGCGGGCCGCTGCGCGAACTTTGGGATGCCTGGCTTACCTGGGACGATCGGGTTCCGAAATTTGAGGGGGGACCCCTTCGATATGCGCGGGAATTGGGACTGCTCGATGAGCCGACGGTTTTGGCTCATGTGAATTATTGCGATGATGAGGAGCTGGCGATCCTGGCGGAGGGACGGGCGAGCGTGGTTTATTGTCCGCGGACGCACGATTAT
>JBEKPV010000281.1:0-2517 GCA_049520395.1 Tepidisphaeraceae bacterium
CGCTGTGTGTGATAGCGGGCTTGTGGGTTTTGGTTCGAAGGCGCCGGGCCTCGGCGGCGGCGTGAGCGCGCGGCTGGATTGGTTCCTGACACCTTTGATTGATCCTCTTTAATTGATCCCGCGCTGCCATCGCGTCGGTATATTGCCTTCTCGGGCGGGTTGAGAAAATGTGTAGTGACTCGGGGATGATCGATTACATGCGCCTTTTTTGTTGCAACATCGAGACGGCTTGCTTCAACCGGCGTTCGCGAGTCTCTTCTTTCTTTGCCGAAAGAATCCATTGGAGGTATCGCCGGCGATGAGAGGGTGGGAGCGTTTCGAAGTGCTCCAGTGCCATGGGGTTTGCGATTAGGGCCTGTCTCACGAATTGAGGGAGTTTGGGATCGCGAGTTTTTTTCGGCGCCTGTTTTTTCCGGGGTTCTTTTTCGAGGAGCTTGGGATCAAACTTTGCCAGCCCGGCTTGGGTCATTCGCCCGTCGCGGATCAACATACGCATCCTTTGGATGTTCGACGATGACCATTTTGCGGAATCGCGACGCGGCGTAAACTTCTGCGCGTAGCGTTGGTCGTCGATTCTGCGGACGATGCTGTCGATCCAGCCGAAACAGAGCGCCTCCTCGACAGCGTGGTCGTAGGTGATTCCAGGCTTGGCGGCATGTTTCTTAAAGAAGATGAGCCAGATGTCGGTTTCGGATTTGTGATGATCCGCCAGCCAGGCGCGCCATTGGTCGCGATTTGTCACGTGCAGGGTTTTGAGCATTGGATTACGGTGCCTCCCCTTGGCTGCTGGGGACGGGCAGCTTCGGTCACAAACACCTAACCCCAATCAAAGTCTGATCATCCACCGGCGGCTGGTTGCCGGTGAAACTGGCTACGGCGGTTCGGACGCGCGCGATGCATTGCTCGGCATCGCAATCGCCGCATTCGGTAAGCACCAGGTCGAGGCGGTCGGTGCCGAAACGGTCGCGATCGTTTTCTAGGACGGCGTTGGCGGGAGCTTCGGTAATGCCGTCGGTGTAGAGGAGCACGAGGTCGCCGGGCTCGAGGGCGAGGGTGGCTTCTTCGTAGGGTTGAGTGTCGAGAATGCCGAGGGGAAGGCCGCCGACTTTGTCGAGGGGGATGATTTGGCCTCGGCGAATGAGGCGCGGAGGTTCGTGGCCGGCGCGGCAGTAGGTGAGCGTTCGGGCGTTGGGATCGAGGATGGCGTAGAAGGCGGTGACGAATTTTCCGTTGCGGGTGTAGGCGCGGACGAGGCGTTCGTTGATGTATCTGGTGAGAGCGGCGGGGGGGGTGTGGGTGTCGGGGTGGGCATGGGCGATGGCGTGGGTGATGGCCATCAGGACGGCGGCGGGCGTGCCGTGGCCGGAGACGTCGGCGATGAAGATTCCCCAGCTTCCGTCTTTGAGGGGGAAGAAGTCGTAGTAGTCGCCGCCGGCGCGGGCGCTGGTTTGGTAGTGGGCGGCGATTTGGAAGCCGGGGATGACGGGTAGTTCCGAAGGCAATAGGGAGCGTTGGATTTCGCCGACGACTTGCAGTTCGCCGTCGAGGGCGGTGTTGGCGGACTCGAGTTGATTTCGCAGAACCAGGTTGTGGGTCCCGCGGCCGAAGAGACCGGTTTGCCAGTGGAGGATGGGGATCATCGCGAAGTCGAACTCTTCGCCGGGCTTAAGGAGCATGACGGTGACGTTGATGCCTTGGCCGTTGTCGTATTGGGGATAGGCGACGAGTCGTTGGAAGCCCTGGAGATAGAAATAGCCGGGGTCGTCGGGGGCGAGGCGCGAGGGGAGGTCGTCGATGATGACGGGCTGGTTGGCGTAGGCGAGTTCGCCGAGGAGTCCGCCGGTCAGGCGCGGGAGGCGGTCTTGCTGGGTCCAGGGATTGAGAGGTTCGGAGAATCGGGAGGAGCGGGTGATTTGATAGAAGGGCGGCTCGACGTTTCGGCGCGAGAGGGCGACGTAGCCGGTCGACGGGATGAGCGCGCCGATTCCGGACCAATAGGCGCCGACGAGCTGCTCGGGCTCGGAGATGGAAGAGATGGTCTTCATCGTTCGATCGATGATGGCGAGCTCTTCCTGCCAGGTTCGGCGCTTGGGCATGGGGGAATGGTAGGGGGTTGGGGGCTGGTTGTGGAAGTGGGATGGGTGGCTATCGAATAAAGTTGGAGCTGGGGACCACTGAGGAAGTCGCCATCAAACATTTCCGGGCGACGGAAATGCGGGAGCGTGGCGCATCATTCTGACGCGAGCGCAAAGGCGCGCGCTGAATCGCTCCGCCGTTCGACGGGGCTCACCGCAGGCAAGCGGAGCGGCTAAACGATGGTTTGGGGCGGATTTCGAGTATCTCGATTTAACTGCAATCCGCATAATCATTTACGTCTGTTACATTCCTTCACAAATCTTAACATACTAGTTGAGACTGAGTATCAACCGTGCTATGCTTGAAAAGGAACTGAGCCGGACCTATGAATGGCTCGTTTGTCGGTCTTAGAAAGGAATATTATGCCCATCACGTTGTCCG
>JBEKPV010000282.1:0-2516 GCA_049520395.1 Tepidisphaeraceae bacterium
ACGAAAACCTCGGCGCGCTCGACATCGAGCTCTCGCCCGAAGACCTCCGCGGCATCGACCAGGCCGCCTCCCAAATCACCCTCCAGGGCGAACGTTATCCCGAAAAACTCGAGGCCATGACCGGTCGCTGACCACCCGATCAGCGCTGTATGATGCCCCTCCATGGACATCTCCGCTCTGCAGTCCTGGCAAAATTTCTACGTCATCATCGGCTCCGCCGGCGGCGCGCTCATCGGCATCCAGTTCGTCGTCATCACCCTCATCTCCACCATGCGAACCCGGCCCGACGTCGAGTCCGTCAACGCCTTCGGAAGCCCCACCGTCGTTCATTTCACCACCGCTCTTGTCGTCGCCGCCCTCATGTGCTCCCCCTGGTCTTCCCTGCGCCCTCTTTCCGTCGCGCTGGCCATTTGGGGAATCTCCGGGTTTATCTATTCCCTGGTCGTTTTCCGCCGCGCCGGCCACCAAAAGTCCTACAAACCCGACCTCGAAGACTGGATCTACTATGTGATTTCCCCTTCCGTTCTCTACGCGATTCTCTCATTCGCTTCGCTGATCGAATGCCTGGCCCCGCGCGTGGGCCTATATACCCTCGCCGCCGCCTTGCTCGGACTTTTGCTCGTCGGCATCCGCAACGCCTGGGACAGCGTCACCCACTTGGCCATCGCCGCCAACCAATCCAACACCCCGGAGTAACCCCATGCGAATTGTCATCCTCGGCTCAGGACTGATGGGCTCCAAGCTCGGCACACTCTTCGCCCGCGCCGGCCACCAAGTCGCATTCTCCTACGCCCGCGACCCCGCAAAATTGCAAGAACTGGCCCGCCAGGCCGGCAACAACACCCGCGCCGCCTCTCCCGCCGAAGCCGCACGCGATGCCGACGTCATCCTCCTCGCCGTCCACTGGCTCCGCGTCGACGACGTTCTCTACCAGGCCGGCGACCTCTCAAGAAAAACCCTCATCAACTGCTCCCTCCCCATGAACGAAGCCAACACCGAGCTAACAATCGCCCACACCTCCTCCGGGGCCGAAGAGCTCGCCCGCAAACTCCCCTCCACTCACGTCGTCAGCGCCTTCGGCACCGTGCCCAGCGAAGTCCTCTTCCCCGTTTTCGATTCCCGCGCCGCCGCCCATCAACCCAAGCCCACCCTTCTCTACTGCACCGACCACGCCCCCGCCGGCCAAATTGCCGCCACCCTCATCACCGACCTCGGCTTCGAACCCCAAAACGCAGGCCCTCTCCGCATCGCCCGGCTCCTGGAACCGTTCGCGCTTCTGGTAGCTCAACTCGCCTATGAAATGCTCCCCAACCCCGAACTGGCCTATCGATTCACCCCGTTCACCAAGCGACGTTGACCGCCGCACCACCCCATTATGTATGTAACGATCCCAAAGCGGGCCGCCCCAATCGCTACCACCCACCCGCGCCATCGATGCGACCCTTCTTCGTCTCCTCAATAACCCGCTTCAAAATCTTTGTCGGCAACTCCGCCACGTTCGCCAGCGGGTGCAAACCCAGGATCGTCGTCTGGATTTCCGCATCTTGCCGCGCAAACCACTCCAATAGCCGACTTGAAGTCGCCACCCGAGTCAGCGCCGTTTCTTCGAGGAATTCGTCGAATTTCCTGATCGCCTGCTGACTGATCTCAATACGAAGAATGATTCGTTTCGATTCTTTTGAAGACATGAGCGATGCCCGATTGCAATTTGTTGGAAAGCTATATACGGCACTTCCCTCGCCCAATGCAACCCCTTATTTATTCAAACGCTTCCTTTTTTTTCCGATCAACCGCTTACTGATTCAAAATGAACCCGTTCCCCGACGCCGTTCGGGATTTCCGGCGTTTCCGCTGCCCCTCCAGGTACAGCACCCCCTTCGCACTCCGGGCATATCGCGTACGGTTCGTCGCCGCGCCTATACCGCCGCCTCACCAATCTCATGCGCGCTCCGCAGACAAAATCCTTGACCTAATGCAACCATACGGTTACATTATCTGTAACCAAATGGTTACAGCTTCCCACCGCCATTCCGACGCAGTGTTCAAGGCGATCGCCGACCCCACACGCCGCCGAATCCTCGGACTGCTCCGCTCAGGCGACCGAACTGTTGGCGAGATCGCCTCCCACTTCCCCACCAGTCGCCCCGCGATTTCAAAACACCTCCGCCTCCTCCGCTCCGCCGGGCTTATCGCAGCGCAAAAAAAAGGAACCACCCGCTTTTGCGCACTCAACGCCGCCCCGCTTGAATCCATCGACGCCTGGCTCCGCGATTACCAGTCCTTGTGGGCCGACAACCTCTCAAACCTCAAAAGCTATCTCGAGGACCATTCGTGAACGCCACCCCCGACGCCATCGTCCGCCAAATCACCATCAACGCCCCCGCCCGGCGCGTGTTCGACGCCCTCGCCGAGCCAGACCATCGCCTCAAATGGTGGGGCGCCGATGGAAAATTCCAGCTCATCGAAATGCAGTCCGATCTCGTCCCCGGCGGCGCCTATCTCATGCGAACCACCAC
>JBEKPV010000283.1:0-2747 GCA_049520395.1 Tepidisphaeraceae bacterium
CAATTCCCCAATAACAGCCGCCCCCACAAACCCGCTCCCGCCGCTGACGAAGACACGTCCGGCCATGCCCCGCTAAGATACTCCTCATGCCCACCCCTGTCACACTTCGCCTGGGAACGCGCGGCAGCCTCCTCGCCCTCGCCCAAAGCAACCAAATCGCCGCCGACCTGCGCGCCATCCATCCCAACCTCACCATCGAAATCATCGTCGTCAAAACCACCGGCGACTTAATGCCCGACACCCCCCTCCACGACTCCGGCGGCAAAGGCCTCTTCGTCAAAGAATTGGAGCAGGCGATTCTCGCACGGCAAATCGATTTCGCCGTCCACAGTTTTAAAGACGTTCCCGTCACCATGCCCCTGACCGAGCAATCGAATCTTCATATCCCCGCCGCGCCCAAGCGCCACGACCCGCGCGATCTGCTGATTTCGCAAACCGCCGCGACGCTCAACGATTTACCCCTCAGCGCCAAAATCGCCACCGGCAGCCTCCGCCGCCGCTGCCAGCTCCTGGCCCTTCGCCCCGATCTAAAAATCGATCCCATCCGCGGCAACATCGACACGCGACTAAAAAAATTACGTGCCGGCAAATACGACGCCGTCATCCTCGCCGCCGCAGGCATCCAGCGCGCCGGCCTTCTGGAACCGTGGATGCATCCGATCCCCCCAGACCAAATTCTCCCCGCCCCCGGCCAAGGCGCGCTCGCCCTGCAATGCCGGCGCGACGACCCAGCCACAACCGCGATCCTGAAATCGCTGGACCACTTACCCACGCATAGATGCGTTACCGCCGAGCGCCAAATCGTGGAAGCATTGAAGGGCGATTGCCATTCCCCCATCGCCGCCCTCGCCGAGTTATCCGGCGAAGAAATGCGAATCCGAGCCGCCGTCGGCGGCCAGGGCGGCGAGCCTCCTGTCCTATTATCCGTCTCCAGCACCCCTGCCGCCGTCTGCAACGACCTTTTACAGCGCGGAGCCGCCGAAAGGCTGCACCCAAGTCGTTGAAAGATAGGCAATTTCAATCCCCTTGATCCGCCCCTAAATTCAGCCGAAGAATACTATGGCAGCAAAGATTTTATTGTTTTGCGATGAAATGTTTGCATAATTGCAATCCGCTGAACCACCGCCGCTGAAAGCCAGGTAGTGTTGGACGTCCCGCGGAATAAAGTATTGGTCTTAACCAATCCCACGACGATTAACACCGTCGCCATTGAGGCTCTCCGATCGCGCTGCGACGTCGTCGAAACCGGCTCCATCGAAAAAGCCATCGATCTGATCAAAACCGACCAGTTCACCGGCATCTTCTCCGAAGCCGCCGATTTCCTCCCCCTCGAGCGCGCCCTCATCAGCCAGCAGGCTCATCTGATCCTCAACACCATCGGCGAAGGCGTCTGCATCGTCGACGGCGACGGCCGCTGCAACTGGATGAACAAAAAAATGCAGGCCTGGCCCGCCCGCGTCCACGAGAAAATCCGCCGCACCTGTCAGGAAGCCTTCGACATTTTCAGCAAGCAATCCAGCCCGCCGACCGCCGACGCCCCCGCCTTCAGCCGATCCAAACGTTACGCCCTGAACATCGAAGACCAGCAGTACATGGAATTGATCGCCTCCCCGGTCATCAATCCGCGCGGCCAGGTCGTGCAGGTCGTCGCCGTCGTCTGGGACGCCACCGGCACCCGCCGCCTCCAACAAAAACTGGACGCCATCGACAACGCCGGCCGCGAACTCGTCCGCCTCGAAGGCGAAGCCCTCAGCGGCATGAACGTCGGACAGCGCCTCAAATTGCTCGAGGAAAAAATCATCAGTTTCACCCGCGACCTGATGCACTTCGATCACTTCGCGATTCGCCTGCTCGACCGCAAATCCAACAAACTGGAGCTGGTCATCAGCGCCGGCCTCCCCGAGGAGGCCTTGCTCATCGACTTGACCGCCGAATCCGAAGGCCAGGGCATCAGCGGCTACGTCGCCGCCACCGGACGCAGCTATATCTGCCCCGACGTCGAACGCGATCCCCGTTACGTCGCCGGCCTGGAAAGCGCCAAAAGCAGCCTCACCGTCCCCTTGCGCCTGCACGACAAAGTCATCGGCGTCTTCAACATCGAAAGCCTCCAGCGCGCCGCCTTCAACGAGGACGACCGCCAGTTCGCCGAAATCTTCGGCCGGTACGTCGCCATCGCCCTGAACATTCTCGATCTCATGATCGTCGAGCGCGTCAGCACCAGCCACAAAATCGCCGACAACGTCTGCTCCGAAGCCGCCGGGCCCCTCAACGACATCGCCTCCGACGCCAACGCCCTCATGGACGACTACATCGGCCACGACGATCTCCGCCTGCGCCTTCAACAGATTCTCGACAACGTCGGCGCCATCCGAAAATCCCTCCGCCAGGCCGCCGAGGGCCCCAATACCATTCTCGGCGCCGGCGACGTCAAAGAGCACGCCGACCCGGTCATCGGCGGCATGTCGATCCTCATCGCCGACGACGAACCCAATATTCGCAACACCATCGAAATACCACGCCACCATCGCCGTCGCCTCCTGCGGCTGCGAAGCCATCCAATGCCTCGAACGATCCCATTACGACCTGGTCATCAGCGATATCAAAATGCCCGACAAAAGCGGCTACGACGTCTTCGCCGCCGCCCATAAGCGCTGCAACACACTGCCGGTCATCCTCATGACCGGCTTCGGGTACGATCCCAACCACAGCATCGTCCGCGCCAGCCAGGAAGGACTGCAAGCCGTCCT
>JBEKPV010000284.1:0-3368 GCA_049520395.1 Tepidisphaeraceae bacterium
AATGGTCACGCGGCTTCCAGCAGCAGCCCGCGCTTTTGCCCCCATTTGATTCTTCGATAGGCTTGGACCGTGACGGCTTGGCTGTGTACGAGCGGCTGCAGTTGCTCGGCGCTGAGGTCGAACCAATCCACCAGCAGCCTGACGCTGGGAGTTAGACTGGCTTCGATGGCCAGTTGGGGGAGGGCCATGCGGATGAGATCAGAGTTTTCGTTCATCCATTTTAGGGCCAAACCGATGGGGCGGAGTTGGCTGAGGCCGCGCCCCGCGACGGCGACCAGCACCAGACGGTGATCCCGCCCTACCGCCAGGACTGCTTGGGGGCACATGGGGGGTTTCAGCGGGCATTGGACCCATTCGCCGGCGGCGCCGCCACGGTTCACGATCGCTTCTAGGACGGAATCCTCGCCGTCGTCGATCAAGTCGACGACTTCTTCGGCCGGGGTTTCGTTCAGGGCTGGCTGGGCGATTGGAATGGGGGCTGCCGGGCGTCGCGCGGGGGCGGCGGGTTCGATTTTCATCGTGGGAAGCGGAGATTCCGGGCGCTTGGGAGCCGCGGGAGCCGCCGCGCGGGAGAGGAAATCGGCGACCACATGCCATTGGGGGCCGGTTAGGGGCTGCGATTTATCGCGCGGGGCGCGGCAATGAAGAATCAGTTGTTCGCTGACCTGGTCCGCCGGTTGAACGGGAGCCTGAGCGGTGATTCGGCAGCCCAGGAATTGACCGGCGACGGCATCGAGCTTGTTGAAAACCGCCTCCGCCTCGGCTTCGTCGCGGGCGTTTAGGACCGCGGCGGAAATACTGGGCTTGCCTAGTTCGGATAATCCCTTCAGCGCGCGGTACGCGGCCACGATGCCCTCGTGATCGGCGGTGGTCAGCAGGACCCATCGGCGAGAGACGCGGAGAAGCTCGCGGGCTTCGGTAGTGCGCGGGTTGGTCAGGCAGATGAGCCAGCGGTCGATGTCGAAGCTCATTTCGGCCAGGGTTTCGCTCATTCGCCGAGCGTCGAGTTCTTCGACGATTGGCGAAGAGGCCGCATCCGCGACGCCGTCGCGGGGGCCGGACTCGAAGGCGGCGATGGAAAAATCGGTGTTGTCGATTTCGATCAGCCCGACGCGTTTGTTTTGTGCGGCGAGATAGCCGGCGTACTGGCGGATTCGCTGCGAGGGGTCGGTAAGGTGCGATGCGAGGACGACGGAGAATTCGAGGCCGGTGGTAGCGGCCTCGGAAGAATCTTCCCCATAGGCCGCGGCTAGTTCTTCGGGGGTTAGATCGACGCTGGCGTGAGCGCGCGCCGCGGCGGGTTTGGCGGGCGCGGCCGGCGGGACGCGCGTGGGGCGCGGAGCGCCGGCCCCGGGACGCTGGCGAATTTCGCTTAGGAAGAGATGGCTGATCTCGCTGAGGGTTTGTTTCGAGTCCATGATTTACCGGCCTCCGCGGTTGTCCGAAGATTGGATTGAATTCAATCCACTTCGATGACGTTGTTCAGTTCTCCGAACTGATTGGTCTCCACGTAATTGTTGTTGGGATCGGTCATCCATTTGCCGTCGACGACGAAACGATAGCGGTAACGTCCCGGCCTGAGGGGGAGGCACATCCAGAATTCGCCGGGTTGGCCGCGGTTGATCATGGGTGTGCTCATGGGGGACCAGTTGTTGAAATCGCCGGCAATGAGGACCTTTTTTGCGTCGCTGAAGCGGGCGGCGAAGATGACCTCGCCGCCGACCTGTTTGACGCCGTAGAACTCCGCGATTTTTTGCGCCGTCGTCTTGGGCGGAACCGGCGCGATGGAGGTCATAGGCTCCGCGGCCTTGATTTCCTCGGCGGTCGGGATTTCGTCCACAGGTTCGTTAAATTGTTCGGGTTCAGGGGCTTCGATTTCCTCGGTCGCGATAGCCGAAGGGTCGGCCGCCAAGACGGAGCCCATGGGTTCGGGCTGCCGGGTTTCCAGGGCCGAGCGGTCAAAGACCGGCTGGCTGAAGATGGGGGCGGGCGATGAAAATGCGAATGACGTGGAAGTCGGAATCGCCATGGCGGCGCCGGCCGCGGCGGCTGCGCTGGCGGTCTTGCCGAATTGGAGGTTGGTGAGCTGCGCCAGTTGCTTGGCGCGCTGGACCAGTTCGGCCGGACGAGAGAGGGATTCGCCGGAAGTCGGCTCGACCTCCTCGGGACGATGGCCCATGAGTTCGCGCGCGAGGTTGAGGAAATCCTTGTAGCCGCGGCTGCCCGGATCGTATTCGGTGATCGGCTGGCCGAAGCTGGCGGCTTCCTTGAGCTTGGTATTGAAGTTGACGGTGCTTTCCATCAGTCGATGATGCACCAGCGATAGTTCGCGGCGGCGCCGCGCAGGGAATTCTTCAGGCGGTCTTCGCGTCCGGGGCGGCCCGCAAACATCTGCTCGAACGCGGCTAATTTTATGTTGGCGGGAGAAAGGTCGTAATCGCTGGCGATTTGCCAGACGGTATCGGCCAGACGTAGCGGGGAGCCGTCGCGCTCTTCGATGAGTGCGTCGAGGATGGTCCGCTCGATCTGCTCTTCCGGCACGGCAAGTCCGACGGCGCAGTGTCCCTGCGGATCCATGTCGACGAGTAAGGTTTTTTGCCCCAGACGAGCCAGGCAGGCGGCTAAATTGATACTGGTGGTGGTTTTTCCGCAGCCGCCCTTTTGATTGATGATGGCGATCGTTCGCATGTAACGCCTTCCTTGGACGTGGTGCCCGGTGCGATTCGAGCCGAGCCGATCCTTCGACCCTTCCAGATGCGCGTCACCCCAGCGCCGTCGCGCATGGAACCGCATCCAAGCGTTTTATCGGGAAGTGAGGTTGGATAACTTTACTTTTATCGGACAAGGTGTCGCCCCCCTGTTTTTGGACCCCCTGGCTGCATAGTATTGCCCGCTATGAAACCAGGCGATCGAATTGATGGCTTTCTCGTCCAGCGCGTCATCGAATTGCCCAATCTGAGGTCGGTGGCGTACGAGATTCGCCATGAAAAGAGCGGGGCGCGGCTGCTCCATTTGCATAACGAGGATGCGGAGAATTTGTTTTCGGTGTCGTTTCCGACGCCCCCCCCGGATAACACGGGCGTGCCGCATATTTTAGAGCACAGCGTACTGGCGGGGTCGCGGAAATATCAGGTTAAGGATCCATTTTTTGAGATGGTCAAGAGCAGCATGGCGACGTTCATTAACGCCATGACCGGCAGCGATTACACGGTCTATCCCGTGGCGAGCAATGTCAGGCAGGATTTCTTCAATCTGGCGGAGGTTTATTGGGATGCGGTTTTCCATCCCCTGTTGACGGAACAGACGTTTCAGCGGGAGGGGCATCACCTGGAACTAACCAAAGATGGCGAGCTGATCATTAAAGGGAT